>JABXYP010000001.1:2209767-2525448 GCA_024701455.1 Bacillus sp. A301a_S52 | reverse complement strand
TAGCTAATTCACAAAAAAATAAGGTTGCCTTACTACTAAATTCATTAGTGCTAGGCAACCTTATTTAATGGTTTGTTATGTTAGACTGCTTACCAAAAATACACTCGCTTGCTGAGGGCAAGGATTCAGCTAATCGGGGGAAGATGACTCCTGATGATCTTCAGCGTTTACTTTTCCCGCAGGAGTCTCGTGTTTTTGATAACCAGAAGTGTTTTTTAACTGTTTAGAGACCGTTATGTCCCAGCCAGATTTAAATTATGCACTCACATACTTATCATTTTTCAATGATAGTACAACTTCTTCTATATCTAGTATGTAGCAATATAAACTTATAGTAGACCAAATTGTGCCTTGCCAAGTAAGTATACTATTTTTATTTTTTCTCAAACTATAATTGAATAGTTTTGAATGCTGTTTAAGTTTACTAATAGGAGGAAAAGCGTATGGGGTTATTTGGCGGGAAAGAAGAAAAACCAAAAGATGTAAAGAAGCTAGAGAAATTTATGAAGCGGTATCAATTAGAGGAGCTGGATGATAAGGATTTAATTGTTCTACAACGTATTGCTGAAGACCTTATTGGAAATAAATTATTCAAAATGGGGATGGCATTTAGCTTTGCAAAAGCTGAAGAACAGGCTAAAGTAACGTACTTATCAGCATTAGTCGAGCAAAATTGGATGATCATTAGACAATTGAGTCGAATGAATAAACAATTAGAATCGTTAAACGGTAAGTGAATCGTAACCGAAAGATCTCATAAGAAAAAATCAAAGATAACCGTCGTTCATTGAGTGACGGTTTTTTTAACGTTAATGCACGTTTAAGGCATCTTTGTGACAATGTAGTCCTTTCAATCGTCACTAGATGTGTTAATAAAGCGATTTTTTTCGTTAAAATCCCTGTAAATAAAGGAAGAACACGTTTTACTCCTTAGTTAACCATATATGGCAAGGTGTGATTTTTATCACAGTGGATTATCATTTCTCTTGGTATCCTTTAACTATACTTATTAAAGCAATATGTTTATAAAAGTGAATACTTTCACAATTTGATGTTTTTATTTTTTATTTAGTTATGTGAACTAGTGAACAATAATAGAAAGGACGTTTTAATATGAAAAAGCTTGTAATGATAGGGAATGGCATGGCTGGTGTTCGAAGCTTAGAAGAACTGCTGAAAAGAGATAATTCAAGCTATGACATAACGATTATTGGGGAGGAACCGCACCCGAACTACAATCGGATTATGTTATCTAACGTTTTACAAGGTAAAACAGAACTAGACGACATTATTATTAACGAGTGGGAGTGGTATAAAGAAAACAATATCAAGCTTATAACTGGGGAAAAAGTAACTGGGATAGATCGAGATAGACAGGCAGTGTCAACGGATAAAGGGAGTGACATTTCTTATGATGATCTCATTATCGCCACAGGGTCCAGTGCATTTATTCTTCCCATCCCTGGGAGTGACTTAGATGGCGTTATTGGCTTTAGAACGATAGAAGACACAGAGAAAATGATAACCATTGCTGAAACGAAAAAGAAAGCGGTGGTGATCGGAGGGGGATTGTTAGGTCTTGAAGCGGCCAGGGGTCTGATCGATCGTGGAATGGAAGTTTATGTCGTTCACCTATTGCCTTCTCTGATGGAACAACAATTGGACGCACCAGCTGCCAGAATGTTGAAAAAAGATTTAGAAAAACAAGGTATGATATTTAAAATGGAGAAGCAAACCGCAGAAATTGTTGGTGAGACAGTTGTGGAAGGTGTTCGCTTTAACGACGGGGAAGAGCTTGCATGTGATTTAGTTGTTATGGCCGTAGGCATTCGTCCAAATGTGGCACTTGCAAAAGGCTGCGGATTAGAAGTGAATCGTGGTATTGTTGTGGATGATTATATGCGTACAGCAGACCCATCCATTTATGCGGTCGGAGAATGTGCAGAGCATCGAGGCGTTGCTTATGGATTAGTTGCACCTTTGTATGAACAAGGTCAAGTCTTAGCTGATACGTTAACAGGTAAAGAAGGACCTGGCTATGAAGGAAGTATTCTATCTACTCAACTTAAAGTAGCAGGGTGTGATTTATTTTCCGGTGGGAAAATAAATGAAGACGATGAGACTGAGGCGATCGTCGTGCAAGACGCCGTTGCTGGTGTGTATAAAAAAATATTAGTAGAAGACAACAAAATAACTGGCATTGTCCTCTACGGGGATGCTAGTGACGGTAATCGGTTGTTCTCAATGCTGAAGAAAGGAACCGATATATCTGAATATACAACAGCTGCCGTCTTTCAAAAAGCGGGTGAGGCAGAGGATGAAGCTACTCTACTGGCTGAGATGCCTGCCGACGAAACGGTTTGTGGCTGTAACGGTGTGACTAAAGGAACAATTGTTCAGTCTATCCTTGAAGAAGATTTAACAACGTTTGACGATGTGAAGAAATGCACAAAGGCAGGAGGCTCCTGTGGTAAATGCCGACCGATGGTTGAAGGGATTCTTTCTCTTACACTGGGAGATAACTTTGATGCAGCAGCTCAAACGAGCGGGATGTGTGAATGTACTGATAAGTCTCGCGATGAAGTTGTTGCGGAAATTAAAGAAAAAGGTCTTCAATCTCCAATGGAAGTCCGGTATGTTCTTGGATTTAAACATCCAGAAGGCTGTTCAAAGTGCCGGCCAGCATTGAATTATTATATGAGAATGATTCGTCCTGCTGATTATGAAGACGACAAATCCTCCCGTTTTGTTAATGAACGAATGGAAGGGAATATCCAGAAGGATGGCACGTTTTCTGTTATTCCTCGTATGTACGGGGGCACAACAACCGCTGATGAACTCATTCGAATGGGCGAAGTAGCGAAAAAATATGATGTCCCTCTCGTGAAAATTACGGGCGCCAGTAGAATTGGCCTTTACGGTGTGAAAAAAGAAGATCTGCCACACGTGTGGGAAGACTTAGATATGCGTTCTGGCTACGCTTATTCCAAATCATTACGTAACGTTAAATCATGTGTAGGCTCCTTATTCTGCCGTTTTGGTACACAAGATTCATTAGGGCTTGGTATTAAATTAGAAAAGGAATTGGAAATGGTTGATACCCCACATAAAATGAAAATGGGTGTGACTGGCTGTCCAAGAAACTGTGCGGAAGTGCTAACAAAAGATTTTGGTGTCGTCTGTGTGGAAAATGGCTACCAACTTTATATCGGTGGAAATGGCGGTACTGAAGTAAGGGAATGTGATTATCTCAAAATTGTTGCTACCGAAGAAGAAGTGATCATGTATGCGAAAGCTTATATGCAATATTACCGTGAAACAGGGATTTATGGTGAAAGAACCGCCCCATGGGTTGAACGATTAGGTATTGATACGATTAAAACCGTTTTAATGGATAACGAGCAGCGTGATTACTATGTCGACCGTTTTACTTTAGCTCGTGACACTTACCATGAAGCTTGGAGTGCTATGCTTAAGAAAAACGACGAAAAGAAGCTTTATGATGTCATTAAAATTTAATACGAAAAGCTTATGATACTATTAAAATATGTAGATTTTTATAGCACAAGGAGGGGAAAAGCATGAGTATCACGAAAGAACACGTATACGTTATGCAGCTTGATCAGTTGCCTATTTTAATTGGAAAAGAAGTTCATATAAAAAATGAATCAATTGCTTTATTTCGATTAAGCAATGGAGAGGTACGAGCGATTGGAAGTCGCTGTCCTCATACAAATGGACCACTTGCAGAAGGGATCGTGTCAGGTGAGTTTGTCTATTGTCCGCTGCAAGATTGGAAAGTTTCATTAGTAACAGGTCACGTACAACCGCCGGATGAAGGGGTTGTACCAACCTACGACGTGATTTTAAAAAACGGGGAGATTTATGTATCCTTGTAGGTGGTGAAAGGTTATGGGAGGGTTTGTATCATTTGTTGGAGCTGGTCCAGGGGACATAGGTCTTTTAACAGAAAAAGGTCGCCAATGTTTGGAAAAAGCAGAGGTTGTCCTATATGATCGGCTAGCAAATCCGCGTCTTCTTAGATATACAAAAGCTAACTGTCAGTTAATCTACTGCGGGAAGCTACCAGATAGACATGTAATGCGCCAAGAAAAAATTAACGACACATTAATTGAGATGGCATTGGCAGGGAAACGGGTTGTCCGCTTAAAGGGCGGCGATCCGTCTGTCTTCGGCCGGGTTGGCGAAGAAGCAGAAGCCGCACGTAACGAAGGCATTGATTACGAGATTGTTCCTGGCGTGACATCAAGTATTGCGGCAGCGAGTTATGCTGGCATGCCGGTCACGCATCGTGATTATAGCGCTAGTTTTACCCTTAGAACAGGCCATTCCTGTCAAGAGAACGAGTTAAAAACACATTCAGATGATGAGCTAGGGGATACAATCGCTTACTATATGGGAGTGAAAAACCTTTATCATCACTGTCAAGTGCTAATCAATAAAGGTTTTCCTCCAGAAACGAAAGTGGCCGTCATTGAATGGGCTACTACAGGAAAACAACGTACCGTGGAAGGAACGCTTTTAACCATTTCCGATGAGGTGAAGGCAAATAATATTCAAAACCCTGCCATGACAATTATCGGTGATGTCGTAGCATTACGTCAAAAACTGGCGTGGTATGAGGAAAAAAGAATGTTCGGAAAGCGACTTTTAATTGCTAAAGCGTCTGCTGAGGAAAGTAAATTAGAACGCTATTTCCTTAATGAAGGGGGAGAGGCGTATGCATTTCCTACTTTAAAAACGGAGAAGAAGTCTATTTCTTCACACGAGTTAAAACAAATTCGGTTAGCGGAAAAACTCGTATTTTTATCACCTGAGAGTGTGACGATTCTGATTGAATCGCTGTTAGCTCACGGTTACGATATCCGAGATCTGCCACGACAGATTTATTCATTGTCGGAAAAAACAAAGAAAGTTCTTCTTTCTATCGGGATTCGATCAGAAAAAATAACTGAACCGTCTCATGAGATGATAAAAGTCGGTTACGTTAATAAACCTATATCCGCCGAGGATAACTCAAAGCTAATCACCACTCATCATTTGCAGATAGATGATAGATTTGAAGTGATAGATAAACGTTTATTAAACGAAGAAACATGGGAAACCGTTGTTTTTCCTAGTCAATCCTCAGTTGATTGGTTTTTAGCAGCTTTAAAATCATATGGCTATAGAGATAATTGGATTAAGACAATATCGTTCGCTTATATTGGTCAACGTGTCAAAGCGTACGCAGAAGAAAAGGGTTTTACAAAGATAGATGAAGAGGTACAACGCGAATTAGCGTTAGGTTATTGGAAATAAGGTGTCGCAAAAAAAGACATGCTTATTTTCTAGTTGGATTTGCTCATTTTTTCACAAATGTTATGTGCCTATTAAAGGAAAATTATTCACAATGTGTGTTATAAAAATAGAAGCGCTTCTCAACTGATGGATAGGCGTAAGTTGTCAAAAAAACTATCGCCTAACTAACGTTTTAACCCAAGCTTTAATTATACTTAACTTATCTGAAAATAAGGGGACGATTGAGATGAAAGACGTTATCCAGTCATTTAGTCAAGCGGCTGTTCAAAGAGTCGATCAATTAAATACAAGTAAAACAAAGTATTTTGTTTCCGCCATGATGGCAGGCTTCTTTGTAGGATTAGGTATTATTTTAATTTTTACGATTGGTGGCTTATTATCACCTATAAGTATCGCGGCGACACGCATAGTGATGGGGGTGTCGTTTGGTATAGCGTTAAGCCTTGTTTTAATGGCAGGGGCTGATTTATTTACAGGAAACAATATGATTATGACGATCGGAACGTTGGAAAAACGAACATCTTGGAAAGATACTTGGCGCATTTGGGGATATGGTTTCCTTGGTAACTTTGCTGGGTCCGTGCTTGTGGCTGTTCTTTATTACTACTCAGGCCTTTGGGAAGGGGCTACTGCCGACTTTATTACCACAACGGCTAGTGCGAAAATGAATGCGCCGTTTATGGAATTACTTGTGCGTGGTATTTTATGTAACATTTTAGTTTGTTTAGCCATTTGGTGTGCTTTTAAATTAAAAGACGATACTGCAAAATTAATTGTGATCTTTTGGTGTTTATTTGCGTTTATTACTTCGGGCTTTGAGCATAGTATTGCCAATATGACTCTCCTCTCTATCGGGTTAATGGTACCACATCCTGAAACAGTGTCTCTTTTTGGAATGGGAGCTAATCTCGTCCCAGTCACAATTGGGAATATGATCGGTGGGATTGTGTTTGTAGGAGGAGCTTACTGGTATATTATTTCGGAAACAGCACCTAAAAAAGCGATTGAAAGTAGTACGGTAAGTACAATGAGAAAAGAAGCTTAATGGCAGAGAAACGTTAAAAGCCTTTATAAACTGGGTGAGAGTAAAATCCCACCCAGTTTTTTGTATGAACGAAAGGTGAAAGGTCTCCGTTAATCTCATAAAACGATTCAAGAATTAACGTTTGCTTACTGAATTGAATACACTGGCAAGAGCAATGGGCGTTATTTCGGAGTCAAGTTACAATGTATGAAGGTCATTTGTTTAAGGAGGGTTATATGAAAGTAAGGCAAGTGAAAGACGCAAAGCTTATTAGTCAACTAAACAGACCTGTACAGGAGCTTCATTATTCTCTATACCCAGAATTTTTCCATAATTATAATGAAAGGGACATCTACAACGTTTTTAATCGACTGGTTGAAAGCGAGCATTTTATTTTTCTTCTACTGGAGGAAGATGAGAAGGCAGTAGGCTACGCGTGGATTGAAATTCGAGACTATCCGGAAAACCCATTTATAAAAGGGTATAAATCACTTTATGTTCATCAGATCAGTATTATTGAGGAAAAAAGACATAAAGGGGGAGGCTCACTTTTAATGGCCTCCATTTATCGGATTGCAAAGGAGAAAGATATCACCATTGTTGAATTAGACTATTGGGTAAAAAATGAGGCAGCGAAAAATTTCTATAAAAAAGAGCAGTTTGTGACACAACGAGAGTGTGTTTTCAAGCGATTGTAACCTATAAGAAGTTTTTTGAAATTAAGGAATACATGTTAGATGAGTCTAGTGATTTGTGGATTTTGAAGTTGTTATGAGCTTTCCTAATATATAGTAGAAAATGTCGTGGTAGCTTTATAAAGACCACTTCTTTTTCCTACGATTGTTAAGACCTGTTCCTATAGAACATGCTCTTAAGGTACATGTAAAAACGAGACGGAGACGACGATCTCTGTCTCGTTTTTACGCCTTCTTCAATTAATAAGGGTCTGATGGATGACTTTCTGCTTCTGCCTGTCGCACTGCTGCCTCTGATTCAGTAGCACCTATTGGGTTCCGATGACTCTCATCACTGTTATCCTCTTTCTTCTTAAGCCCTTCAGCGACTCTTCTACCATAATCAGGATCGGCCTTTTTGAAATGGTCTACCATCTGCTCTTGAATGTCTTGTCGACACGGCTTTAAAGCATTAACCAAATTGTTGATAAGCTCACTTCGTTCAAATTCGCTAAATCGTCGATAAGTTTCACCAGCTTGCTTGAAATTATTTTGTCGATCGATAGCTTCTCGTTTTACATCACCTTCTACATAAGGGGTGTGATCTTTACCGTCTTGCTGTGCTTCTTTTAAACCGCCAATAATAGAAGGCTCGTAATTGACATGTGGATTTTGATTGTCACCTTTGTCCACATAATAGTTCATTTGGCCAGCTCGCTGATTCGTAGACACAGGCTTTTTTGGTGAATTAATTGGTAACTGTAAGTAATTTGAGCCCACACGATAACGCTGTGTATCAGAATATGAGAAAGTTCGCCCCTGCAGTAGCTTGTCATCTGAAAAGTCAAGTCCATCCACGAGAACGCCTGTGCCAAAAGCAGCTTGTTCTACTTCTGCAAAATAGTCTTCTGGGTTTTTATTTAGTACCATTTTACCTACAGGCTGCCATGGGACATCTTCTTTATACCAGAGCTTTGTTGGGTCAAGGGGGTCATAATCTAATTCGGGATGATCATCATCCGTTAAAATTTGCACGAAAAGTTCCCATTCAGGGTACTTCCCTTCATCGATCGCTTCGTATAAATCTTGTGTCGCATGGTTGAAATTTTTTGCTTGGATGTTTTCAGCTTCCTCTTGTGTTAAGTTTCTAATGCCTTGTTTCGGTTCCCAATGATATTTAACGAGAACGCCTTTCCCTTCTTTATTCACCCATTTATACGTATTGACGCCTGACCCTTGCATGTATCTATAATTAGCAGGGATCCCCCAAGGAGAAAAAAGAAATGTCACCATATGGGTGGCTTCCGGTGATTGGGAAACAAAATCAAAAATTCGTTCACCATCCTGAAGGTTTGTAACAGGATCTGGTTTAAAGGCATGAACGAGATCTGGAAATTTTAATGGATCTCTTATAAAGAAAATTTTTAA
The DNA here is from genome assembly GCA_024701455.1 of Bacillus sp. A301a_S52. Lineage (GTDB taxonomy): Bacteria > Bacillota > Bacilli > Bacillales > Salisediminibacteriaceae > Salipaludibacillus. The sequence goes on along the minus strand of JABXYP010000001.1, from coordinate 2,517,000 downwards.
GTTGTTCCCGACTAAATCCCAATTGCCATCCTCTGTGTAAAACTTGATGGCAAAACCTCTTGGATCACGTAAAGTTTCTGGGGAATTGCCACCATGTATGACGGAAGAAAAACGAACAAATACAGGGGTTCGTTTTCCTTTTTCATGGAAAAGTTTAGCTCTTGTATATTTGGAAGCTGGCTCATCTCCTACAGTCCCATAGGCTTCAAAATAACCATGTGCACCAGCCCCTCTTGCGTGGACAACACGCTCTGGAATCCGCTCTCTGTCAAAGTGACTTATTTTTTCAAGAAAATCGTAATTTTCAAGGGTAGTAGGGCCACGATTACCTACCGTTCTGACATTTTGATTATCGGTAATTGGATGCCCTTGTCTGTTGGTCAATATATCATCATCGTGATGGTTCGCTGCCGTATTTTTATCTTTCATACAAATCCCTCCTATGTTGGTGGTAAGACAGTGATATTTTTCCAAGTGGAAGGCGTTTTATACATTTTCTAGTATGAAAGCAGTGATGGTCTGGGGGTGGACCGGTCAAAAATAATGGAAATCTTCTTTTTTGTAACCACTTAACCGGAGTTCTTATTTCATTAAACTCAAATGATAAATGTGAGTTTTGTTCTTTTAGCCGGGGAATCTGCTGGCCAACTTCAGAGGTGGTGTAATCAAATCAATTTGGATCTTATCCTGAGGCAGGAAAACCATTATTTCAGAATAAGTAAAAATCACCTTATATTTAGAGGTGAGTTAATTTTGGATATGGCGTCTGTGTATTACAAAATAGTTGAACTTAAAAGGTTTATTAAGATAAGAAAACCTGCTTTGTAGTGATGACTATCTAACAGGTTTTCTTACTCAAACAATAACTCAGTTATTTTTCGTCCTCAAGTAGTGATATAAGGAAGGTAGGTCCTACATATTCACTCATTTATAATGCCCGCCAATTTTAGCAGCTCTATCTTTAGCTTGACTAGCTGCTAATAAGGAAGAAGCGCGGACAAGGGAGTTTTTACCATATTTAGTGAGGATCTTATCTGTCTCGTAACCTAATTTTATCTGATCAGATTGCTTTTCATTAAATAAGCTTAGTTGTATAGCGCTGTCACTAGATAGGTTTGTAAGTGACACATGCAAACGCCTAATGGGCCGCCCATCCCAAAAGTTTTCAAAGAGCTCACAGGCGACACGATATATTTCTAACGTTACATTTGTAGGATCGGGAATGGTGAGTTGCCGATGAAACCCTGTTTTAATGCTATAGGATGAGCCTACCATTCCAAGAGTCACTGTCTGGCCCATAACGTGAGCGTGTCTCGCTCGGCGACAGACTTCTTCACAAAGTTCCAATAATACAACTTTAATATCTGTTGTTTTGTGATAATCACGAGGGAGTGTCATGCCATTACCAATCCTTTTTTGTCCGTCGGTAGTTGAAAGTGAGACTGGAGAATAGTCCACACCGTGAGCGTTCATCCAAAGAACCTGCCCATGGATTCCCCACTCCTTTTTTATTTTAGCTATGTCTGTAAGTGCTAAGTCACCGATTGTACGGATGGCGCGACGCTGTAAATGACTGACCATCTTATGACCTGCTCGAAAAAGATTTTCAATTGGTAGGGGCCATAAGACATTTTCGATCTCGTCTTTTTTTAAATGAAAAATTCCGTTTTTTTTATGTTTAGAAAAAGTGTCACATGCCATTTTCGCTAGCACTTTATTTTCACCAATTCCGACTCTAGCAACAACTTGCAGCTTTGAAGAAATCTCACGCTGAATATGGCGAGCCATATCTTCAGATGTACCGAAGAGTTTTTGAGAATAGGTGACATCCATGAATTGTTCATCGATGCTATATGGCTCTACAAGATCCGTTATACTTTTAAGGATATCTGTAATAGCTAGGGAATTATCAATATATTCTTGCATATGAGGAGGGACAGAGATGAGATTGGGACATTTTTCTCGTGCTTCCCATAGACGCTCACCGTTTTTAACTCCTGCATGCTTAGCGATAGGACAGGCTGCTAAAATAACACCAGAACGTCTTTCTGGATCCCCGGAGACGACGAGAGGCTGTTTTAAATGATGATAATGTTTAGCCTTTTCTACAGAAGCAAAAAAAGATTGCATATCAACTAAAAAAATGACTTTTTTCATGATGTGATTCCTCCTTAAGCACTAGAATACAAAATGGAGGAGATAAAAACAAGAACATTTGTTCTTTTTCCATAAAAAGGATATTTGATCAAGACAGTAGAGCCCGTTATCTCCCGCCTAAATAGATTTAGCTCTCCTCTCTATTTTGAGCCGGGAGTTTTGCGGACGCTTATCTGTGATAAAAAAGAAACACGAGCATAGGCCCGTGTATGAATTAGTGTAAAGTACGAAATACACCGATAACTTTTCCTAAAATATGCACATTGTTAAGAATAATAGGCTCAAGAGTAGCGTTTTCTGGCTGCAAACGAATATGGTTTTCTTCCTTAAAGAAACGTTTTACAGTGGCTTCCTCTTCCTCAGTCATAGCGACGACAATATCGCCGTTATTCGCATAGCTTTGCTGTCTAACTACCACATAATCACCGTCAAAAATCCCAGCTTCTATCATAGAGTCTCCTGATATCTCCAAAATGAAAGAATGTTCATCTTGAACAAAGCTCGCAGGCATCGGTAAATATTCTTCAACATTTTCAATAGCGGTAATCGGCTGACCGGCCGTGACTTTCCCGATAACAGGGATATGAAGGGAGAGCGTTTTTGAGACCGATCCAGAATTATCTTCTAAACCGATCACTTCAATGGCACGGGGTTTAGTCGGGTCACGCCGAATATACCCTTTTTTCTCAAGCCGTGAGAGATGCCCATGCACAGTAGAACTGGAGGCAAGTCCCACGGCTTCCCCAATTTCTCGCACAGAAGGTGGGTATCCTTTGTCTTTTACTTCTGCTCTAATGAATTCGAGGATCGCTTGCTGACGTGGAGATAATTTTGACATGTGAAACACCTCTTTAATATATATTTAAGCTTGTACTAATATCGGTTCCGTGTGCATATAGATAACCTGACCTTTCGATAACACAGGGATATTATACCATGAGAACACAAGTTGCGCAAACGAACGTTCTCTTTCCCTTGACACGAACATCCGTTCCGTTTATGATAAGGGAACAAACATTCTTATTCGAGGTGAGAGTTATGACATACTATCGATTCTTTAAGAAATATGTGGACGGATCTGTTGCGATTTTAATGTTATCTGCTATTTTATTTTCATGGACATATTTTACGGGAGACGATGACGTACAAGTACATGAGGATCAATTTTTTATAACATCTAAATGGACTGTGTCAGAAGGAGAGTCATTATGGATGATTGCAAATTCCGCAGCACATGAGATGGAAATGACCATTGAAGAAGCATTATTATGGATAAAAAATGAAAATGCATTGGACAATGAAGCGATATATCCAGGACAGAGTCTTGCAATTCCAGTGGAAATGAAAGGTGTTGCCTCAGAGTGAAAGGGATTATATATGCAAGAGTAAGTACTAATAAGCAAGCACAGGCGACTTCTCTTAAGAGACAGGTAGATGAGCTAAAGGTTGCTGCGAAAGCTTGGGGAATTGATATTAAAGATATCGTCGAGGAACGGGCGAGCGGCTATGAAGCGGAGCGAGATGGTATACTCACTGTATTGGAGATATTTAAAGAAGGAGCGGCTGATATTCTTCTCATTCAAGATGAAACAAGGCTTGGGAGAGGAAACACGAAAATGGCACTTATTCATCAATTTAAAAAGATGAGTATACCGATTTACTCATTTAAAGATGAAGGTGAATTAAGCTTGTCAGAAACAGATTCGATGATTTTAGATATCGTATCTGTTGTAGAAGAATATCAGCGGAAATTACATAACGCCAAAATTAAAAGAGGCATGAAAAAGGCGGTTAAAGAAGGCTATGCACCTCACCTTAATTTGACACATATAGGCCATGCTGCTGCAGGAAGAAAGCGAAAAAACGTGCCGATTGAAGAGATTGTTCGACTAAGAGAAACTGGTCTGACATTCCATGAAGTAGCAGCTATGCTAAGAGGGTTCGGATATGACATTTCGAAAGCGACCGCACATCGCCGTTATAGGGAATACGAGGCTAAGGGGAAACATTCATAGGAAGTATGAGTTGAATTCTAACCTCCTCTATAGTTTAATAAAATAAATGAAGCACTTAACGATTTTGGAGGAATGAGAATGCTTAATAAAGAAAAAATACAACGTATCAATGAGCTTGCACGAAAGGCGAAAGGGGACGGTTTAACGCTTAAAGAGCAGAAGGAGCAGCAGGATCTTCGCCAGGAATATTTAGGGAATGTGCGCCAATCATTTAAAAACCAGTTAACGTCCGTGAAAGTAGTCGATAAAAAAGGAAATGATGTAACACCTGAAAAATTAAAAGAGGAGAAAAGAAGAAAAGGAAGTAATGGGCCCTTACATTAATAGTCTGGGGTAACATTATATACAAACGATCATGCCCTATCGGAATATCCGGTGAGGGATATTTTGAATTGAAAGCGCTGTTAAAACATGGCTATTTTAAGACACTTTGCTTAAGGGACCACTTTTATCTATTGAAAACGGTTGTCTAACCTCTTCAGAAAGTATATGATATGTATGAGAAAAACGTGATCATTATATTAACAGAAAAGAGGCTGATTTTTCATGGGTACTAATATTGACCACTTATCAATTGCAACGATAAGAACACTATCGATAGACGGTGTTGAAAAAGCACAATCAGGTCACCCGGGAATGCCAATGGGGGCTGCACCTATGGCTTACAAGCTGTTCTCACAATTTATGCAGCATAATCCAACAAATCCGGATTGGTTTAATCGAGACCGGTTTGTTTTGTCAGCAGGACACGGTTCAATGTTACTTTATAGCCTGCTTCATCTTCATAATTATGATGTGACAATCGATGATTTAAAAAATTTCAGGCAATGGGGAAGTCGTACACCAGGTCATCCTGAAGTAGGGGATACACCAGGGGTAGAGGCAACAACGGGCCCACTTGGGCAAGGTGTGGCTATGGCTGTGGGGTTTGCTATGGCAGAAAGAAAGCTTGCTGCTACTTACAATCGTGATCACTACAATGTCGTAGACCACTATACATACAGCATCTGCGGAGACGGGGATTTAATGGAAGGTGTGTCGGCGGAAGCAGCATCACTCGCTGGTCATTTAAAACTTGGAAAACTCGTTGTTCTTTATGACTCCAATGATATATCACTTGATGGTGAGCTACACCAGTCATTTTCTGAGAATGTGGAAGATCGATTTAAAGCTTACGGTTGGCAAGTAATTCGTGTGGAAGATGGAAATGACTTGAACGAGATTGCGACAGCGATTGAATCAGCAAAAGCAGATGATCGTCCAACATTAATTGAAGTAAAAACAGTCATTGGCTACGGATCACCTAATAAAGGTGGTAAATCAGCATCTCATGGAGCTCCACTAGGTGGAGATGAAGTGAAAATGACAAAAGAAGCTTATAAATGGACGTTTGAAGAAGACTTCTACGTACCAGATGAAGTAAGAGAGCATTATAAGCAACTTGCAGAAAAAGGACAATCAGAAGAAGACAAATGGAACGACCTTTTTGCAGAATACAAAAAAGTCTATCCTGAGCTTGGTGAGGAGCTGGAAACAGCAATTAAAGGAGAACTTCCTGTTGACTGGGACAAGGAAATTCCTGTCTACGAAGAAGGAGATAAGCCGGCAACAAGAGCTTCAGGAGGAGAAGTTTTAAACGCCATTGCTAAACAAGTTCCTAGCTTATTTGGTGGCTCAGCAGACTTAGCTTCTTCAAATAAAACAATGTTAAATGGAGAAGAAGATTTCAGTCGAGATAATTATAGCGGCCGAAATGTTTGGTTCGGTGTACGTGAGTTTGCCATGGCTGCTGCAGCCAATGGAATGGCACTTCACGGTGGAATTAGACCGTATGTTGCTACATTCTTCGTATTCTCGGACTACTTACGTCCAGCATTACGTCTTTCTTCCATTATGAAGGTCCCGGTCACATATGTCTTTACACATGATAGTATTGCTGTAGGAGAAGATGGTCCGACACATGAGCCGGTAGAACAGCTAGCATCTTTAAGAGCGATACCTGGTATATCAATTATCCGTCCAGCAGACGGAAATGAAGTGGCTGCCGCTTGGAAAGCAGCACTTGAAAGTAAAGATGAACCTACAGCGCTTGTTTTAACAAGACAAGGCTTGCCTACATTACCGTCAACTAAAGAAAAAGCATATGAGGGTGTTAAACAGGGTGCATACGTTGTATCTGAAGCGAACGGAGACGCAAATGGACTGTTACTCGCTAGTGGTTCAGAAGTAGCATTAGCTGTCGAGGCTCAGCAAGCTCTTGAAAAAGAAGGGATCTTTGTCTCTGTTGTCAGTATGCCGAGTTGGGATCGCTTTGAAAAACAATCAGCTGAATATAAAGAATCTGTACTGCCATCTCATTTGAAACGCCGCCTTGGCATTGAAATGGCAACTACCCTTGGTTGGGAAAGATATACTGGTGATGAAGGATCGGTTCTTGGAATTGACAAGTTCGGGGCTTCTGCACCAGGGGATCGCATTCTTCAAGAGTATGGATTTACTGTTGAAAATGTGGTAACTCGTTTCAAACAATTATTAGAAAAATAATAGACAATCATTACGCCAAAGGTTTTCTTTGGCGTAATTTTTTTAATTTACAAGCTAGTTATAATTAAGGAAGGTAGCGAACACCAGATATACTGTTTCTGATGGACTTTTGATCTCCCCCTAAAAAAGTATTTAATAAAGTAGCATATAAGTAAAGTCCGAGGATTTATTCATGAAAAGGATGTAACTAGATAATTCCGAACACTTATTATTGCCACCCACTCTCTCTTATCATGGACCAACTTATAGATTAGGAACTCAATGAATAAATGGTTGTATGCTGAATAATATAAAAAGACAAACATTTAGACAAAACAAGTCAATAAGCATCACACATTGTGACAAATATTTGAGTAGATGTCTTTTATAATGAAAGTCAAGCTATTAGCGCATAATCATAAGAGAGGTGAGTGAATGCGAAAGTATGAGATAGTTTTAATGAGAGAAGATGTGGCTCTCATGTATCGGGGGATGGAAAAAAAAATATTTCAGTTGTTTAAAGAAAATAGTCTCGCTACAGGCCCATTAAAAACAATCACACGATCGCAAATTAACTACATTACAAGGACGATTCCAGAGAAACAAATAAACCAAGTTATTTATCATACTCTTTTTCATAATAAAGATTACAGTAACTTAGAAAATAGTCATCGCATTAATTTTAAAAGAAAACACAGTAACGCGACTTTAACAGTTACTCGTAGCAATATTTCCTTAGAAGCAGATGGGAATCTAGATGCTGAGACATGTTTTTTTGAAATCCTTCGTCATTACCAACACTATTTTCTAGCGCTGAACTATGCCAATAATGAATATGGGTGGTTAAGACCGTTAAGAGCTATGGATATCGTACAAAAATGAGTCAATCTCCCAACTTCTCTTTAAATATGAAAGCCTTTCATGTATAATGAATAGGGTTCAAACATTATGACGTTTTTAGTCGACAATTCAGCAGATTAGAGAAGGAGGGTCAACGCCGATGTGGGTAAATATTTTAATCGGTGTCATCGCTCTGTTAGCAGGAATCGCGCTTGGGTTCTTTATCGCTAGACAGTACATGATGAATTATATGAAGAAAAATCCGCCAATCAACGAAAAAATGCTTCGAGTGATGATGATGCAAATGGGACAGAACCCATCGCAAAAGAAAATTAACCAAATGATGAAAGCAATGCAAGGTCAGACAGATAAAAAATAACAGCAGCACTCCTTTTAATAGGGGTGCTTTTTAATATTACCACTAAAATTTTATATTGTATTAAACAGACAGTGTTAATCGTCATTAGGTGACTGTATAATTATAGAAGTGATAGTTAAATGCATTTTTCACAAGGATGGTTGTTCAAATGAGATGTTTTGAGGGGCGCTTACTAGGAGAGTCGCTGAATTGCATGTGAGATGACTTTTTCATTTTCTCAACCACTATCGAAACATCCTAATACTCATGTGTTATATCTCATCACGGATGGTTAAGAGAGGTGTATCCCGAATAAAATGAGTGTCTTGGCATCAAAAAGTTGGGTCCCCTAGATGATCCACCATATTGAGGAGAGTGAGGCTATCAGTGCGTGTATTTATAGATTTAATGTGGTATTTCAAACAAGAAAAGTGGCGTTATGGTAGTGGTGTCATCGTATTGGCAGTTGTATCTCTGCTATCACTTATCCCACCTTATGTAGTTGGAGTCATAGTCGATCATATATCAACAGAGACATTGACACAAGACATTTTAAGACGCTGGATGCTTCTACTAGCAGTTCTTGCGGCTATCATTTATGCTCTCCGCTATTTATGGCGAATTCTAATTTTTGGATCGGCGATAAAGCTTGCCAGGTTGTTACGTTATCGTCTCTATAGCCACTTTTCTAACATGTCATCATCATTCTTTCGACGGAGACGAACGGGAGATCTAATGGCCCATGCAACGAACGATATACGGGCCGTGGAACAGACAGCTGGCACGGGTGTCCTTACATTAGTCGATTCTATAACGATGGGAGGGTTCGTTATTATAACGATGGCAGCGACGATCAGCTGGAAACTTACGCTAATCGCCTTGCTTCCTATGCCGTTCATGGCTTTAGCTACAAGCCGTTATGGTTCATTGCTTCACAAACGTTTTCTTAAAGCACAAGCGGCATTTTCTTCTCTAAATGACAAAGTACAAGAAAGTATGGCAGGTATAAAGGTTATTAAAACGCTTGGTTACGAAAAAGAAGATACAGATGATTTTAAAAGAGAAACAGCGAAGGTAGTAGAAAAAAATGTGGCTGTTGCTAAAGTGGATGCATTATTTGACCCTACTTTATCATTGATTATAGGCGGCTCTTATTTCTTATCCGTGTCGTTTGGCGCAATTTTTGTTGTCAATAATGACATTACAATTGGACAGCTTACTAGTTTTACTGTCTATCTTGGTTTGCTCATTTGGCCGATGCTAGCGTTCGGTTGGTTATTTAATATCGTGGAACGTGGAAGAGCTTCATATGATAGAGTACAGAAGTTATTAGCCGTAAAAAATGAAGTTGTTGATAGGAGGGGGGCTGACCCCGTACCACCAATTGGAGATATTACTTTTCGAATTGATTATTTTTCTTATGAGGAAGATCAGCAAAAGTCGGTTTTAAAAGATATTAATTTACATATTAAGCGAGGAGAAACTTTAGGAATAGCAGGAAAAACAGGAAGTGGAAAAACGACACTTGTTTCTGCATTTATGCGAGATTTTCAAGTAACAGGTGGTACTATTATGTTTGCAAATAAACCCATAGAAGCGTATACCATTGAGGCCATTCGTAAAACAGTAGTGTACGTTCCTCAAGATCACTTTCTATTTTCTGCGTCAATTGCTGACAATATAAGTTTTGGGAAACCGGATGCCTCCTATCAAGAGATTATTGATGTAGCAAAATTGGCATCTGTACACGATGACATTTTAGCATTAGAAAATGGTTATGAGACGATTGTAGGTGAACGAGGAGTGACGCTTTCAGGTGGTCAGAAACAACGTTTATCTATAGCACGAGCATTATTAATGGATCCAGAAATTCTTGTGCTAGACGACGCATTATCAGCTGTTGATGCAGAGACAGAGGAAAAGATTTTAAGCCATTTGCGAGAATTACGTAATGGAAAAACAACCGTTATTACAGCACATAGATTGAGCGCTATTAAACATGCTGAGCAGATCATTATCATGGATGATGGGGCAATAATTGAACATGGTGATCATGCAAAGCTAATGGAGGAAGGTAAGTGGTACTACACCATGTATAAGCTACAGCAACTAGAATCGTTAGTGGAAAAAGGAGGTAAAATGTATGAATGATCGGCATAAGGTACTCGTAACTCCTTTACCACAACGTGAGACTTTTAAACGTCTTATCACCTATGCGCGTCCTCATTGGAAGTGGTTTTTAGTTGCTTTTATTCTATTAGCAGGTGGGACCGCGGCAGAGTTAATCGGTCCAATATTAGTGAAAATTTTTATTGACGACTTCCTCACACCACGACATTTTCCACCACAGTCACTCATTGTACTTGGGCTCGGTTATATATTCCTTCATGTATTGTCTGCTTTATTGAATTATTCTCAGCTGTTACTATTTCACAAAATGGCACTTTATATTATTGAAAAACTGAGGATTGATATTTTTGAAAAAGTAGAAAGGCTTGGATTATCATTCTTTGATAGATTTCCTTCTGGAGGTCTTGTTTCACGCATCACCAATGATACAGAGCAAGTAAAAGAATTGTATGTTAGCGTGATGGCTAATTTTCTGCAAAATATCATGTTTCTTATTGGTGTTTTTGCAGCAATGTTTTATTTAAATGTACAACTTGCTCTTTTTTGTCTCGTTTTACTGCCTTTTATCGTGGTAATTATGTTGTTATACAAGAAGTTCAGTACGACATATTATACTGAAATGAGCGAAAAATTGAGCCAATTAAACGCACGTTTAAACGAATCGATTCAAGGAATGACAATTATTCAATTGTTCCAGCAAGAACGTCGAATGAGAAAGGAGTTTGAAGAAATTAATCACCGACATCATCGGGCTTGGTTTAAGAGTATTAAGCTGGATGGATTATTATTACGTCCGGCGGTGGACGTCTTAGCCATTCTAGCTCTTGTTATTGTTTTGAGTTATTTTGGAATTACCTCACTAACAAGTCCGGTGGAAATTGGGGTGCTCTATGCATTTGTTAATTATCTTGATCGTTTTTTCGAACCAGTGAATCAAATAATGCAACGGCTTTCTGTATTTCAACAAGCTATGATTTCAGCAGGGCGTGTGTTCAAGTTGATGGATTATGATGAACACGGACCTCAACAAACCGGAAATGAAAACCCTAAAATTCTCAAAGGAGATATTGAATTTAAGAACGTGACCTTTTCGTATGATGGCACTAAAAACGTTCTTAATAACATTAGCTTCCGTGTACGGGAAGGAGAGACGCTGGCTTTAGTAGGTCATACAGGCAGTGGAAAAAGCTCCATCATTAATTTGCTCATGCGATTTTATGAGCGGTCAGCAGGTGAAATTTATATTGATGGTTCACTGATCGACCACTATCGAAATGACGAATTAAGAAAATCAGTTGGCCTTGTACTACAAGATCCTTTTCTATTTGTCGGTGATGTTGCGTCTAACATTCGTTTATTCGATAAAGAAATGACAGATAGTGAGGTAGAATCTGCTGCCAAATTCGTTAATGCTCATACGTTTATCTCGGCACTTTCACAAGGCTATTCGACGCCGGTCGGAGAAAGAGGTGGAACATTATCGAACGGTCAAAGGCAATTAATATCATTTGCGAGAACGATGGCCCGAACGCCTAAAGTTCTTATTTTAGATGAAGCCACATCAAGCGTTGATACAGAAACAGAAGCAGTTATTCAACAAGCACTTACTAACATGAGTAAAAACAGAACCACAATTGCTATCGCTCATCGCTTATCAACGATTAAACAAGCTGACCACATTATTGTTCTTCATGAAGGACAGATTGCGGAAGAGGGGACCCACGACGAACTTATTGCTAAAAAGGGATTATATGAGAAGATGTATTTTCTTCAACAAGGTGTTGATAAAATGGAACTCACTCATGAAGACGGCCTTAATATGTAGAAGGATTCGTGTATAATGTTTAATGTACTTGTACCACTAGAGAAATAAAAACAATGGCAAACCTTGAACTGTGAATAGAGTAAGCAGTCTAGAAATATTAAGAATGTAGTGGGGATAAAATAAAAATGACAAACTATAATTCTTTTACAATTAGAAGGTCATAAGTCGGGCATGTGAGTAACGATTAAATAAAATCAGTTGACACAAATACTTAACAGGGGTATGGTATAATTATAAAATGATAGAGGTGACAATTATGGACGAAAAATTAACAATACCTCTTAAGCAGGAAAATACGACTGTAAAAATGCGGTCTGATGAGGACAAAAAACAGCTTAACCAACGTTTAAAGCGTATTGAAGGTCAAGTGAGAGGCATTCAGAAGATGATTGAAGAAGACCGTTATTGTGTTGACATCCTCGTACAAGTATCCGCTGTAAATGCGGCGCTAAAAAAAGTAGGCTACAATCTATTAGAAGACCATACACGTGGGTGTGTGACAAACGCTGTCAGACATGGGGATGGTGATGAAACAATAGACGAGCTTATGAAAGTGATTCAGCAATTTACCAAATCTTAATAATTGATTTTAAGGAGTGAGTAAAATGAAAACAGAAAAAATAACGATTGAAGGAATGTCCTGCAACCATTGTAAAGAAGCTGTGGAAGGTGCGTTAAACAAGGTTAATGGTGTAACACATGCAGAAGTTAATTTGAGTAATAATTCTGTAACAGTATCTTTTGATGAAAATAATGTTAGTGTTGCGACTTTAAAAGATGAGATTGAAGAGCAAGGGTATGACGTTGTCTAAAAAGGTAGTTATAAGGGAAGTATAGCCTGATAACCATTGAGTGGAGGCTATACTTTTTTTTATCACAGATAAGCGTCCGGAAACCTCCCGGGTCAACAACTCAATTTAGGCGGGAGATAACGGACGCTTATGTCCTGATTGAACGTTCATTTTCTTCCTTTCACAAGATAAGCCTATAACGACCTGGCAAAACAATAAGAGAGCCAACATTAACGCTAATTCATATATCAATTACCATAATAGGAATAAACCAACCATCTGTGTTTTTTGCGTGTAACCGCATTAAAAGAAATGAAGTGTGATATAATTAGTGCTGGTTCAGTAGGGAGGGACGTCATTCTATGTATCCAGTTTTGTTCTCAATATTGGCTGTTTGTATGGCATTATTTGCTTTTTTTGTTAGAATGAAAGCAATGCAAAAGCCTGCGTCTGTTAAGAAAATACTTATTCCACCTATTGCTATGTCCACGGGTTTTATGATGTTTCTTTATCCACCAGTCAGGGAAATTACCTTATTTGAAGTGGGAGAAGCACTTACTGTCGGCATGTTATTTTCAATCGTCTTGATTAAAACATCTGCGTTTGAGATTCGCGGTAATGATATTTTTATGAAACGTTCAAAAGCGTTCCCATTCATTTTGTTTGGCCTTTTAGCTATTAGACTTATTTTCAAATTAATTTTTGGTATTTATTTTGAGTATGAAGTGCTGGCTGGGATGTTTTTTATTCTAGCTTTTGGTATGATAGTGCCTTGGCGGATCGCAATGTATGTGAAATTCAAAGCCATGGAAAAGCAGCTTCAGGCACGCAATCACACGAGCCAAACGGAATTGACAGTCCAAACATAGACCCCGGCACTATAAATGCCGGGGGTTGTAATAAACGTCCGTAAAACTCCCTCAAAAAAGATGGGGGAGTTTTACGGACGCTAATGTCTTGATTGAAGGTTCGTTTTATATGATTAACCTCATTTAAGATGATTGGAGAAAATACCTTTCATAAGGGGTTGCATCAATGTTTTTTTCCTTAAGTTTTTTGCGAAGAAATTTATGATCTCTTTTTGGAGTGGCTAAAATATACCCTTTAATAATTAATTCCTCACTCATTTCTCCAGCATCACTTTCTAACGCCAATTCACCGATTTTACCAGCAATTTTCCCTTTTGCTACATCTCTAAATATTTCAGGTACAGGCTCAACTAACTCATTCAGAAATTTTTTTTGCTCATCAGACCACAAATGAAGTGTCTCATTAATATAATAATCTTGCCAGTCCAAAATGGATTTTCCATCTTCTTTAGGCATTTTTTTTAGAAATTTACGAAACATAAAGTAGCCCCCAATGGCCACAAAAACAAAAACCAAAATGGACCACAAAATGATAAAAATCATAAATATATCGTTGAGCATAGACACACCTCTTTTCTTTCATCGCCTCTTATTTTACGATATTTCCACTGTTCTGAAAAGGTTTAAGTTGGTAAGTACTTAAAATCTTGCAAAGAAAAAGATTAGATATATATTAAAACAGGAGGTCAACCAGTTTATTAAGCTGGTTAATTTGGCCTGTACATAGGTGTTTTAGGGATGAATCTGAGGCGAATACAATGATTATGAAATATGTTGAGGTGTTAATTTATCACAGATAACCGTCCATAAAACTCCCGCCTCAAAATAGATAGGGAAGATAATGGCCGCTTAATGTCCTGATTGAGTCCACGATGAATCAGTGGAAGGAGAGCGAAAACGCCACTGATTGAAGGTTCGTTTTATGATCATTATATGTGGAAACTGAATGTTCAAATAAATACTTAACAATCTATGAGACGCAAATTTTACAATAATATAGGAGTTGAGTCTTAAAATGATTTTAAATAGCGACCATGGTTGTACGCATTTCCTGTTCATCTTAAAAAAGCTTCTGTTCTTTGGCTTAGCGCATCTTGTATACGAATTTTTTGTGTAGGGTGAATATTGAGTGTTTCTAAATTAGACAGATGAATATATTTAACCTCTAGTGATTCACTACTGCTTTTCAATTTCCCATCAATTGCTTGACACAACATACATATAGAAAACTGCTGGCGAACTTCCCCATCTGCGTAAGCAATAACATGATTTGGATCACTATAAACCCCTATTAACCGAGTAACTTTGACATTTAGACCTGTTTCTTCTTTCACTTCTCTTTTGAGAGCAGCCTCAATAGATTCTCCAGGTTCTTGCTGTCCACCAGGTAGTGACCATTTCCCATTATCAACTCGTTGCTGCAATAAGATAGCATTCTCTTTAATAATAATACCGCTTACAGCTGGTACCAGTGAATTGGGCACAGGAGCTGTAGAATCGTAATAATAATCTTTTCTATTCATTGTTATCCCTCCATTTTTTAAGTATATCATTACAAAAGATTTGGTTGACATTCCTAGTTAATGCTTCTATAATCTAAAATATATTATAACAAACGTTACACATCGTAACGTATGTTATAAATATATTTTTTGATCTGTTGTGGAACATATGTGAAAAGAATGTGTTATATTAAAAAGGAGGAAGAAACATGTCGATTTATAGCAAATTGTTGGAAAGAGAAAAAGGGAATGAGCCAATTAAAGTAGGTATTATTGGTGCAGGACAGATGGGGTTTGGTTTAATTGCACAAATATCCCGTGTCTCTGGAATGGTTGTAACGGGAATTTGTGATGTCAATATTGAAAACGTTAGCAAATCAAGAGATTTCTATCAATCTCGAGAAAATAGACTTGTAAAAACATTGACATCTCAAGATTACAGGGAGGTCATTCACTCCCCTAATGTGGAGATTATTGTTGATGCCACAGGGGTTCCAGAAGTGGGAGCTAATATAGCATTAGAAACTCTAAAAGCTAAGAAGCACCTCGTCCTATTAAATGTTGAGGTGGATATTACGGTTGGTTCGATCATGAATGATTTATTTGATTCAGCCGGCCTAGTATATACTGGTTCAGCTGGTGATGAACCAGCGGCAATTGTAGAGTTGTATGAATTTGCTAAACTGATGGGACTAGAAGTGGTTGTGGCAGGTAAAGGAAAAAATAACCCATTGGTCCCACTGGCAAATCCTGATACGTGCGCTAAAGAAGCGAAGCAAAAGAATATGAGTGCACATATGTTAGCAGCCTTTCAAGATGGTACAAAAACAATGGCTGAAATGAATTTGTTAAGTAATGCAATTGGCTTAATTCCTGATAAAGTTGGGATGCACGGTGTAGAAGCAGATCTTACAAATGTTGCTGATAAGCTAACTCTTAAAGAACAGGGGGGAGTGTTAAATGGTTTAGGAGTAGTGGATTATGTTAATGGACTAGCTCCTGGTGTGTTTGTGATTGTAAAAAGTGAATTGAAGCCTGTTGATGAGGAATTGCGATACTTATTGAAAGTTCATAAGTCACATGGTGATCACTATACGCTTTACAGACCGTATCACTTAGCAAGTTTGGAAACACCAGTAACTATTGCGAAAGCGGTTTTAGAACAAGAACAGTCGATCCATCCATTAGGTGCACCCATTTCAGAAACGGTTGCAGTGGCTAAAAGACCAATTAAACCAGGGGAAAAAATTGATGGTATTGGCGGCTATTCTGTTAGAGGGGTACTTGAAACTCATAAAGATATGAAATTAAATAAGCACATTCCTATAGGATTGATTAGTGGAGAAGTTATTGCTAAAAAAACAATTAACGAGGGTGAGTTTCTAACAGAAGATAAGGTTGAGCTTGATGTTTCAACAACTGTCTGGAAATTACGTATGTTGCAGGACAAATTATTTTCTTAAAATTATAAATATTTCCAATATTAAAATAAGGGGGATTAATATGGGATTGATCACGTTAGCTTGTGGGTTATTACTTATGCAATCGTTTTTAACATTTATACAGGTGAGGTATTATAGAAAATCTGTTGAACGCTTCTTTAAAAAATATAATACGAAGAAAGATGTTCACTTATTTACAGGTCAAGCCCGTAGAAAATTTGGTGCCGGTTCAATCGTGATGTTAGTTGTTGATGAGAAATATATCGTTCTAGATTGTCAGACAATGAAGGGGGTTAGTGTATTATCAAAGTTCAAAGATATAGAAAGTTTCCGCGGATGTCACGTAGGAGAAATTCTAAACGATTTACAATATGAAGACAAAAAACGGAAAAAATCAGCGATCGATATTGCTCTACAAAATGCAAGTGAAAATGCCTTACTAACCATTTCAAAGAAACAAATGACATGATTCGACAGGGGGAAGAAAAATTTGTGACGCTATAATGTTAAGCTCGGTACTTAACTAAACAAAAAGCTAAAGAAGGGGTGTTTTATGATGGAATGGATAGAATGGTTCGGTGAACATTTTATCGGAATGTTTGATGCTGGTGGAGAACAATTTATGAATTTATTTACCGGCATTGTACCTACGTTGGTCGTATTATTAACGTTTACTTACGCCATGATTAAATTCATTGGTGAAGAGAGGGTAACGAAGGCAATTCAATTTGCTTCAAAGTTTATGGTTTTAAGATATACACTTATGCCAATACTATCAATTCTTCTTCTAACAAATCCGATGGCCTATACTTTTGGACGTTTTGTAGAAGAGAGACAAAAACCTGCTTTTTTTGATTCATTAGTTTCTTTTTTGCATCCAGTAACGTCTATTTTTCCTTACGCTAATGCTGGAGAATTATTTGTATACTTGGGGATCGCAAATGGGTTGATTCAGGCAGGTTATGGAACAGCTGAATTAGCGGTTCGGTTTTTCTTAGTAGGGATAGTTGTTATCTTCCTCAGAGGGGTTATTACAGAGCGGATCACCTATTATTTAGCAAATAAAATGTAAACGTATTCAATTATACGAAGGGGTGATATATATGAATTATAAATCGGTATTTGTCAACAAAGGATCAGGTGGTTGGGGTGACGGATTAACACTAACACCTGAAGGTAAAAAAGTTAAAGTAGTCTCTATTACTGGAGGTGGCATACATCCAGTTGCTAGAAAAATTGCAGAATTAACAAATGGTGAAGCAGTTGATGGTTTTAGAAATTCTGTGCCTGAAGATGAAATGATGTGTGTTGTCATTGACTGTGGAGGTACGGCGAGAATAGGGTTATACCCTATGAAGCGTATTCCTACTGTTGATGTCTTGTCATCATCACCGTCTGGGCCACTTGCTAAACATATTACTAAAGATATATTTGTTTCAGGGGTAACAGAAAAGCAAGTTCATCTAGCAGATGACATTGGTGAAGAGCCAAGAGAAGGATCTTCTGAAAAAGAGAATAATGAGGGTGTGCTAGATAAACAACAATTTGAAAAAGAATATAATGAAGCTAAAAAAGAATTTAGCGACAATAAGGATGGCTTTTTAATCAAATTTTCAAAAGGAATAGGAAGTATTACAGGAACGTTTTATCAAGCAGGTAGAGATTCCATCGAGATGTTAATAAAAAATATTATACCATTTATGGCGTTTGTTAGTATGTTAATTGGTATAATAAATTATACAGGTGTTGGTGACTTAATTGCGAATTCATTAGCGCCTTTAGCAAGCTCTATTTGGGGATTAATTGTGATAGTATTGATTTGTACATTGCCGTTCTTGTCACCGGTTTTAGGTCCGGGGGCTGTAATAGCTCAAGTAATCGGAGTGCTGATCGGAAGTCAAATAGCCCTTGGTAATATCCCTCCTCAGTTTGCTTTGCCAGCGTTATTTGCCATAAATGGACAAGTTGGGGCAGATTTTATACCCGTCGGTCTTTCGTTGGGAGAAGCAAAACCGGAAACCATTCAATACGGTGTGCCAGCTGTATTATATAGCCGGTTAATTACTGGAGTTCTAGCTGTTGTTATTGCTTATGTTGCTAGCTTCGGAATGTATTAATTTAATTCAGGAGGGATTAGATGTATAAATCCAATGTAATAGAAATGGGTTCGCTAGTTGAAAGTTTTAAAGAAGAAATGTTAGTCATTCTATTCGGGCCAGAAGCTCCAAAAGAGTTAAGAGAAGTCTCTGTGATTCATGATTGTGTACAAATATCAGAAAATCCAGTTCAAGAGGGGGGATTATTAATTATTGATAATCAAGAATATAGTATCACGGCAGTTGGATCTTCTGCTAACCAAAACCTTAAGGAACTGGGCCATATTTCAATTTATTTTAATGAGATAGAAGGTGATATTTTACCCGGTGCTGTTTTTGTAAGTCCTTCATCAATGCCTATAATAAAAGAAGGTAGTACAATAATTTTCAAATAACAGAATGGATGATAGTTATGTCTTTTTTAGAAGACAGAAGATTACTCGTTAAAATAGCATATATGTATTATGAGGAGGGGGCTACGCAATCAGAAATTGCCAAGACATTTGGTTTTAGCCGTTCATTAATCTCTAAATATTTAACTAAAGCTAAAGAACTAGGGGTAGTAGAAATCATTATTCATGAAGATGAAGATCATCCTTTTATGGGATTAGAAGCAAAAATAGAGCGGAAATATGATTTAAAAGAGGTTATTTGTGTTCCTTCAGGAAATGATTCAGCGAAGTCACGTCTCGGAGCTGCTGCTGCTAAATATTTATTGAGAGTTATAAAAGATGGGAAAACAATCGGATTCTCATCCGGTACCACTTTAAATGAAGTGGCAAAAGCGATGCCGCAAACAACTAATTACTCTCAGTTGCTAACTGTTCCACTAGTAGGCGGTATGGGGGATGAACAGGTGGATATTCATGCTAATAGTATTGTAGCAAGAATAGCGGAAAAGCTTAACGCTAGATATAAGCTATTGCACGCACCTGTTTTAGTCGATTCTAAAGAAGCTAAAGATGTCATTATTAATCTAGGTGTGATAAAAAATACGCTTGATATTGGACGAGCAGTAGACATTGCAGTAGTGGGCATTGGTGGAACACCCGAACACTCGACTATGGTTAAATCTTATTTAGACCATGGGAATGATAAAGGAATAAATTATAACGAAATTGTGGGAGATATTTGTTATAATTTTATCGATTCTCACGGAAAAGCACCTTCAAACAGTTGGAACGATAGAGTTGTGGCTTTAGAAGTGAATAAATTAAAAGACATTCCACACGTTATAGGGATAGCAAGTGGTTCAAATAAAGTGAAAGCTATTCAATCTGCTTTAAATGGGGAACTTCTTAACGTTCTAATAACAGATGAAGAAACTGCTCTAGCGTTACTAAAAAGTTGATAGAGTAACTCTCGAAATGCCAAATTGAGTAAGTAACCAACGCGGCTCAGGCTAGTAAAAATGTTGACAGCCTGAGCCGCTGTTTCTTTAGTTAGGAAAGGTTGTTAAATCAATTCCAAACACAAATGGAAGTAACAGTACAACAAAAGTGACAACACCGATGATTGCGAGAACGTTCATCCAAAAGCCTGCTTTCACCATATCTAACATTTTCAAATAATCAGTGCCAAACACGACTGCATTTGGTGGTGTCGCTACTGGAAGCATAAAAGCACAAGAAGCAGCTAAAGCTGCCGGCACCATCATGGCGAAGGGGTGAACATCAATAGCGTAGGCGAGTGATGCCATAATAGGCATAAGCATGGTTGCAGAAGCTGTGTTAGATGTGATTTCAGTCAAAAACATCACGAGTAATGTTACAGCAAGGACAATTAAGATAAATTCCACACCGATTAAAACGCTTAACTGTTCACCGATCCACACATCAAGTCCTGTGTCCCCAAAAGCACCTGCAATAGCAAGGCCGCCTCCAAATAATATAAGAATACCCCAAGGAACATCTTTCGCAGTATGCCAATTCATTAATTTAACACCTTCATATTTAAATGAAGGAATGAGAAAGAGTAACGAGGCGCCTGTAATTGCGATAAGGGTATCATTAATATTAGGATGAACGTACTCTTGAAGGATAAACGACCGCGTGATCCATGCAATCGCAGTCAATGAAAAAATCATCATAACCATTTTTTCATCTGCACTCATTTGACCTAAGGCTTTCCGTTCATTTTCAACCACTTCTCGCCCCCCAGGTATATCTTTCATTTTCATTGGAAAAGCAAAGGTAATTAAATAAATCCATGCAACAAGGAGTAAAAAAGCAGCTAGCGGGACACCGAATAACATCCAATATCCAAAAGATAAATCTACATCAAAAATTTCTCGTAACTGTCCGGCTAAAATGGTATTTGGAGGTGTTCCAATAATCGTCCCTAACCCACCGATAGATGCAGAAAAAGCTATCGCAATCATGAGACCTTTCGCGAATTGATCTGCTTCTTTTTTGGGGTCTTCTATAAATTTCTCGTCAATAAGATGTGTAAACTGATAAATAATGGCTGTTCCAATCGGCACCATCATCATTGCTGTGGCTGTATTAGAGATCCACATGGACAAAAATGCTGTCGCTGTCATAAAACCGAGCATAAGACGCTTTGTACTTGTGCCAACAAGGTGAATAATCGTCAGTGCTATCCGTTTATGAAGATTCCAACGTTCTAAAGCTAAGGCGATAATAAACCCTCCAAGAAATAAAAAGACAATATCATTACCGTAATTAGGTGTAACCTCGCCAACTTCTATCGTCGTCACGAGAGGAAATAAAATAATAGGTAATAAAGACGTCACTGGAATGGGAATCGCTTCAGTAATCCACCATGTAGCTATCCATACTGTGACTGCCAACACGCCACGCGCTTCAAAAGAAAGACCGTCTGGTTGAAAAAATAGTAGAACGAGAAAGAATAAAAGAGGACCAAGAATTAAACCGACTAACTGCTTTGCTGAAAAATCACGCTTATCAGGTGATGGTTGACGATATGTACCTGTCATTTTTCCTGACACTTTTTCCATACGACCTTTATAATCGCTCGGTGGTTCACCGCCAGATCGGCCTCCGATAAAACGGATGATGTCGATTATTCTGTCGTGACTTTCCCATGTTTTATTCCAAACATTTTTAATGATCTCCACACTTGTCAACCCCTTGTTTTAAAATGTTTGTGTCTATTTCAATAAATTTTATCATTGGGGATCTCTTGAATAGAAACCTTGTATAATGTAATGAGGGGTCAAAAATAAAGCGCTTTCAAAGTTTTTCTCGTGATCGCTTCCAATCTCTTGAATTTTGAATTACATTACTATTTAATTGCGGCACATACCAAGATGATTAAATATTGAAGCAAATTAGAATGTGTCGGAATAGGTTTGTTTAGCATTGTGTAACCTATGAAGGTAATTTAAATGGCAAGATTATGAGCTTGATATAGTTATTTTACATCGTTTTTCCCTTTTGTGAGGTTCTTAAGCAGAATGACATCTATTTAAATGTATTATAGAAGGATAAAAGTCAGAGAACAAATAACTTGCGTTACTATAAAAAATAAAGTAACTTAATAAATATAAGGTAATTTATTATGTTGTTGGAGGGACTTTCACATGAATCATTTAAAAGGGGTACACCATGTAACTGCGATAACGAGCAGCGCAGAAAAAAATTATGAATTCTTCACCTATGTATTAGGCATGAGGTTAGTTAAAAAAACAGTCAATCAAGATGACATTCAAACTTATCATTTGTTTTTTGCTGATGATGAAGGAAATCCAGGTACGGACATGACTTTTTTTGATTTTCCGGGTATTCCAAAAGGACACCACGGAACAAATGAGATTTCGAAGAGCTCGTTTCGTGTTCCCAGTGATGAAGCACTAGACTATTGGGTGAAACGATTTGATCGATTGGAAGTGTCACATACTGGTATTAAAGAGCAATTTGGGAAAAAGACGTTATCTTTTGTAGATTTTGATGATCAACAGTATCAATTGATTTCAGATGAAAAAGATGAAGGAGTAGCAGCTGGTATCCCATGGCAGGATGGCCCGATTCCATTAGAATTTGCCATTACAGGTCTTGGGCCAATTTTTGTTAGAATCGCAGACATCGACTATTTTAAAGAAATGATGGAGAAAGTGTTACTCTTCAAGGAAGTGTCCAGAGAAAATGATTTCTATTTATTTGAAGTTGGAGAAGGAGGTAATGGGGCTCAGGTCATAGCTGAACACAATACTGTTCTCCCACAAGCACAGCAAGGATATGGTACCGTGCATCATGTTGCTTTTCGTATTGAAGATAGAACAGTGTTAGATGAATGGGATAATCGTTTACGACGTTTTGGATTCCAAACTTCAGGCTATGTAGACCGTTTCTTCTTTCAATCTCTTTACGCGAGAGTCGCGCCGCAAATTTTGTTCGAATTTGCCACAGATGGACCTGGCTTCATGGGAGATGAACCTTATGAAACATTAGGAGAAAAATTGTCTTTACCGCCATTTTTAGAAGGGAAAAGAGACGAAATAGAACAATCTGTTCGACCAATTGACACTGTGAGAAGTACTATAACATTGGAAAAAGAATATGAGTGACTAAAAGACGAAGCAAGATGCTTCGTCTTTTGCTTTACTCATAACTAGCTCTTTCATTTCATAATCAAAAGTGTTTAAGTCGGTTTAATTTGATCCTTCCGTTTTTTTATCCGGACTTTAAGTCTTCTTTTCTCAGTTAACGGTTTAGGTTCTCGTTTTATGTCCGCTTTAAATGCTTTTAGCATGGAGAAAATCATCATAAAAAGGACAACTGTAAGAGGAAAGGCGCTGACGATAATCGCTGTTTGCATGGCTTCTAAACCGCCTGTAGCCATTAAGACGACTGAGGAGGCGGTAAAATCAGTCCCCAAATATATTTCACTATATTAGGTGGTTCAGTGCTCCCATTAGTTGTTTGCATACCTAGCACAAATGTGGCTGAATCTGCTGAGGTAATAAAAAAGGTACTGATAAGAAAAACCGTTATGATCGCTAAAAGGGTACTAAAGGGAAGCTGTTCATAGACAAAAAATAAAGCTGTTTCAAGGGTCTGTCCTGAAACATTCAGTCCTAAAGTGTACTCATAAAAGATGCCCGTACCTCCAAAAACACAAAACCAAAGAGTACATACAAGGGTTGGAGCAACAAGGACAGCGATGACAAATTCACGAACGGTTCTCCCTTTTGAAACTCGCGCAATAAACGTGCCGACAAACGGCGCCCAAGCGATCCACCAAGCCCAATAAAATATGGTCCATCCTTGTAGCCACGCGGCATTGCCAGCATCGAATGGGGATAAACGCAGCCCCATTGCAGGAATATTTTGAACGTAGCTACCAAATGTTGTCGTAAATAAGTCTAGTAAAAAAATGGTTGGGCCAAGGATAATTACCGCTAAAAACAATATAACGGCCAAAATCATGTTTGTATTACTTAAATATTTAATCCCTTTTTTGATTCCTGTGCCAGCACTAATTAAAAATAGTAAGGTGACAATGGCGATGATTAAAAATTGGGTTGAAAAATTGTTTGGAATGCCAGTTAAATAACTTAACCCGCCATTTATTTGAGCGGCCCCAAGGCCCAAAGAAGCACAAACACCAAAAAGAGTAGCGAAGACGGCTATAATGTCAATAAGTGTTCCAATACGGCCCTTAACACGGTCTCCCAATAATGGGCGCAACGTTGCACTTATTAAACCTGGATAGCCTTTTCTAAACTTAAAATAAGCTAGGGCTAAAGCAATGATAGCGTAGATTGCCCACGCATGGAATCCCCAGTGTAAATACGTATAACGTAAGCTCATAATAGCTGCTTCTCCCGTCTCACCTTCAATAAATGGCGGATTAGCAAAATGAGAAATAGGCTCAGAGACACCGAAAAATAATAAACCGATGCCCATACCAGCACTAAAAAGCATAGCAAACCACGTGGGACGGGAAAATTCCGGTTTGTCTTCTTCCTTACCTAATTTAATATGCCCGTACTTACTGAAAATGAGAAATAAGGCTACGACGAGAAAAAAAGTGGCCGCTATTTGATAAAACCATCCAAAATTTTGCAAGAAAAAGACGAGTGCAATATCCATGATAGCCTCCAAGTGAGTAGGTGACACGACACCCCACAACACAAAGACTAATGACATAACAAGTGCTATCCAAAAAACAGCGGACACTTTTTTCATAAACAGAAGCCTCCTTTATCTTTAGTCTTTGAAGGAGGCCTGTTTTTATGTGAAATGTTTAAATCTCTTTAAAAGAAACTTTTGAATTACTTAATTTGAGGCATCGAAATGTGCGAAGTCGCCAAAGAATTAATAAAATTCACACCATTCATGAGATGGCGTTTTCTTATTTACAACCTGGATATTGACTTTTAACAGCGTTGTCTTTCAGTAAAGATGATGAAAAGGCCGCGTGATATAAAAGGACTGATTATTGAATATAGATGATCCAATTTAATTGGAAAAAATCATATTTATAGTTTAAATTGGAAGTTTTGATACAGAAATATAATATTACTATTACATAATTGTTATCATTCTCTGTTATTGTGTTGGATGGACGAAAGAAATATATCTTTTGTCCAAGTTGCAATAGACACAAAAGCAACTGAATAACTCTTATTTAGGGGGAAACTGTGTGCTTAAAAAGTTCATAACACTCGCGATAGTGGCTTGGTTAGGCCAATTCTTTTTTGCTACTGGCACCTACGCTACAGAAGAACTCGAGAATGAACAGGAGCAAATTCAAGAAGAACGAGAGGCAGTTCAAGCTGAACTATCAGAGGCAGAGGCCGAATTAGTGGCATTGATTGCTGACCTCGAAAGTTTAAATGATCATCTTCATAATCTCAGTGAAAAAATAGAAGCTAATGAGGACATGATCGAGGAAACAGAGGCTGAAATTTCTGAAACCGAAAATCAAGTCGAAGAGCTTGAGGCAGAAATGGACCGGCTACAAGAAGATATCGATGAGCGGTTTGAGTTGTTGAAAGATCGAGCAAGCTCTTATCAAAGAAATGGTAGTGGAAATGGGGCTTATATTGAAGTTATTTTAGGAGCAGAAAGTTTTGGTGACTTTATGAGTCGTGTCATGACGATCTCCAAAATAGCACAAGCAGATAACGATTTTATCGAGCAGCTTGAAGCCAACCAATTAGAATTAGAAGAAGTACAATTACAACACGTCGAATCACTTCTGACGCTTGCAAATAAAGCAACTGAGTTAGAAGAAATGCAAGGTGAGTTAGATGAGCAAAAAGAAGAAGTGGAACGTGTACGTGATGATATGAAAGAAAATGAAGCAGAGCAAGAGGCACTTATTGCTAAACTTGTAGATCAAGATGTAGACTTAGCTTCTCAAGAAGCGGATGTGCGTAATCGAATTAAAGATGAAGTTAAACGCCAAGAGGAACAACGGGCAGAAGCGGCACGTCAAGCAGAACGAGAAGCAAAAGAAAGAGAAGCAGCAGAGGCGGAGAAAGAAAGAGAAAGCGCTGAAACAAAGAATAGCGAATCAAACACTAGCTCGCCAAGCCGTTCGAACTCTAACAATAACTCATCATCTGACGGAAGTTGGCAAACCTTTTCAGCGACTGCCTACACAGCATCTTGCAATGGCTGTTCAGGTATTACAAGCACAGGAATTAATTTGAAAGATAATCCTAACGCTAAAGTAATAGCCGTTGACCCGAGCGTCATTCCATTAGGATCTCGAGTGGAGGTCAAAGGGTACGGTACATTTATTGCTGCAGATACAGGTGGTAATATTACAGGTCAGAAGATTGATATTTTTATGTCTAATCGTAGTAACGCGTTAGCCTTCGGACGCCAGTCCGTGCAAATTAGAATTTTGAATTAATTTATCGTCATCACTTTAATTTATATGCTTAAAATCTAAACCTGTCCACTTAGGGCAGGTTTTTTTCATTATTAACTCGAAATTTTTCTCCCTCTGAGGAGTATAAGAGATAAGATGTAAAAAAATAATATCAAACCGTTTCTACATAAAAGGAGGAGAAACATGGAAATGATTAATATCCTTTATCAACTCGTTGCGTTTGGCTTAGTGTTAGGCGTACTATTTGTCGTAGTGGTAGTTATAAGGGATTATTTAAGAATTAAGAGGAAAGTAAAAAAACTCGAAACTAAATTCGATAATTTTCTAAAACATCGATCTGAAGGCTAGCACAGAAATCCTAGGCTGCTAAACCGTATCGCTTTACACAGATAAAGCATCCGTAAACCTTCTTGGTCAAAATAGCGAGGAAAGATGTAACTCTATTTAGGCGGGAAATAACGGACATTAATGTTCCAATTCACTCAACGACCGATCAGTGGGAGAAGAACGAAAACGCCCACTGATTGGAGCTTTTTAATGAGATAAATTATATAAAAATAAGCAATAAAGGTTTCTATCCAACTACCCGTGAATAGTCCTTTGGTAATGGGTTTAAAGTTGTTTTTGGATGGGATTCCTAGTTAACTATAAACTTTTTTTAGAAAAAAGGCTCATATAATCCTATTTATCCCATGTAGGACTTAGATTATTATTATATAGGTATTATCTATTTTAAAAAGTGAATATCACGGTATTAAGTGACAAAAAAATCACTTCGTACGGATGTTCCAACGGAAAATAAACATTTTTGAATTATATGAGGTGATCCGATGATAACAGATGTATCTTCTCTTAATAACCAAATAACAAACCTAAGATCATCTATTTATAGTATGAATCAGCAAGTGAGTCTAAAAACAGAAGAAATAAGCCGACTGAAAATGGCACTCAGTGATTTAAACGGCTACAGTAGCGAATTTGACAACAGTAAAAAACTATGTCTTATGCCTGAACTTACTGCGAAAACATGGTTTGGGAGCTTAGCAAGTAAATTTCAATCTTTTCAATCAGGGGACTTGCAAAGAGGGTATCTTGCCCTTTCGCAAAACCAGTTAAATAACGTTATAGCCAACGTGGAAGAAAAAATTTCCACGCTTGAGAGCAGTGTGAATCAACTGGAACGAAATATTTCTTCTCATAACACACGCATTAACCAATTAACTGAACAGAGGAATCAGGAGTTGAGAAGAACATGAGTGGCGAGATCAAAATAAATGACGAAAAGTAAAAATCTAATACAGAAAGGGAGAGGGATATGCGTTTAGGCTCTACTATTAAACGTAACCAGCTTCCCCAACACTTTCTTAACTTTTTAGGCTTTGAGGAAACATTCAATATTAAATTTACCAGTGCTACATTTACGCTGATTTTTTTAAATCTGGGAGTCGTTTACTTACTTTACGTTCCTTTTCCGATGATCGTCTACTATCTTATCCTGCCACTGATTATCATAGCGCATATTTGGATGATCCGCCTATTATGTAAAAATCCATACACAGTTCAGTATGAATTTATTTGGTTTATTGGGATAATTGCGGTGATAGGATCGGTTCTTTATTTGGTTTTATTTCAAGGTATCGCTTATTTCATGCTAGGTTTATCAACTCTATTGTTTTTATTTTCGAGTAATCTCATTTTTGTTATTGCTACTTTTGTGTTTTTAAAATATCAAATGAATAAATACTCTGATATCACTAAGAAGCGAAAACCTGATTATATCTATCATAGCGGACTGTTAACGGCTGGACCGGGTATAGGCTATATCATAGGTCAAGCTGTTATGAGACACTCGGAATATTTAACATGGTTAGTTTTATTTTGTGTTTTCTTATTCTTTTCTTTATTTTTGAGCTACGTAGCCGCTAAATTTATTTACAAAGCCCTATTTATGAGAGCTAACTGGCACTTAGTCGTGTTCCAAAAGCCACTTAAGCGCGATCGAAAAAAATTCCGAGAAAAAGGTCTCGTATTAAAATAATAGTTAAGAGCTTAACTTGAACAGATAATTAAGTTTGGATTAATGATCATATTTTTATTCTTAATGGGTATCTAATTTTGTCCATTTTAGTCGTCACTGAGTTTGAAGATGATGAGGAAGACGACTATGAAGATGAAAACTAGATTATCGTAAATCCACTAAATCGAAGGGAGAAACAGACACAGGTATAGAGAAGAGATTAAATCCAGGAGTGATAACCATGAGGTTGGATAGCAACCTAAAAAGAAATCAGCTCCCTAGGCATTTTTTTAGCCTACTTAGTTTTATAGACACTGCAAATACTAAATTTATGATTGTTACTTTGACATTAGTCGTTGTTGATATACCAGCTTTTTATTTATTTTTCATAGGAGATCGTATTTTTCCATATTATATAATTGTACCTTTGTTACTACTGTTACATATTTGGATGTTACGGCTATTATGTAAAAATAGTTATTCAATACAATTTGAAAGTATTATATTTGTATGTGTAAGTAGTGGATTTGCTAGCTGCCTATATTTAATCATTCTACAAGTAATTCCTTTCACGGAACTTGGTATTAATTACTCTATTTATTATATTGTTTCAAATATTGTATATGTTATAACTATAATCCTTTTTTTTCGTATAGAGATGAAGAAATATGCTGATACGAATAAAGAAGGGAAGAAGGATATGATTTATGGAGGTGGCGCTCTAGCTTCAGTGCCAGGTATAGGGTATTTATTTTCTCAAATAATTATTAGAGAATCAGAGTTTTTAATATGGACTGTCCTCTTTTTTTGTTTTTTAATTATGTATTTTTTCTCAGCCTATTTAACCGTAAAGTTTACTTACAAGGCACTTTTTATGAAGGTAAATTGGCACTTAGTCGTATTCCAAAAGCCACTTAAGGGCGATCAGCAAAAATTCCGAGAAAAAGGTCTCATATTAAAATAATGTTTAAGAGCTTAACTTGAACAGATAATTAAGTTTGGATTAATAATCATGATTGCGTTGAAGAAATAATGAGATAAATAAACTAATTCAAAACGGATTTAGGTATAATTGAAAGTGACAAAAGAAGAAGGGAGGTATCGTTTTGAAACCGTTATTAAAAGGACTTGGTATCGGGGTAGGAATAGGAATGGCAATTTATTTATCAGGACTTGTAAAAGATTGTTGCGCCCAGCAAGAAATTAAACGAGAACGGGACAAGTTCGGGACGGGTGAATAACGTTTATCACAGATAAGCGTCCGGTAAACCTCCCGGCTCAAAATAGGGAGGAGAGGTAACGCCATTTAGGCAGGCGCTAGCGGTCGCTAATGTCCTGATTTGACTCAACTACCAATCAGTGGGATAGAACGAAAACCCTCACTATTGAAGGTTCATGTTATAAAGGGAAAAAGGTGACCTATAAAGGCCACCTTTTTCATTGAGTGAACAGTCGTTAAATGGGGTCAAATCGATGTTTAACTTTCGTCAACACCTCATTTTTTCGTTAATGACATGTCCTTGCCTGATTGTTCTTCTTAAACGTTGTTCAAGCGAACCACCCCTCAAGTACATATGCATTGCAAACGATACCCGCAAACTTAATCACTCTCGTGAAGAAAGTCTGTAACCCTCTTCACTAACTAGCATAACCACACATGGATGAAAATATAATTGGTAATGTTTTCATTTTCGGAACGTATGGCTAGAGAAGAATTATCCTTCACCGTTTGTTTGTGAGACATGATTTTTCTTTTTCGTTTTGTGTGAGCCTTTTAAAGGGGCTGGTTGACCAGAATCTTCTTGATTATTTTTTGGATTTGCTTGCTGTTGAGATTTATACGTGTTTTTTTCCATTGAGAATCACCTTCCTATTTGTATGGTTACTGCTAGTTTTTCCAGTAGTCTGTAGGATACTCATGGGCACTTATCCCAATAATAAATGTGATGATAAATGAAGGGGGGCGTTAAATCTGTGCCTTACAATAAGAATAAACAGCAGGCATTTCAAGCTGCTCAGCAAGCGTTTGTTCAACTAGAAGATGCTTATCAGCAGTTAGATGAGCAATCTCCTGATTATGGGCATCAAACTAAGCGTGTACATGAAGAACTTAATGAGGCAGAACAAATTATTGAAAAGGCGTACGTTGTTGCTACGGAGCATCAAAAACATCAACTGGACATATATGCAAATGAATTGATGAACGTGAAGTATGAGTTATTTAAATAAAACGAATTGATAAAAGTTAGTTATTGAAAAATAAAGCAGCCGACTGATTTGTCTGGTTGCTCTTACATAATTGAAACGATTTGCAAACAGAAGCAAAAAAATGGACGGTAAAGCATAAATTGTTATAGTATATAAGAGAAAATGTGACAATTTACTGAAAAGATTTTAGACAATTTCAATATTGTATTATATGA
Source organism: Bacillus sp. A301a_S52 (assembly GCA_024701455.1). GTDB lineage: Bacteria > Bacillota > Bacilli > Bacillales > Salisediminibacteriaceae > Salipaludibacillus. Next base: position 2,486,182 of record JABXYP010000001.1, on the reverse strand, counting down.
TAGTACGTGAAGGAGGGAATACATATGTCAGATAACGTGTTATTTAATTCAAAGAAAACCTTTGATGTAAATGGTAAAACTTATCACTACTATGATTTGACAGCTATCGAGGAGGCTGGAGTTGGAACCGTTCACAACCTCCCTTACTCCATTAAAGTTCTTCTTGAATCTGTACTAAGACAATTTGATGGTCGCGTGATTAAAGAGGAGCATGTAAAGAACTTAGCTAAATGGGGAACCGATCAAGTGAAAAATATTGACGTTCCATTTAAGCCATCACGTGTTATCCTTCAGGACTTTACTGGTGTTCCGGCAGTCGTTGATTTAGCTTCGTTGCGAAAAGCAATGGCTGACATGGGGGGAGACCCGAAAGAAATTAACCCGGCAATCCCTGTGGACCTTGTTGTGGACCATTCAGTACAAGTGGATGAATTTGGCGGAGCTAACTCGTTGCTTCGGAATATGGAATTAGAATTTGAACGAAACGAAGAACGTTATAAATTTTTAAATTGGGCACAGAAATCTCTTGATAATTATCGAGCAGTCCCACCAGCTACAGGAATTGTCCACCAAGTTAATTTAGAGTATTTAGCGAATGTGGTACAAGAAGGTGTCACGGAAAATGGTGAAAAAATAGCGTTTCCTGATTCATTAGTCGGGACGGATTCACATACGACGATGATTAACGGCCTTGGCGTATTAGGCTGGGGTGTCGGTGGTATTGAAGCGGAAGCTGGTATGTTAAAGCAGCCTTCTTATTTTCCTGTGCCAGAAGTTATCGGTGTCAAACTTAATGGTGCCATGCCAGAAGGGGCGACTGCTACTGACCTAGCATTAAAAGTAACTCAAGTGTTACGAGAGAAAAATGTGGTAGGAAAGTTCGTTGAGTTTTTTGGAACAGGATTAGCCGATATGACGTTAGCTGATCGTGCGACGATTTCTAATATGGCTCCTGAATATGGGGCTACATGTGGATTCTTCCCAGTAGATGATGAAACACTTAACTATTTGCGCTTTACAGGTCGAAGTGAGGAGCTAGTTAACCTTGTAGAAGCTTATACGAAAGCGAACGGTATGTTCTACACACCTGGTCAAGATGACCCTAATTTCACATCGGTCGTTGAAGTGGATTTATCAGCGATTGAGCCTAATTTGTCAGGGCCTAAACGCCCTCAAGACCTCATACCATTATCACGAATGAAAGAACAATGGAAAGAGGCGTTGACAGCTCCTGTTGGTAACCAAGGCTTCGGGCTTTCGCCAGAAGAGATAGCTAAAGAGGTGAAAGTTGTCCATCCGAACGGCAATACCTCTACATTAAAGACGGGGGCAGTAGCGATTGCCGCCATCACAAGCTGTACAAATACGTCGAACCCTCACGTTATGATAGGTGCAGGGCTCCTGGCAAAGAATGCTGTGGAAAAAGGATTGAATGTGCCTGATTACGTTAAAACAAGTTTAGCGCCTGGTTCAAAAGTTGTTACGGGTTATTTAGAAAGCGCAGGTCTTATGCCATATTTAGATAAATTAGGATTTAATCTAGTGGGTTATGGTTGTACGACCTGTATTGGTAACAGTGGTCCCCTGCCAGAAGAAATTGAAAAAGGGATCGCTGACTCAGACTTGACTGTAGCCTCTGTTTTAAGTGGAAACAGGAACTTTGAGGGACGGATACATCCATTAGTGAAAGCGAACTACTTGGCTTCGCCACCACTAGTTGTGGCGTATGCTTTAGCAGGTACGGTCGATATTGACTTGTTAAATGAACCAATTGGTCAAGATTCGGCAGGAAATGATGTTTACTTTAAAGACATCTGGCCGTCAAATGATGTGATTCAGAAAGCAATGGAAGAAGCTGTTGAGCCAAAATTATTTAAAAAAGAATACGAACGCGTATTTGATGATAATGAACAATGGAATCAGCTTGAAACGACAGATGGTGATCTGTATAAATGGGATCCTGAGTCCACTTATATTCAAAACCCACCATTCTTTGATGATATGTCACCGGAGCCAGAAGATGTTAAAGAGTTGAACGGACTTCGTGCTGTTGCGAAGCTGGGAGATTCAGTTACGACTGACCACATTTCGCCAGCTGGTGCTATCGCTAAAAATAGTCCAGCAGGGAAATTTTTAATGGAGAAAGGCTTAAGCCCAGCTCAATTCAATTCTTACGGATCACGCCGTGGAAACCATGAAGTGATGATGAGAGGGACTTTCGCAAACATTCGTATTAAAAACCAACTAGCGCCAGGCACTGAGGGTGGTTATACGACGTACTGGCCTACGGGTGAAGTGATGGCAATATATGATGCTTGCATGAAGTATAAAGAATCAGACACGGGGCTCATTGTTTTAGCCGGTAAAGATTACGGAATGGGAAGCTCACGTGACTGGGCTGCTAAAGGGACCAACCTTCTCGGCATTAAAACGGTCATCGCTGAAAGCTTTGAAAGAATTCACCGCAGTAACCTCGTTCTTATGGGCGTTTTACCTCTTCAGTTCAAAGAGGGAGATAGCGCTGAAACGTTAGGATTAAGCGGTAAAGAAACATTTGATGTTAAAGTGACGAATGATATTCAACCACGGGATCATGTCACAGTTGTAGCGACAGATGCTGAAACTGGAAAAGAGACCACTTTTGATGTTATTGCCCGATTCGATAGTGAAGTGGAGATTGATTACTATCGTCACGGTGGTATTTTACCAATGGTATTGAGAAATAACCTTGCGAGTGTAAAATAATGATGAAACAGCCTCTAAATCAGACATATTTAGAGGCTGTTTTTATTTTTTTGCTCTAAAATATAATGTTGTAATTGTGATAACGGAAACTAATGTCCTGAATCACTCCATGACCAATCAGTGGAATAAAGATTATGATCCACATTTAAACCTTGTTCATGTATCGATTTGTATACATATGCTAAGTTCAGCCATACTAGGAACGACAGCTAAAATCGGAGGATAAATCATGTTTGACTTTTGGTATGGGACAACTGATTTGGCCATTTATGGCTTCCTTATTCGGGCGGCGATTGTCTATGTTTATGTCTTTATATTAATTAAAGTACTGGGACAGCGTTCAATGACAACGATCAATCCGATTGATTTTCTTTTTGGAGTCGTGATTGGTGACGTTGTTGGTGAGCCACTTGCAGACGGAGAAGCACCGATGGCAGGCCCGCTCTCTGCGGCGGCTTTTATTGGTGGTCTTCACTTATTTTTATCCTATATTGCTCTTAAACTTCCTCGTTTTAGACGGGTTATTGAAGATGAACCTATTATAATAATTGAACAGGGAAAAATACTAACAGAAGAACTAAAGAAAGCAAAGATCACTGTAGAATCATTATTAATGGACTTACGATTAAACAGCTCCATTGATTTAACGGAAATAGATTATGCAGTTCTTGAAGCAAACGGTCAAATCAGTGTTATCAAAAAATCACGTTATGACACTGTTACGAAAAATGACATGGGACAAGCTGCTACTAATAAAGGCTATCCAACAGTCTTGATTCAGGATGGGCGATATATACATGGAAATATTTCTAAAGTAGCGACAATTGAGTGGGTTGACGCCCAGGTTAAACAACATGGTTATGAAGACGTAAAGAATGTGTTTCTTATGACGATGGACGGAACAGGTCAAATGTATTTTACTGGAAAACAAAAAGATTAAAACGCTTACAGTATAAGATAGCTTAATTTATGTTCATACTAATTTGTAATGACTGGTAAAAGGAGGTAAAGGAAATGAGTAGGAAAATGAAACTGAAATTTGAAGAATTGTACATCCAAAACTTACAAGCGTTGCTTAAAGATAATAAAGCGGTTCATGAGATAGAAAAGCGGATTGATCAGAGACATATGGATCGTCTAAGCGATTAGTGACGAGGAGAGGGGGTGATTAATTATGGGGAAACATCGCAATCCAGCTCATCATTTCCAGCCTAATCATTTAGGCACTCAACCACGCAAGAGTGACAGCAATAAAGGAAAGCAAATGAACACAAAAGGTAATGAACAACCAGATTATGTTCCAGATAAAGGGAAATGATTATGAGGGAGTCTCTTTAATAAATGAGCTTGGATATCATTAAATCCTAGCTCATTTTTCTATATATTAAAATGTTTTCGCTAACTTCTATTCAAGTTTCTCTACTTATAAATTAGTTCATTTGTACGTAGAAAGTGACTAAAGTACGATCAAAAGATCAAAAGTCCCCGTTTAACAACTAGATAAACATCACTATCAGCAAAGTCAGAAAACCATTATTTCATATAAAAGACTTGTCAAACGCAGTTTCCAATAAGATAATATAATGATGACGGAATGTTACATATTTTATGAAGGAGTTGCCCTCTGTTGAAAAAAAATAGATTCGTTTTTAACCCCTCTTTAACAAAGGGATTGTTAACTCTTCTCTTTATTTATATGGCGGGCTTATTTTATGTCACACTATTTGCTTGGAATTACGGCTCATCGTTTGGTCCGGTTGGACCTGGAGGGCGAAACTATAATTTAGACCCTTTTTTGAGTATTTACCGTATTTCTATGTACAGTGAGAGCTGGATTGATCCTTTTCGCATTTTAATTGGGAATGTTTTATTATTTGTACCGTTTGGCTACCTATTTCCATTTTTAATAGATAGTATCAGGAAAATAAATACAAATATTTCTATTTTATTAACTGTTTTCTTTTCAATGCTTCTGTCTATATTTATTGAAGTGAGCCAATTTCTATTTACTTATCGAGTAGCTAATGTGGATGACGTCATTTTAAATACATTAGGTGGATTTATTGGTGTATTCGTTTATAAACTAAGTTTTCGCTTTATTCGTATCATTAAGTAATTTAAAACACAAAGCATTCTCAAGAGAGAATGCTTTTATCACAGTTAAGCGTCCGTAAACTTTCCTGCTCAAAATAGAGAGGAGAGGTAAAGCTATTTAGGCAGGAGATAACGGACGCTAATGTCTTGATTCATTCAACTCCCACTGATTGAAGGTTCACTTTATGAGTCAGACATTATTTAATCGTTTTTCTTCAGTTTTAATAAGTTGCTGTTCTAGACGTTTAAGCCACCATTTGTAACCGATGTATACACATGTGATAAATACTGTGTAAATGAAGAGCATATAGACAAGCTCAGTAGGACTTGTAATAATCGTATGACCTATAAGGGCAAATAATGTCATTGAAGGTATTTTTCCAAGGCTGGAAGCGATAGCATAAATACTAAAAGTAACTCTACTTAACGCAGCATAAGCGTTAATAATAATTGAAGGGATAACAGGGATCATCCGCAATACAGTAATAGACATAAAAGCATTTTTCTCAAATAATAAAGTCAGCTTTTTAGTAGCAGAATACTTTAATAATAATTTAGTACCTAATGTATCAAAACCGCCGTATCTGATGAGTGAAAAAAAGATAAGAGAGGCAAGTGTTGAGCCTGTCCATATAATAAATGCTCCCATTAATGGTCCATAGGCTGCCCCTATCACACCACCTACCAATGGATATGGAATGACTGGAAATAAAGACATGAGAGTGGCGATAGTTAATGTTAACAACACATACTCTCGTTCATTTGATTGAATCCAATGTAGTAATTCACTGTGAAAAAATAGTAAGCTAATAATCAATAGGCTGGTACTAACAAGCACCACGGATTTTCTGAGCATACACTATCTCCTTTTAAAAAAGCGATCTAACTCATTATACACGATCTGACTTAAGCACAAAAGCATACGTGTGTTTATTCTCATGCTATACTTAACTAACAAATATAGTATATTAAGAACATTTATTACGGATAAACGTTCATTAACCTACTGGGTCCAAATAAAGAGGAGAGATAACTCTATTTAAGCACGGAGATAACGATCGTTAATGCCCTGATTAAAGGGGTGTTTTATAGCTATTTCAGTGACTTTAAAATTTGAGGAGTTTAATTGTGAAAAAAACATTACTAAAACATCCTTGGCTCGTCTATGTCATGCTTGCTTGTGCCACAAGTAGCTGGGGAAGTGCGTTTATTGCTGGCAACATTGCTACTCAGGACTTAAATCCTGGTACAGTGGCTTTTTTTAGGTTTTTTTTCGCTACCTTATTATTAATCCCCCTTATGCTCTGGTTGGATAAAGGAGGACGGCGTCCTAAAGGTAAGGAATGGCTAGTTATGGCATTCCTTGGATTAACAGGCATTGCGTTATATAACATTGCTTTTTTTATTGCCACAAGAGATGCACCCGTTGTTAAAAGCTCACTTTTTATTGCTTCTAATCCAATATTAATTTTGCTAATGTCTGCTCTTTTTTTAAAGGAAAAGATAAAAGGAAGACAGGTTTTTGGGTTAACTTTGGCACTAAGTGGTGCAAGTATTATTATAACGGAAGGCAAGTTTAGCACATTAATAACTGTTGGCTTTCAACAAGTTGATTTAGTTCTATTAATAGCTGTGATATGTTGGGCTTTATATAGTGTGGTGGGAAAAATAGCATTACAAACATTTAGTTCGCTAACGTGTACAACTTATGCTGTAGGAACGGGTACCATCATGTTGCTTCCGTTTGTTATGGTAGAAACAAGCTTTACCGAACTTCAAAATACCAACCTACTGTCATGGGCAGCAATTATTCATATGAGTATCATCGTGTCTGTACTTAGTTTTGTTATGTATTATCAGGGAATAAAAATGATTGGTGCTGCAAGAGCCTCGATTTTCATCAATTTAATGCCTTTGTCTGCAGTTATTCTAGCAGTAGTTATTCTTGAGGAACCCTTTACATTTGTTCATTTTTTAGGAGCTTTTCTCGTCTTGGCAGGTGTGACAATCGGCAGCAGGAGTCGTGGCATTGGGAACAAAACAACGAAAACCCCTGTAATGGTCGATGGGAGGTAAAACAAATGTGTAAACAAGCTGGATATGAGTCGTTGACGAACGAAATAGAAAAATGGAAGGATACATCTTTTAAAGAGGCGAATGAAGCTGAACTGGTGAGAATATTAGACAATGATTTATTGGAAGATGACGATCAAATAGCTGATGTGATGGCAATGCTCGCTGGCAGGCGGTATGAACGAAAAAGAGAATGGGATAATCAAGTAGACCAACTACTTACTGGTGCTAGTGATAAAGCTCCTTCCTCACCATACGTGGCAGATGTATGGGTAGATGTAGCGTTATCGTCCATGAACGAACCTTGGTTTCTAGAAGAATTACCTAAAATTCGTGAAACAGATCATAGTCAAGGAAAAAAAAGTAAAATAGACCGACTTTTAACCCTTGTGCAACAAGCAAAAGCTTGGTATCAAGAGTTAAAGGGAAAGGAAGAACGGATCGAACACGTGTTACTTTATGCAACTGATGAAGATAAGAAAGAGAGAATGAAAGAGGCCTTAAGTTTAATTGAACAGGTCGGTAACCGTCTTGAAGAGATTTTAAGGAGTGCAAAAGCCTATAAAAGAACAATTAACGGGATCTACGCCTCTAGGGAAAAAAAACAACAGCTAGATGAGGCTATTGATGAGTTAATGGATCATCTTTATCAATGGGAAACTTGGCGAAAAACCTCTGATGAAGAGATGACAACGGCCTTAGCTTCCCTATATGCTATGACAGGTATTGAAGAAGTAAAACGCAAAGTAGAAACACATTACCATTACCTTGAATATGAAAAAGAACGGCAGCGGCAAGGCTATCATTTTGAAAACGCAAGAAGCTTGAACATGATTTTAACTGGCAATCCGGGCACAGGTAAAACCTCTATTGCTCGGCTGTTAGCTAAAATTTATTATGAACTAGGTGCCCTGCCCCGTGAAGAGGTGGTAGAAGTAGATAGATCACATTTAGTAGGGGCGTATGTAGGACAAACAGAAGAAAAAACCATGAAAGTGATTCAAAAAGCATTAGGTGGCATCTTATTTATTGATGAAGCTTACAGCTTAAAGCGGGAGGGAAGCGGAGGGGCAGATTATGGACAAACGGCTATTGATACACTCGTCTCTGCTCTAACTAGCGGAGACTATGCAGGTAAGTTTGCAGTAATCCTTGCAGGTTACCCAGAAGAGATGAGGACATTTTTATGGAGTAATCCTGGTTTACGAAGCCGTTTTCCCGAAACAAATCATATTTATTTACCCGACTTTTCAATGAATGAACTTATAGAAATTGCTGAACAGGTAGCATTAGATAATGATTTTTCATTAACTGAAGAGGCATTAACGGAACTGAAGAAACGCATAGAGAAAGAAAAAGTAGATGAAAGTTTTGGCAATGCTAGAACAGTAAAAAATATCATTTTGGATGCTATCTTTCATAAGGGCGCGCAAACGGCGAAAGAAAAGGCTTACTCCAAAGAAAGTTTTACCGTGTTAGATGCTGATGCATTCAAACGACATGACCGAACAGACGATAGTGATGAGCAAGTCGGTGAAAATCAATTAAATAAGCTTGTTGGATTAACGAATGTGAAAAAAGAAGTACGCCAACTTTCTTCCTTTGTACAGGTGCAAAAGGAACGAGAAAAACTAGGGCTTCCCACTGTTCCCATCCAACTTCATGCTGTGTTTACAGGTTCACCAGGCACTGGGAAAACAACGGTGGCAAGTATTTATAGCCATATTTTATATGATTTAGGGCTATTAAAACGTGGCCATATGATTGTCGCCGGTCGAAGTGATTTAGTAGCAGGGTATGTGGGCCAAACAGCGATAAAAACTAAAAAGAAAATTCGTGAAGCACTTGGAGGCGTCTTATTCATTGATGAAGCCTATTCTTTAGTTAGCAAAGGACCACAAGATTTTGGCAGAGAAGCAGTTGATACGTTAGTCGAAGAAATGTCAAAGCACGGTGAAAATCTCGTTGTGGTGTTAGCTGGGTATTCTGCAGAGATAGCAGAATTGATGAAAACAAATCCAGGGCTTGCGTCGAGATTTAAGAAATATATAGATTTTCCAGACTATTCATCAGAGGAGCTCTTACAGATATTAAAATACTATATCGATCAATTTGGGTATACATTAGACGGTAAGACGGAAGGAGCATTGCGAGAAAAACTTCATGAAAGCCCCCAAAAAGGTAATGGACGGGGCATGAAAGATCAAGTGGAAGAAGCAATACAGCGTCAAGCTTTTCGGTTAATTAAAGAGACTAATAACTATGATGTTTCCCAGTTGACAATAGACGATTTCCCACTGATGGATGAGGAGGATTAAATCATGTTGATAAATGAAGCGACTATCACAGTTAGATATGCAGAAACAGATCAAATGGGTGTGGTATATCATGCCAATTACCTGGTGTGGTGTGAAATTGGGAGAACAGGATTAATTGAACAGCTAGGTTTTAAATATACGGATATGGAGAAGCAAGGTGTATTATCTCCCGTTATTAACGTCAATATGAATTATTTAAAACCTGCAAAGTATGGTCAAGAAGTAATGGTTAAAACATGGATTGAATCTTATACAGGCATTAGAGTCAAATATGGTTACGAGATGCACAATTCGATCGGAGAATTATGCTTAACTGGGACGAGTGAGCATGTTTGTGTTGACGCGGAAACTTTCCGGCCTGTAAACATTAAAAAAGTATTTCCTGACTGGCACATCGCTTATGAGACGCACAAACGTCCTGTCTAACAGCTGTAGCTGATGAATGTTTTTTGAGCCTTCGAACACACTATTGACGAATGTTAAATAGAAAGGAGGTTTGGGAAATGGCTAAAAAGGATGACCGTTCCAATAATGTTGAAAGATTAGAAACAATGGTGGAGAACACGCAGGAAAACATAGAAGAGGCAAATTCCACACTTGACAATCGTCATTTATCTGAACAAGAAAAAGACAACATTCGTCATAAAAATGAGCGTCGGGAGCAGAGTATTGAAGCATTTAAGAATGAAATTGCCGACGAAAAAGGAGACAGAGAGCACGGACGCATTTAAGAGGATGAGCTCAGCCGAGAGATTAGTTGCTCTAGCTGAGCTTTTTTGCATACATAAGTAGATGGTACATACTAATTTAAAGTTAAATAGTACTGAATAAGTGAAATGTAAAGAATGGGACCTTTTAGGTGTGAAGAGACTAAAAAGAGGGAAATCGTCTATTAGAACTGTTAAATGTCGTATGTTTTTTTGTAAGAAAATAAATATTTAACACAAACACACGTCTGTTTGTAAAAGTATAAGTCACCTTTTCCGTAGTTTTTAGGATGCGGTGGTTCAGACAGTAATATAAAAAAAGATGATAAGTAGGCGGAAAAGAAGATCTCCCTTGAATTTCATCCACCATTTGTTATTAAATAGAAGTGTGAAAGGAGATCTGATATGGATGGCATTCGGAGTCAAACGCCAAGAACTAATAGAATGGAAACAAAATGCGCTTAAAGGCCGCGTGTCATTTTTAACTCATTTTTGGTATGATCCACGATTTCCTGAGTATAAAACGGTTACGAAAGCCGCATGTGCTGACCGTGACATTCTTTTAGCATGGGGGAAAAAATATGGATTAAAAGAATCATGGCTTCATGAAAGAGAACGTTTCCCTCATTTTGATTTAATAGGAGAAGTAGAAAAGCGCATATTACAGGCGGAAGGCTGCTGTGAGAAGTTATTACAGCTTGAAAATAAAGCTGGGAATAAGTGAAGAAAAACATGTGTGTCTAGTAATTATAATTTGAAAAGGGTGATGATAATGCTAGAGTTTCAGCAAAACGTAATTGCTACACTGAAAGTAAAGTCACATATTGATCCTAAAGAAGAAATCAGAAATCGAGTTAACTTTCTAAAGGCCTACGTAAAAAAAGCTGGAATGAAAGGGTATGTGCTTGGTATATCTGGTGGACAGGATTCCTCACTACTTGGAAAGTTAATTCAACTTGCCATGGAAGAATTAAATACTGAGGAAAAGACAGATGACTATACATTTATTGCTGTCCGTCTTCCGTATGGAGATCAAGCCGATGAAGTAGATGCGCAAACTGCTCTAGATTTTATTCAGCCGTATAAAAGAGTCACAGTCAATATCAAAAGAGCAGTAGATAGTTCAGTTTCTCAGTTCATAGAAGCGACTGGTGAAACGATGTCCGACTTTGTAAAGGGAAATACGAAGGCTAGAGAAAGAATGAAAGTTCAATATGATCTAGGGGCTCATTTTCAATGTTTAGTTGCGGGAACCGACCATGCAGCAGAAGCGGTTACAGGATTTTTCACTAAATTCGGAGACGGTGCATGTGATGTGACGCCCTTATTTGGATTAAACAAACGGCAAGGAAAAGAACTTCTAAAATTTTTGGAAGCACCTGAGATTTTATACACGAAAACACCTACAGCTGACCTTGAAGACGAGAAACCTTTGCTATCAGATGAGCAAGCTCTAGGGATGACGTATGATCAAATCGATGACTACTTAGAAGGAAAAGAACTCTCTGATGATATTAAGAAGAATTTAGAAAGGCGCTATAAGTTAACAGAACATAAACGGCAATTGCCAGTCACCTTATTTGATTATTGGTGGCAATCATAATGGCTCTAAAAGCAGACCTTCATATGCATTCCACTGCCTCGGACGGCGGCTATTCGCCGTCTGAAGTGGTAAGGCTTTGTGCTAAAGGGGAACTTGATCTTATTTCTTTAACGGATCACGATACGACAGCAGGCATTGCAGAAGCTCAAAGGGGAGCGGCTCATTATAACATTCGTTTTATTCCTGGAATTGAATTATCAACACGAGTGAATGGTCAAAGTGTTGATATTTTAGGTTATGGCATAGATGTGACTGATCATCAGCTTCAGGAAACGCTATCTTTCCATCGGAACAAGCGGGAACAAAGGATGATAAGAATGGTAGAAAAATGCCGTGATCACGATCTACATATTTCATTAGAAGATGTAGAAGCTCAAGTAACAGGAGAGACATATTCTCGTCCACATCTTGCGAAGGCTTTAATAAAAAAAGGATATGGTGCCTCAGTACAAGAGATCTTTGAAAAATATATAGGCTATGGGAAACCGTGTTATGTGACGAAAGAGAAAGAAATGCTCCCACAAGAAGCAATAAGGCTCATTCACGAAGCTGGAGGAGTAGCGATCGTTGCTCATCCGATTTATTATGATATAGATGAATCTATTTTTAAATGGTGCATAGAAGATGGTCTTGATGGAATTGAAGTTTATCATAGAGACCATCCTCCGCACGTGATAGCGCGCTTTCGCCGTCTCAGTGAACGAGTAGAAAAAACATTAGGAAAGCCGATTCTTAAGACAGGTGGGTCTGACTTTCATCATGAAGACTTCGGACGAGAAGGAGAGCGGCTAGGGGTGACTAAACTGCCTTTTCAGGAGGCCGAAAAACTGTGGACGCGCTGTAATGAATAAGTCGCTAACTCACTATGGAGGCATGTTATCCTCTTTCCTTCTTTTTTTTAAAATATGTGGATGATGCGCTTTGCTAATTCTTACTCTATCCTAATAACTCCCCTTTTTTCAGCCGTTCCCGAAAATGTGAGGGAATGTCTCTAAAACTTCTCCTTTTAAAAGCTGTTCGTATTTAATGTCATATGATAATGGCCGAAAAAACGATTGGATGTACAAAGCTCCGATGATTGGTGGGCACTGACGCCAATCACAACCCGTGGTATAATTTAAAAAACGAGCTGATGAACTTATCTCTGTCAGATGGGTTAGGTAGCCTAGCATAAGGTCGTGGTCGGCTATGGCTACTTTAACAGGTCTATCATAAAATGAATGATATACAAAAGGGGGAATAGAGATTGGATCCATTAGAAGTAATAGAAAATGTCCCACATGTCGTGCCTCAGTTTCAGCCAGTTTTAAATTCGAGTGAGTATAGGGTTATCGGTTATGAAGTACTGGGGAGGATAAATCAAGAGGGGTCACTTATTTCTTTAGGGCCTTTCTTTCGCGATTTGTCTGTTCCATCAGAATACAAGTGGGAAGTGGATAAAGAACTTTATCGTCAAGCTGTAAAACGTGTATTGAAAGACAAACTTTTATCTCGTTTATTCTTTAATGTGGATCCTAATACCCTTGTACAGCTACACTGCTTAGAAGAATTAATGGAGCTTTTTGAGGAATTTTGTAAGGAAGGCTTACATAGGAAACAAATCGTATTTGAAATCCGATTGACTGATTATCAAGGTGATTTGAATGATTTAAGTCACATGATTATGTATATGAAAGCGAGTGGATACAGCGTTGCGTTAGATGATATCAAAACGAATGATGCTAATTTAGATCAACTTTCTAAGTTGGAACCCAACATTATTAAAGTTGAATTGTCTGATTTGAAATCATCTGTCAACGTGCATACGTATCGAGATGTGTTAAGTGCGTTATCAATTTTTGCTAGGAAAATTGGTGCTGGGTTACATTTTAAAGGGATTCAAGATGCCCACCAACTTCACATAGCATGGAAACATGGCGGTCGTTTTTTACAAGGCTTTTATCTTCATGAACCTGTAGATGAGTTTATAGATGAGCATACCATTCAACCTTTTCTGCAGAAAAGTATTCATTCATTTATTGATATGGCACATAAGAAATTGCAAAGTCAAATTGACTTTATCCGCTGGATGGACACAAAAATGGAAGAAAAAAATCATGAAGTGTTTACTGATCAGCTAGTTGAAAATATAGCAAAAGAAACCCATGATGCCTCTTTCCGAGTCTATGTATGTGATGTGTACGGTTATCAAAAAAGTCCAAACTGGATTAAAAATGAAGATAAACAATGGACCCCTGATGAAACTACACGAGGGAAAAATTGGAGCTGGCGTACGTACTTTCTCGCCCATATTATGCAAATGAAGTATCGTAAATCAGGTGTGCTGTCTGATAAATATCGAGATATCGAAACGAATGACCTCATTCGCACCTACTCGTATCCTTTAGGTGAGGAACATTATATTTTTATAGATCTTGACCCTGTTTTTTTATTTGAGAACGATTGGCTTCTTTAAACTGTTTTTTATAGCGGAAAACGAGAGGGTATTCTATTATGGCGTCTATTTGGAAATTGAAAGGAATGCTGTTTTTTTTCCATGCTGCAATGACGATAATTGTTAGTTACTTACCTGTTTATTTTCAGTCGTTAGGGCTTAATGGGTCTGAGATTGGTATGCTCCTTGCTGTTGGTCCAGCAGCAGCTATTGTAGCTCAGCCGTTTTGGGGATTTATGAGTGATCGGCGTAAAACAGTAAAACGGATTCTTTTATTGTGTTTAAGTAGTGCCTTTTTTGTTGGTTTCGTCTTTTTTCAGCTTGAAGAATTTTTCTTGCTATTTCCAGTTATGTTTGTGTTTTTTTCTTTCATGTCTCCAGCAGGGGGGCTTGGGGACAGTTTATCTCAAAAAGTATCGGTTCAACGTGGTGTTTCTTTTGGAAGTATTCGTATGTGGGGGTCCCTTGGTTTCGGGTCTGCTTCTTTAGCAGGAGGCTATATCTTGAGCTATATTGGGATTGCTAATATTTATTATGTCTATGCGTCTTTTCTATTACTGGCTATTCTATTAACGTGTTTAGCACCAGATAGTGAACCGACGAAAAAGCCTGCTCAGCTTATTGATGCATTTAGGCTGCTCAAAGAAAGGGAATTAGTCATTTTTTTAGCCGTCATATTAACGATTAGTTTAACTCATCGGATGAATGATTCATTTTTAAGCTTGTATATCATTGAATTAGGCGGTGACGAATCTGTTATTGGTTTAGCATGGTTCATCGGGGTGGTCATGGAGGCTGCTGTGTTTGCGTTAAGCGTTTATTGGCTTTATAAATTCCACCCGTTAACACTCATGACGTTCGCAGCAGCTATTTATATGATTAGATGGTTGTTAATGGCGATGGCACCTGGGCCTGAGTTCGTACTTATCTTACAAGTCATGCATGGTCTTGCGTTTGGAACTTTTTATTTGACAGCCTTTCAATTTGTCTCCAAGCTTGTGCCTGAGCATCTACAATCTACTGGTCACCTTTTATTTATTGCTGTATTTTTTGGCTTTTCTGGTGTCACAGGCTCGCTATTTGGAGGCGCTATTATAAATAGCTTTGATGTAAGAACTGTTTATTATGTAATGGTCTGTCTTGCTGTTGTTGGACTCGTTAGTGCACTAAGTTATCGTCATGTTTTTTTGAAAAAATCCCGTGAAATGAACGCATAAAACCGATGACCCTTTACGCTGTCATCGGTTTTATCACGTTAACGCCTCTTCGTTTAAATTCTTAGCTATATTCGTTATAATGAGGGGAACAAATAGCTCAATACTTTAGATAGGGGTCACATACTATGAAGAAATGGGCAATGGCCATATTACTAATCGCTCTTATTTTATTTATTATGATTAACTGGGAGTGGATCGTTCACCTTCAGCAGGAGGATTTGAGCTATTTTACAGAGGGCGTCTTTGAGGAAGTGGGTTATAGGTTATTGTGGATCACGATTCCACTCATGATTGTACAAAATGTGATAACACTATTCCCTGTCCTGATTTTAATTATCATACATTTCCATCTTTTTGGGCTAATTGAAGGATTCCTATTTAGTTTAATTGGGACGACATTAGGGGCTCTTACTTGTTTTTGGTTCGCCAGATCGTTTAGTTCACACTGGGTAGAGCGCTTTTGGGAAAGAAATGAAAGAAGGTTAGCCTATGTGTTAAGATTAATTGCTTCTTACGGTGTCTATATTTTAGTTGTGTTAAGAAGTATCCCTATAATGCCGAGTAATCTTATCTCAATTGCTGCTGCGGTAAGTCCTCTCGCTTTACGGCCCTATATATGGTCCTCTGTTTTAGGGAATATGTCAATGATATGGTTATTAAGCTTATTGTCAGCCCCCCTTTGGATACCTGAAAATGTGTTTAGGCCTTATCTTTTGAGCTATATTATCTTTGCACTTACTGTGAGTGGCTATTATGCAGGACGAGGAATCCTTAAACAAGGATAAAGATAAGGAAAATGCTTGTATTATAGGTGGAGGATATATATGAAAACGACTATTGATGGTACGAAGCTCATGACATTTAACATGGAGGTGTAAGGATGGATGTGCAAGAGCTAACGATCACTGAGCTCGTTTTTTTAATAATATTTATTGTCTTAAGTACAGTTGTGATAATCATCGTGGTTGGTGAACGAATAAAGCGGCATAAATTGTTCAATCACATTTCTGAGGAGACGTTGTCTGAAGAAGACTTTGCTAAATTCTCCCCTCAACTCATTTCTCAGCTTATTTATGGTAGGGGAGTTTATACGAGGCATATCACAGCTGGATTATTAGACCTTGTCAGAAGGCGTGTTATTACTTTGGTTAAATCTGAAGAAACTGAAAGCTATTATTTTTATGAAAAAGAACCACAAAAACGGGGGGAGATCGCCCGCGAAGAAGGCTTTTTAATAGACTGGCTTCTTTATGAAGTAGGGGCGAGTGGTAAGTTTTCTGTGGATGATCTACTTACTTTTACGCAGGATAAGGCAAAACGAGAAAAGTTCCTTGAACGGTTGTATGAGTGGGAAGACTTAATGCGGAGTAAGCTAATAGAGGAAAAATTAATTGACACCTTTCCTTTAATAAAACGTGTATTAACTGCTATCAGTGTCGTCATGCTGTTGTTTGGAAGTGGACTCATTGTCTCTTCAGGCGTGCTAAGTGTGTTATTTTTTATTAGCGGGATTGTGACATTGCTCATTATGTTAACATACTCGTCAATGACTCATCTAGGCCGGTTAGAATATAAGAAATGGGTACCGTTTATTCACAATATAAAGGAAAAGCCATCGGCAGAGTATCAAGATCATGAATCACTTACTGTGAGTTATGTGTATGCCATTGCATTTAACTTAAGTGATACGTATGTAAAGAAATTCCCTATTAGGGAAGCTTCTCAAGTATCGTTGAAAAATAATCAATTTCCTCTTTATGTTGCGACGAGCGGACCTGGAGCTGTGGCGGTGACGACTGAAGGTGTAGAATTGATCAACGACATGGAGACGTCCTTTGAGCAAATCATTTCACCTATGACGTATGATATGGCAGACGGTTCCGACGGTATTTCAGAGTAATGAGCGGCCAGCCTTTACTGATTGTGCAAAGCGATTCATTACCCAAGGGTGCAATAACCCTTGGGTATATTTGTATAAGTACCAAGGGAGAGATGGCTGAAAATGTGTTAATGCTGTCCATATAGTTGTTTCCCCTGCCTCATCAGCTACCACAAACCATAATCGCCCTGTGATGTTAAGCGTGTCTTTTTCTTTGTTTAAAAGACCGCCTGTTATTTGCCATTCACTGATCTTCTGAGTTGTTAAGCCAGTCACCTTTTCTAAGTGTAAAAGTGGAGTAGATATACCTTTCAAGTGAAAGGTGGCACACTTATCATCGACTGTAACAATTAGAAGAGGCTTCACGAATGTGTTTAACCAACGGAAGTACATATAAGCTACTGTGTGTGCATTTAATTGTTGGACGGTTTGCCATCTTTGAACTGACGAGACACTGTTGTGTAGTGTCTTGTTTCGTAAAGGATACCGGTCACCGTAGTGACAAAAAAGGGAACTTTTAGGTGTCGTTTTAAAGGAAGATAGCTCAGGCTGTTTTTCAATTTTCAGGGAGCTATTTCTTTCGTTTGCTAAAATAGTAAACACTTGAACAATTAAGGTATGCAAATCGTGAGATGATCCTTGCACCCAACGATCAGTGGTGGATAGCTTTTCTTGCAAGATAACGTGAGAATATGTATTAAAAAGCTGAGTGATATGATAAGAGGTTAAAGGCAGACTATGCTTCTCTTTTTTCAGGTTTAATTTTATCGCTGTAGTGCGGTTATTTAGAGTGTTTGACAGTTCAGTGACGATTGCCGTATGCTGCTGCATATGATTCATCCTCCTCTCTCTCACTATACCACGATATTCTACTAGTCGCATAATGACAAAAACGGCTTTATCTTCTACCAAGACCGATGTTTGTAAGGCTATTTTTTCAAAGCATATGCCCTCATATATAACTCCCATAAATATACCTTTACCGGTTCTCTTGTAGGTTAAGAAATAAATGTAAACCTTCCGTATAATTGGAATAGAACCCTTTTATCCCAGATAAGAATCCGTAAAACTCTCGGCTCAAAATAGAGAGGAGAGCTAACGACCGGTAATATTCTGATTGAAGATTCGTTTTATAACTTTTTATTTACATATTTTTAACAACTTTTTTGATAGTAGTTATAGGATATTGGGAAGTGTCTATCGAATTAATTAGGTAATCTTTGACCGAGAAAGGAGGTTTTGGTATTCGGTTATATTATTAGGGGAGTGGTGACGAATGAAAAAAGTAGTGGCTTTCTTTATGTTGATGTTGTTGTTATTTCCGACGGAAGCATTAGGAGGTAAATCTGGTACTCCTGGTAATCCTGGTGATTGGTATGTGAAAGAAAATCCTGTAAATAGTGATCCGAACAAAGCCCCTCTTGTATTTGTGCATGGACTTAACAGTTCATCTTATGTTTGGTGGGAAGAAAACGATATGTATGATCTAGCGTTAGAAAGAGGCTATGAAACCGCCTTCGTTGATTTATATCCAGTGAATAATATGTGGGATAACGGCTCGATGCTTGCTAGTATGCTAGGAGAAATTTATGAGTATTTTGGAGAGAAGCCTCTCGTGTTAGTGACTCATAGTAAAGGCGGGGTTGATGCCCAATCAGCTCTCGTACATTACGGGGCTAATGAGTATGTGTCAAATGTTTTTACATTATCTTCACCGCATCATGGCTCTCAATTAGCTGATTTAGCCTACAGCAATTGGGCCGGCTGGTTAGCGGAAATAATTGGTAGTAGAAATGACGGGACATATTCATTACAAACAGGTCAAATGGCTTATTATCGTAGTTTAACAGATTCCCACACTGACCACCGAAAGAATCCTATTTACACACTAGCTGGGACGAGTTGGGGAGGTTTTGGCGGTGCACTTTATTGGGGGGGCCTTTATTTAAGGCAATACGGTCAAAATGATGGGGCTGTGACAGTATCCTCTTCTCGTTTGAATTATGGAACCGAAATTGCTGTAGGGAATTGGGATCACTTTCTCATAGCGAATGGCCGTGCTACATTTGATTTCTTTAAGCCGTTTCTTTCAACAGATCGCCAGGCGAATGAAGGAGTAACATCGGACATGGAGCCTGATAAAGGAAGCGGAACGATTCTTCGGGGAGGTGAAGGAAAAGGGGCTGTAAAAGAAGTGATTCCTGTAGAAGATGATGTTGAAGCAGTGACGTTCAATTATTTATCCGATGTGCCTTTAGGTGACCTATCATTAACGAGCCCTAGTGGAAAGAATTACTCATTTAATGATGCGATTGAAACGCACGGGGAGTTCTTTGGTGCTTGGCAACATACAGCAAGGGTTGCAAACCCTGAAGCAGGAGAGTGGCTATTAACGAATCGTCAGACAGGTACACATCCTTACTTCTTAGCTGTACAAGTTGAAGGAGGTGTAGCTGATGACCTACAAGTGAAACTACCTAAAAAAATTAAGGATTCATTAAAACCATTCACTCAAGATACGACGATTAATAAGCAAACACTATCTTATGATATTCAAGTGTCATATACATCTACTGATAACCCTTCTGTATCATCTCGATTACAAACCGTTTCTTCAAAGAACGGTGAAATCGATGTGCCATTTAATCAGGAAGGATCATATACGCTGACGATCACTATCTCAGGTGAGACAATCAACCAAGCACCATTTGAACGAACGATTGTTAAAAATATATATATGGATAAAAAAGGTGACTTGTATTATAACTAAAGGTATCGGAAAAAAGCTGTCCCAAAGGACTGGGGACAGCTTTTTAGTGTCTTCGTAAAAATACATATTGTTAAAAAAAGGGGACAGGCATAAGTGCAATAGAACCCTAAGGAAAAGCTTACTTTATCTGTGTGAGGAAAAGATGATATCTCTGTTAAAGTTAATTAACTTGACGGCCCGATAAGTTTTCCTAATAATTAAAGAGGAATTAGCTATTTTCATGTAGAAGTGGATTGACAGTGGATGAGTTAGATAAGGAGGTGATAGTGCCTATGAAAACATTCCAGCTTTGTTCGTTAACGATTTTGTTTGATGATGTTCTTGAATCAGGAGATGATTTAAAAGGGAAAGAGATCCCATTAGTAGATGGGTTAATTATTAATAAAGAGGAAGCAGAAAAAAATTGGTTATTAGAGGCTGTTCTCACGCCTGATTGGAAGGATTTTTTTACTGATTACTTAGTCAATGGACAGTCTTTCATGACGGAAGTAACCATTACAAAGCGAACGAATGATCCAGCAACTCTCGTTTGTCATGTGCGTTCCGTCAATGAACTTGAGAAACATCTTAGTGTGCATTTAGAAGGGGTTCTTGTCGTTAAAAAAGAAGATTTATCAGATATTCTCATTAAAAACTTAATTGAGGAAGGGTACGAAGGCGAAGCACTTTATAAAGAATACCGGCAACGAAAAAAAGACCGCGGACGGGCGATTCAAGGTATTTTAAGTAGTGCTTATGAAGAGGTAAAGGAAAAAGGGTATTACCGAATGGGAGCAGATAATGACACACAAGATTAAGTGTATGACCCGAAGCAGTAAGGAGGAGCGATGACGTATTGAAAATAATAGATGCTCACATCCATTTATCGCATATCCATTCCTTTCACCAAACGGCTAAATCGTTTTCGCACTTAACCTATTCTTTGCAAGGATTAAAAAAAGATATGAAGGACAATAATGTTGTGGCAGCGGTAGGGATGGGGCTACGAGAGTTAGAAGGGGGCGAAGGATTTCCCGACAAGGACGTGCCCACGCCCATGGGACTTGATATGCTTCAAGGTAAAGGACAGATTGTTTACTGTGCTGGAATAAATCCTTACCGTCTTGGCTATAGAGAATTAGATGCATTGGAAAAAGAACTGTTAAAACCGGAAGTGACTGGTATTAAAATTTATTTAGGTTATTACCCGTTTTTTGCGTATGACCGTGTTTATGAGCCTGTGTATGATTTAGCAGCTAAATATCGGTTACCTATAGTTTTTCATACAGGAGATACATATTCAGAACGAGGTATATTAAAATACGCTCACCCGTTGACAATTGATGAAGTGGCCGTTACTCATCGACAAGTTACATTTGTTATGGCTCACTTTGGTGATCCTTGGATACTCGATGCGGCGGAAGTCATCTATAAGAATTCCAACGTATTTGCAGATTTATCTGGTCTTATTGTAGGAGATAGCCGTGAAGTATCGAGACTTGCAGGGACCCCACATTTTTTTGATCATTTAAAACACGGCCTGGCTTTTTGTGACAATTATGAAAAGCTAATGTTTGGAACAGATTGGCCACTTGTAGAGATGGCACCTTATATCCGTTTTATTGAATCCTTCATCCCTTTTTCGAAACGTGAGTATGTTTTTTATAAAACGGCTTTGCAAGTATTTCCTAAAATCAAGACAGCTCTTCGTCTGCGCTGAGAATCAGCTTCGGCTGACAAGCCGGTGAGCGTCCGGTCAATGTGGCAGGCTTGTGGAACGATCTTCGGAGCCAAGGTTAAATAAACCTTCAATTTGACGGCTAACTTGATTTTTTAAATGAGCGTTCAAGTATTTAGCGTTTAACACGTAGCCACGGGAATAAATTTTGTACGCTGAAAATGTTCGATCGACGTGCGTTAAGTGCACTTTAAGACCGATCTTTTTCATGTCTTTTTTCGTTTTATAAAATTGCAAGCTGAGCTTGTGCAGCGATAGTTCTAATAGGCGAATATAGGGTTCCTTTAATTTTAAAGGGGCTTGGTCGAGACGTTCTAAGTCTTTCTCTAGCACTTTACGAGCCATTTCAAACAAGATGTAAGACTCTATAAGATGTTCTTCTGCTTCAGTAAGTTTGGACATAAAGGGCGCCTCCTTTTCAATATAAAACACGATTAACGAACGTGTGTTCTTGTTTATTTTACCCTTTTTTAAAGAATAGTCAACTGGGATAATGTGTTAATAATGAAGATTTACTTAATAAAATTAAGGGATGATACTTGAAGAGAATGTCTAGAGAGGCAATAAGCTAAAATTAATGGATAGGAGTGAATGTGAATGAAACGATTAAATAGTGCTGTGATAAGTTTATCGGTGAGTATCGTCATATTACTAACAGGTTGCGGCGGAAATAATGAGGAAAATACAGTTAACAATGAAACAGCTGGAGGAAATTATCCTCAGCTGAGTGAGACTGTTGCGGATAATGAGCAAGAAGCAGTTATTCATACAAATAAAGGGGAGGTTCATCTAAAGCTTTTCCCTGATGCTGCTCCTCTTGCAGTAGAAAATTTCATCACGTTGAGTGAAGAAGGTTACTATGATGGGGTTATCTTTCACCGAGTCATTGAAAATTTCATGATTCAAGGTGGCGACCCAGACGGAACTGGGATGGGAGGAGAAAGTGCTTTTGGTGAAGCTTTTGAAGATGAATTTGACGAATCATTAGCTCATTTTAGAGGAGCATTATCCATGGCGAATAGTGGGCCGGATACGAATGCCAGTCAGTTTTTTATCGTACAAGCAGGGCCTGATTTGTTAAGTGAAGATGATTTGCAAGCAGCGGGTTTACCTGAAGAGCTAGTAGAGTTCTATATGGAAAGAGGAGGCACACCTCATTTAGATAATGCTCATACTGTTTTTGGACATGTCATTGATGGGATGGATGTGGTGGATGACATCGCCACAGTTGAGACTGAGGCAGGAGATCGCCCTACGGAGGACGTTATTATTGAGACAATTGAGATTATAGAATAACATATAACTTAAAAGCTGTACGGCATAATGAAGTATGCCATACAGCTTTTTTAATGATGTTTAGAAGAAAATCTATGTAACTGTTATGTTAGTCCCTAATTGTATAGTAAATCATGACAATAAGTGTCGCAAAAGCGATGATAACGAAAGGACCATCCATAAGTGAAGCGCCATCGCCGCCCTCATTTCCATCAGCAAATACATACGTAGCCGATGTCAATAAAAATAATAATGTCAATACACTCATTGAGAAAAATTGCTTTATCATGTGCCAAACCCCCAATCTGACAAACGAAGTCTTACTATTATTATAGAATGATTATGAAAGGGAAGCAATTGAAATTTATCACAGATAAGCGTCCGTAAACCTCTAGTTAAAATAGAGAAGAGAGTTAACGCTATTTGGCGGTCGCTAATGTCCTGATTGACTCGGGCAACAGGATGTTGGTTACACAAGCGTTTTCGCAGGACGCGAAGACGTTAGCTAGTGGGAGAAAGAACAAAATGTCCACTGATTGAAGGTTCGTTATAGAACCGGGATTTTTTACTGACTTTTAGAAAAAATACAATTAATGATAGCAGAGTAAACGAGTTAATGGTATTCTTATCATAGGAAAAATGACTCATATTGGAGAGTTTTTTTAGGAGGATGAATAAAATGGTAGAAAATAAAGGTATATTGCTTGAGAGTGGGACTAATGAACTAGAAGTGATTGTGTTTGAAATAGGTCAAGGGATTTTTGGAATTAATGTGATGAAAGTACGAGAAATTATTCAGCCTCTTGATGTCACTTTAATGCCTCATTCCCATCCAAATGTAGAAGGAATTATTCGATTAAGAGAAGAAGTTATGCCAGTGATTAATTTGGCTAAAGCCCTTGGGTTTCCTGAGTCTGATACGCCTAGCCATGATAAATTAATTGTGACAGAGTTAAACAAAGTTAAAGTGGCGTTTCACGTCCACTCCGTCTCTCGCATTCATAGAATTTCTTGGGAACAAATTGAAAAGCCAAATAAACTAAGTCAAGGATTACAGGATCTTACAATTGGAGTCATAAAAATGGATGAAAATATGATTTTGTTACTTGATTATGAAAAAGTCGTCTATGACATTATGCCAGATTCCGCAATTTCCTTAAATAAATTGGAAGGAATTGAGGCTAAAGACCGCTCTCATAAACAGCTGCTAGTTGCGGAAGATTCCCCTATTTTAAGACAACTCTTAAA
Organism: Bacillus sp. A301a_S52; assembly: GCA_024701455.1. Lineage (GTDB taxonomy): Bacteria > Bacillota > Bacilli > Bacillales > Salisediminibacteriaceae > Salipaludibacillus. The sequence continues at coordinate 2,462,102 of JABXYP010000001.1, read as the reverse complement.
GGATGTTTTGGAAGAAGCTGGTTATACTCGCTTGATTTTTACCGAAGATGGTAAGCAAGCTATGGAGTATTTAGAAGGTAAAAACGGTAAAAGAATTGATTTGCTTATTACGGATATTGAAATGCCGATCATGGATGGTCACCATTTAACAAGAAGAGTAAAAGAAAATCCGGCTTTAAAAAGTTTACCAGTGATTATTTTCTCATCATTAATTACGGGTGATTTATATCATAAAGGTGAACGAGTTGGGGCAGATGTACAAATTAGTAAACCAGAAGTGGGCGAACTTGTGGAGCACCTTGACAGATTATTAGAAATTCAATAACTACGTGTCAAGTTTAAACTTAAGGACAGGCAGCAGATAATGTGACTAATAAAGAAGCTCAGCGATTGATTGCTGGGCTTCTTTATGTATGGTTATATGTCAAATATAAATTCTTTATGAGAATAAGGAATGAAAGGAAACGGTTATATCTTATCTCACGCCACTTCCATTGATTGAAGATTCGTTTTATATAGGCTCGCCTAAAATAATTGTATTAATACACATGTTGATATTGTTCTATTGTTATAGTATAATTTAAAAAACTAAAAATATAGATAATTTAGAATTTAATGATTTTAAAAAGGAGGGAACTTAGATGCTCATGTCAAGTACGGAATTCTTCAGTCATTTACCTCCGAAAGAGTGTGCTAAATGTGGTGAGGTAATGGATGAAATGCATGAATGTTATGCAAATAAATGTCTTGATTGTGAAAGTGACATTCAATAAGAGGAGAACGTGTTTTAAAACCGCTGTGAGTAAAAAGGTCACAGCGGTTTTAAAATGAAAATTAATTTTCTAACATAGCAGCTATATCATCTTCTGCTTGAGTGATCAGCTTCAAACCAAATGTTTCGACTAAATGATGGAGGACACCTTCAGAGATAAAGTCAGGAGGCGTTGGCCCAATTCGAATATCTTGAATACCGAGACTAAAGAGACCTAACAAGATGGCCACAGCTTTTTGTTCAAACCAAGAGAGCACGATACTAACGGGAAGTTCGTTCACCTCACACTCAAATGCATCGGCCAAGGCTTGAGCTATTTTTATAGTTGAGCCTGAGTTATTACATTGGCCTAAATCTATATAACGAGGAATATCTGTGCCTGGTACAGTGCCGTAGTCCACATCATTAAATCTAAACTTACCACAGGAGGTCGTTAGAATGACTGTGTTATCTGGTAATGAAGTAGCCAATTCCCGATAATAGTTTCCTTTTTTTCCAGGAGAATCACACCCAGCGATAACGAAGAATCGTTGAATTTTCCCTGCTTTAATGGCATCAATAATTTCCGGAGCCAGTCCTAAAACTGTTTCATGGTGGTAGCCCGTTACTAATGTTTCTTCAGAAGACATGTTAGCCTCTGGGAGTTCTAATGCTCGTTGTATAAGAGGACCAAAGTCGTTTGCTTCAATTTTCTGCACACCTTCAAGACCTGCTATATGGTAGGAGAAGAAGCGGTCAGCATACGATCCTTTAATTGGCATGACACAATTCGTGGTAGCAAGGATAGCACCAGGGAATTTTTCGAACAGACGCCGTTGATCAAACCATGCTTTACCTATATTTCCTTTTAAATGAGCGTATTTTTTCAAATGGGGATAGCCATGAGCTGGTAACATTTCAGAGTGGGTGTAAATATTAACACCTTTTCCTTCCGATTGTTTAAGTAATTCTTCAAGAGCAAACAAGTCGTGACCAGTCACAATAATCGCTTTACCTTCCACTTTATTTTGTGAAATAGTGACAGGGCTAGGGGTGCCGAGTCGATCGGTATGGGCTTTATCGAGTAAGTCCATGACTCTGATGGTCGCTCGGCCAACTTCCATAGCCATATCGATGTTTTCCTGCATGTTAAAATTAGCATTTGTCAGGGTAGTATATAGAGCTTGATGGGTGATGCCGTCCACTTCTTGGTCAATATAACCTAGAGAGCGAGCATGTGTTGCATAGGCTGCAACCCCTTTTAATCCTAAAATAATGGTGTCTTGGATACTGGCTAAATCAGGGTCTTTACCACATACCCCCATCACTGTACAGCCTCCCACAGGTGTTTGTTCACATTGGTTACAAAACATATCTAATTGTTGTGACTTCATCGTGATTCCTCCTTTAGTTTGAATAGGTAGATAAGTGATCTCCCTATTTCATAATTGTTCATTTCACTCTTGTCATCTCTATTCATAATGCTCTTTTGCCCTGTAGTCTTTTACTATCATAATGGCTCATTTGTACTTTCTCAGTGATGAAAATCACGATCACCATAAGATCTCTCGAATAATCTGTAAGAGGTGGGGTATGATCTGGAAAAGGTTTAAGCAACTACAAGAGGAGGTAAGAAACAAAGGAAAGGAGAGAAACGCATGATTACACGTGAGGATGGAGAGGGAGTCATTTGCATTGAACAAAATGAACATGGATTAATATCTGGCCAGCTTGTTCATCAATGGCGAGATGATTTATTTGTGCGCCCAGATTTAAAACCGAGAGTGACGTATGCCATAACACATCATGATCGCAGTTGGATTCCTCTAGATAGAAAGCTTGAATATAGTGAGGAAGAAGGGAAGGTGGCCTCTTTTACGGAATATCCGCTTAAGCGTAAAATACGTGCGTATGAACAAGGTGTTAATCAGCTTTTAAAAGAAGATGTGTATGCTGCCTACTTAATTAGCCGCCATTATGCCAGTTTCTTTGAAAACGGTGAGGAAAAAGAAGGTGTCCCCTTTATGGTGCAGGAAAAACAACGACAGAAACATTTGTTCCCCAGACTGTTATATAAAGATATTTCTCTCACAAAGGAAGAAGAGACATTTCACTTTGATTTGTTGCAACTATGTGATAATTTATCGCTTTATTTGTGCATGAATCCTTGGGGAGCCGGTAAAGAGGAAGAAGTAAGCTGGTTCAAAGCAGGATTCCCTCAGAAGCTACGCCCATTGAATGGCGAGAAATTCCAAGCGTTTTGGCAATCTGAAACGGAAGTGAAACTTACCCCGTTCCCTTTTCAGACAAACTGCCTTCATATCCGTCTTCCATATAAAAAACTGATAAAAGAGAGATTAACTAGGCTGACGATTACAGATGAATATAAAAAAGCCCCTGTCAAATATCACCCCATTGTGATCACACCTTAAGGAGCCAGGGGGACATTTAGGCCAGTGTAAGTAATCGTTTATGATATGAAAAAAACGCTCCTTCTCTAACGAGTTAAGGAGCGCCATATATAGTAGGTATTAAATAAATGGGGTATCATGCTTCACTTTTAGCGTTTTCCATCGACGTTCTACTTCTGTTTCAAACTCTTGTAGCATGTCTTTATTCTCTTCTTTAAGCATGTGTTTCGTTTTCCCCATATATTGAAGCCATTCGGAGAGTTCAATGCGTTTTTTCTTAGCTTCTGGGTCATAAGTGATCGTTGTTTCTCCTCTTTCCACTTCATAAAGAGGGAAAAAACATGATTCTACTGCTGCTTTCATTATTTTTTCACCATCACGATCAGCGGATTTCCAGTTTAATGGGCATGTAATTAAAATTTTACCGTAAACCATCCCCACATTTTGAGCATACCACTGGGCTTTTGCCGCTTTTTTAATTAAATCTTGCGGATAGGCTTCTGTTCCAGTAAAAACATACGGAATATTTGTTGAAGCCATAATTTGAGCCGTATCTTTATGGTGGAATGGCTTACCCTGTTTTGCTTTTCCTACGGATGTGGTACTCGTCATGTGACCGAGTGGTGTGGAGTAAGACATTTGGGAACCGGTATTCATGTAGCCTTCGTTGTCATATTCTAAAATAATCATTTTATGGTTTCTCAAAGCCGTTCCAATAGCAGATCCCATCCCGATATCCATACCGCCGTCGCCAGTTATCATAACAAATGTGAAATCTTCATCAATCTCGATTTCTCCGCGCTCCTTCATTTCAAAGAAGGCCTCTAAGGTGCCTGATAGAGTAGCTGGTCCATTTTGAAATAAGTTGTGAAGGAATGGCTGTTTATGTGAACTGTAAGGATAAGCAGTTGTTACGACATAGCCGCAACCAGTATGGAAGAGAATGACAGCATCGCCTTCAATCCCTTTAAAGAATAACTCAAGTCCAGGGAAAATACCGCAACCTGGACAGGCCCCATGACCTGATGCAAAACGTTTCGGCTTTCCTGTAAGCTGGCGAAGAGGAGGGATTCTAACTTTTAGTTTGTTAGTTTCTTCATCTTCTGTCACGCTAATTAATCCTGTTTTATACGTATCCCCAGTCATTGGTTCAATAACTTGCTCAAGTTTTTTCTCTGGAGCACCAGGTTGAATACCGTAGTAATCAAACGGTTTATCTATGATCCCTTTATTAGCTGCATCAATGGCCATGTCGAAAAAGGCTTGCGCATCATCAGGATAAAAATCTTTACCACCTAAACCGAAGACGCGACTTAACACGAGTGTATGATTATCTGGATCTTCTTGTAGAGCCGATTTGACTTCATGGGTTAAATTAGCGCCATTTGCTCCAAATGAATCAGCTCGTTCAGCGACTAAAAGCGCTTTTACATGTTTTAATGCCACTCGAATGTCCTCAGCTGGGAAGGGACGGATAATATTGGGACTGATGACGCCTGCTCGAATCCCTTTAGCTCGTAAACGGTCTACGACATCTTTTGATGATTCAGCTGCAGAATTTAACAGAAAGAGTGCCACATCAGCATCATCCATCTTATACAAATCAAGGACATCATAGTGTCGTCCAGACAGTGCAGCGTATTCAGCAGCAACCTCTTCATATACGTCATAAGCTTTATAAAGAGCTTCAGATTGTTGGAAATGGTTGTTCATTAAATCATCACCGTTCATGTGAGCCCCGATGGTGACCGGTTTTTCTTTATCGATACTCACAGGGAAACCTTTAGGTGGTTCACCTACAAATGCTTGTACTGTTTCGCGATCTCTGAACAAGTTTACTTTTCGTTTTTGATGAGACGTATAGAAACCGTCATATGCCACAATAACTGGTAGACGAACATCTTTATGCTCAGATAATTTTAGCGCAATCAAATTCATGTCATACACAGCCTGAGGTGTACGGGCAGTTAAAATAACCCAACCAGTGTTTAAGCCGTAATATAAATCTGAGTGATCGCCGCGAATATCAAGAGGGCCACTAACAGCTCTCGTGACAAGATTCATGACCATTGGGAAACGTAGCCCTGATTGGACAGGTAATTGTTCAATCATGTATAAAAAACCATTGGCACTGGTGGCATTGAAAACACGGGCACCAGTCGTTGCGGCACCAAAACAAATGCCTGCTGAACCGTGCTCCCCATCTGCCGCAATCAATTCAATATCGTGTAGTCCCTTTGCTTTCATCATATCTAGGTATTGAGCAACTTCAGTTGATGGGGTAATCGGAAAATAACCCATAACATGATAATTGATTTGCGCTGCAGCCATAGCAGCCATTTCGTTACCAGATTCAAACGTACTAATTTGAACTGCTTTTGATTGATCTTGAACTTTTTTTTCTGTCATTGCCATTACTTCGCACCCCCTTGAACGAGTGGGAAATTGTGACTTACTTTATTTGCTTCAGCGAATCCTTTTACTTCTTCAAAATCTGCTAATGCATCTGTAGGACAGGCATCCACACATTTAAGACAGCCCTTACAATATTGATAATCAATGCCTTTTAAGAACATTTGTGGACGACCTCGTTTGTCCTCTCCCTGTTCCCAGACAAAGCAATAATCAGGACAGACCGTATCGCAAGCTGCACAATGGATACAACTGTCTGCCTCATATTTAGGTAAGAAACCAATTCGTGAACCACTTAAATCTTTTTGGATACTATTAGCCTGGGCAGAGATAATCCCGCCGATCTCTTGGGTTTCATAACCGAGTCGAGGTTGGATTCTCGTAAATTCTTTGCTCACTGCACCTTCTGGTACATCATACTTTTTAAATTGGACCTCATTATACCCTCTATTAAATGTTCGAATGTTAGGCTCTACGAGGTGAGGATATTTTTTCTCAAAAGTTCTTTTTATGACACTTCTCATATGTTCGGCATCCAAAAAATCTAAAATACGAAACAGGGCGCCAAGCATCGCCGTATTTACTTTCGTTTTTTCTTCATAAGCAATTTTTAGCGCATCCACAGCAGCTAGTGTGCCGTAGTCTAACTTTAAATCTTGCTTGATCGTATCAAAGTTGCTTTTAGTATTCACTAACACGACACCATCAGCATTTAATCCGCTTACAACATCAACCATCTTGTAAAGTGCTTCATGAAATACCCCAATAACATGAGGCTGTTCAATTGGCGAATGGTCCCTTATATCTACCTCTGGGTCACAAAATCGAACAAAAGATTTAACAGGTGATCCTTTTTTTTCAGATCCGTATGAAGAAAAATTGGATCCATTTAACCCTAAACCGTCAACCCCTGCTTCAGCAAGCATTTTTCCAGCGAGGTTGGCTCCGAGACCGCCGATAGATTCAAGACGGATTTCAAAGAATCCAAGCTCGTTCTTTTTTGGTAATACAGACATGTAGATTCCCCTTTCAAAGAAATTGACTAACTCCCTATGGTCAGTATAGAAAAGATATGTATAAAAAGATATGACATGAATCACAGTGTCACAAAATGTTAATATTTAAAAAATACTACACTTTTTATTCCATATCAAAAAGCCTTGATTGCTCTGTGTTTCACAAACATTACTTATGTATAACAGATGGTTGTGTGAATTGATACAGATTGTTACAGTATAGTTGAGCGATTATTTACTAGAAGTTTAAGCATATTTATTCATAGATTAAGAAATGAGGGTGATGGAAGTGAAGGAGTTAATTCGTCATGCAGAAAACTGGGTGAAACAGTTGTTTGGGAACGATACGAGTGGCCATGATTTTTACCATACTGAGAGGGTGAGAAAAGCTGCCAGAACAATTGCTGAAAAAGAAGGTGCTGATGCAGAGTTGTGCGAACTAGCAGCATTACTGCATGATGCAGGTGATGATAAATTTCACCCATCGGAAGAAGCAGGGAAGCTCTTCGTAGAGAATTGGTTAAAAGATCATCAGGTCTCAAATGCAATCACTAGGGACTTGGTGGCTATAATTGAAACAGTCTCATATAAAGGAGGAAATAACAGACCGCCTGCTTCCCTCGAAGCAAAAGTCGTACAGGATGCAGATCGGCTTGATGCCATAGGGGCAATTGGAATTGCACGCTGTTTCATGTTTGCGGGATATAAAGGGGAGGCAATGTACAACCCGGACCTAAAACCTCGAGATATCATGACAAAAGAGGCATATAGACAAGAAAGCTCGTCTGCGATTAATCATTTTTATGAAAAGTTATTAAAACTTTCTGCGTTAATGACAACAGAAACAGGTAAACAGATGGCACGTGAACGACATCAATTTTTAGAAACATTCCTTCACGAGTTTTTCGAAGAATGGGAAGGACACAGATAGGAAAAAGGGAATGTAGAATAAATGTGCTTGATAAGTAACGCACTAAATCAGAAAATGAATGAAATAAAATAAAAACATCTAACGTTTTCCATGAGTAAAGTAATAGTCATAAAAAAGCTAAACAAAACGCTAATTTTTGACAACGTATACCTTGATATGATAGCGTCATTTTTATGATATTAAGTGATGAAATTTTAATTATAGATTAGTTGTTACCCACGCTATAAAGGAAGGGAGTGTTTAGGCCATGAAAAAGAAAATACTTATGTTCTTACCAATGGGCTATGGATACTCCACTGCTGTTTTCTTTTAGATATTTTAAAATGGGTGAAGTCTGTCTAATTTATTGCAGATAACCGTCCTGAAGCTTCGTTTTATAAGAAAATAAGCAGAAAAACTTATTGTAAGTGAGGTAATAGCATGCGAAAAATTACTAGAAAAAACCCTGAACTTATGCCAAAACCAGTAGGGAATTACAGTCACATCACTAGAGTTCCAAAAGGTGCGGGTTTAATTGTAACATCGGGACAAGTAGGGACAGATATGGATGGCAATATTCCTTCAAAATTAACCGATCAAATTACAAACACTTTCGTCAACATGAAAAAGGTTCTTGAATCAGAAGGGCTGACTGAAGCGAACATTATAAAGGTTAATATATGGGCAACAGAAGAAATAGATTGGGATTATTTAGATGCTCAATGGGATGCGTTATTTGGAGCTGAATACCCATCTATGACAGTTGCATATATTTCTGCACTAGGATGGCCTGAATTGAAACTTGAAATTGAACTATGGTGTGCTGAAGTTTAATGTGTACAGGCTGGGACAGATCTAGCTGAAAATGAATTGTAAAAAGGCTCCGACCATCATTTTTGATGACCGGAGCCTTTTTAAGTTGGATCTTTTATCATCTATTGATCTATGAACTGCTCATGCTGATGCTCTTTTTCATGGAAGCTGAGAAAGCCTGCAATTAAAATCAGCAACAAAGTGTAGCAGGTATGGAAACACCCATTCAAAATATATTGGGATGAGTGCTTCTCTATTTTTTATCACAAATAACTAATATCCTGATTAACTCAACGACCAATCAGGGGGGAGAAGAACGAAAACGCCCATTATATTGAAGGTTCGTTTTATTTACTAGGCTCCCAGCTTCTTTTTACGTATTTGAAAACCACCTTGAGACACAATATACAACATCTGTCGCTATTATTTCGTTATTCGTCTCGTCTCAATGTAACGGGGTTGCCAGTAGGAATTTTGTAAATCAGCGATAGAAACACCGCTTGAAGAGCCAGTATGAATAAATTGACCATCACCAAGGTAAATACCTGCGTGAGAAGGGCCTTTTTGATAAGTTTCAAAAAAGACAATATCACCTGGCTGCGGAGAGGAAACGGGTGTCGTCACTTCCCATATTTCTGCAACGGTTCTCGGCAAAGTAATGCCAGATTTATCGTAAACATACTGCAAAAACCCACTGCAATCGAAGCCACTAGTAGTGGTTCCTCCCCATTCATAAGGAATACCAATCAAATTTTTAGCTGTCGCGATAACATCAGTAGTTGCAGGCACTTCTGATGATGAATGATCACTTACAGTGTTCGCTTTGTCTGATGACTTTGTTGAAGCGGTTTGTTGTTTTAACTCATCAAGGTTATCTGCCAGAAAATTTAAGACTTCCTTTCCAGCTAGTCCGTCTACAGATAGCTGATGATCTTTCTGCAGTTGTCGCACCGCTTGTTGTGTATAACTGCCATATACGCCATCAGCTTCAGCGGTGTAATAACCTGCTTTTTTTAATTGTTGTTGTAACTGTTTAACCTCATGACTCTCGTCTCCAAAAGCTAAGTAATCGGACTGTTGTTGACTTTGTGAAGAGTCATTAATATAAACAGTGGAGGTATTGTCCTCTCTAGTAGAACTTTTCATTTTGGCTGTTCGGTACACGGGAGGTAATTCAGCATCGATTAAGGATTCAGCCGTATAGTGGTCATTTTTGAAAGTAGATTTTGTTCCCACAAGATGCGTGATGGTATCGGCGCCTACTTTACCGTCTATTTTGAGCCCATGATCTTTTTGGTATTGCCGCACTGCCTCTTCAGTTTTACTTCCAAACACACCGTCAGGCTCTGAAACGTAGTAACCGAGGTCGCCTAAATAGCTTTGGATCGTTTTCACTTTTTTTCCGCTTTCACCTTTGGTCAATAGAATGTTTGCTGGCCAGACTGATTGCATATCAGTATTCTTGACAACTGAACGTGTAGGCTCTGAGGTGACAACTTTTAACTTCAAAGGTGTCGTTAGACTTTTTTCTAACTTTACGTCACTTTTTGTAAAATTCAGCACTGATAAATGGTTCAGTTTGACATCCTGCAAACTCGAATTAGTAAGAGATTCTGAATCTTCGGTGGACTGAAGAAGCGTTGCAGTAGCCATTGCTGATCCTAATATAAAACGCTTCTGTTTTTTCCCCATGGTGAGCATCATTGTGAACCTCCTATTCAACTCATACTTAGAACACTGAGACTAGTATATGTTCTTACTAGTATTCTTAGAACAAAGCATCTGAAAGGTAGATTAGTGCTAAAATAGCTGCCTAAATTTTTTCAAGGACTTAAAGATTGAAATGACCGTTTGAAGGGTATGTTACATAAAAAGGGTATATAGCCCCTAAATAAGATGGAGATAGAGGAGGCGGACTGATGACACTGGAAGGTAAAAAAATATTAACCGTCGTGGAAGATGAATTTGAGGATTCTGAACTCATTTACCCTCATTATCGTTTACAAGAGGAAGGAATGATCGCTCATATAGCAGGAAAAGAAGCTGGAAAACACTATTTCGGTAAACACGGGGTTCCAGTCATGACTGATTATAGCTTTGATCAAATAAACATTGAAGAATATGAGGCGCTCCTAGTGCCAGGTGGCTGGGCTCCGGATAAACTTCGCCGTTATGATGAAGTGCTTAAGATGGTTCAATTCATGAATGATCAAAAGAAGGTAATTGGTCAAATTTGCCATGCGGGATGGGTTCTTATCTCTGCAAACATTCTAGAAGGTAAAAATGTTACAAGTACACCGGGAATTAAAGACGATATGGTAAATGCTGGCGCCGTTTGGCATAATGAAGAAGTCATCATTGATGGACATCTTGTATCGAGTCGCAGACCACCGGATTTACCCGCTTACGGACAAGCGTTGGTAACGGCGCTGAAAAAATATACAAGATAGAGGGGTAGCAAAATGCTATCTCTTTTTCTTTGGAAAAGAGGAGAAAGAAAATCATTGAAAAGACGGAAAGATCAGACATTTTGCTTATGTCATATTTCCAGTTAAAATAGGATTACGAACAATAGTGTATTTACATAATGGAGGAATTACACAATGGAACACTCACATACATGGATTAAAGAAATGAATAATAACGTTTTTAATTTTAATAAGCTAAATCCACATCTCACTACGAGTTCTCTACAACACTATTTAGCTTATTATTCTTTTGATATTACAGCGTTTACTACTTATAGATGTGGAACGGTGGAAGTGCAGGAAAAGAAAATATTTATTCAAGCATTTCTTCGTGAAAAACCGAAAGGCACGATTTACTTTGTACATGGTTATTTAGACCATACTGGGGGCATGAGCAGAACAATTAATAAGCTCCTTAACGACGGCTATGACGTGATTAGCCTTGATCTTCCTGGCCATGGTTTTTCTCAAGGTGAATCCGGCTCTATTGCTTCTTTTGACGACTACGTCGAAGCAGTAGAAAAGGGCTATCACGTGATTGAGGAGACATTAAATAGACAAAACATAATCGGATTAGGGCATAGCACAGGTGGCGGAATTCTTTTTCATGCAGCGAGTGAGAACAAAGTAAACCTTGCGAGATTAGTGCTCGTGGCTCCTTTGTATATTCCATATGGATGGAATATGTTTAAAGGGGTCCTAAAAACAGCTGGAAAGATCGTGCCGAGATCTAAAAGACGATTCAAAAAAAATTCTGAGGACTATGTGTACCGGGATTTTATAAAAAACGACCCATTACAAGTTAAATTGCTCTCTTCTTCATGGGTTCTTGCTATGGAAGAGTGGCAGAAGCGGATTATTAGCTGCCCGATCCTTGATATTCCTGTCTATTGTTTGCAGGGAGGGAAAGATACCACTGTTGATTGGAAGAAAAACGTCTCATTTTATGAACAAAAATGCCGTCGCATTCAAATTGCCTTGTTTCCAAATGGACGGCATCAGCTTTTAAACGAAAGTAACGTTGTCCGCGAGTTTGTTTATGAGCGCATACGGTCCTATTTAGAGGACGAGTAGTGTGAAAAACGTGCGGCTAATATAACTAACCCAGCAACAGAAAGCATGATAACGGCACTGACAAGAAAGGGATGAAATGATAGCTCGGCAGCAGTTCCAGCTATAAATGAACCTGATACAACACCTAAAGAGAAAGCAGCATAAAAAATACCATACGCTTTACCTCGATCGACCTCTGAAGACACATCAGCCACAATCTTATTCATTGATGGGAAAATAAATGCAAAACCAATCCCATATACCATCATGGCTAAGATAAGCATTGGAAGTGCCGTGGCCATGCTTAGTAAGGTCAATGCTACACTGATGAAAATAATCCCAGTTATAACTAGGGATACGGGCTTTTTTTTATCAAATATCTGGTTAGCAGGCGTTAAAAATATGACAAGTGCTACGATACCAAAAAGGCTAAGTAGCATGCCTGTGGTGGCAGTGCTTAGTCCCACGCTAGCAACTACGAGCGGTAGGGCAAAGGCTAGTGTCCCATTACTCACCATCAATGCGAAAGCACTTAAGCACGCTGTAATAATAAGTGGTTCTTTTATTAAAAGGAGTATGTCTTTGCCTTGAACATGCCCACGATCCGAAGGGATGTATGATTCTTTTATATGGGTAACAATTAGGATAGATGTCAATATAAACAGTCCTGCCACGAGTAAAAAGACAGCATCCGTGGACCCTCTTGCTGCAATGGCACCACCTAGTGCTGGTCCAATAATAGCTGCACTTCCAATACAAGCTCCTGTGTAAGCCATCGTTCGGCCCCGTTCTCCAGTTCGCGTTTTATCACCAACATAGGCAAAAGCAGCGGGGATTAACGCTCCGCCAGCTAAACCGTGTAATAACCGTACAATAAACAATTCAAAACCAGTACGCGTTAACGGATAAAAAATCAGGATGATAGCCACGAGAAGCATACCACTTAGCAATAACTTCTTCCGCCCGAATCGGTCAATCCAGTGCCCGGCTAAAAGATTTCCTACCATGTTGGCTAGTGAGTAAACGGCGATAATAGCCCCTGTCAGAAAATGTGATGCACCTAAATTTTGTGCATAGGGGGTGATAATAGGTAACTGAATAAATGTATCTAAAAAAGCTACGGCTATTATGAAGTATAAAATCTTTGTCATAAATTGTCTCACCACTTTCTGTTCTTACTATACAATGAACATAAATGCGTCGTAAAGTGGAATGCCATGTGCTAAATCACTTCAGCACAGTACCAAGATGAAAGACTAGGGAAAAGCCTGTATGTTATTTTCCTTTTCTGTTGTTGGTTTTGTGATGAATGGATGACGATTCTCAAATATTAGTAAACTACCCAACAACCCTTCCTAGTTTGTAAGACTCTCCCCCTATATAATTAAATTACTTATAGATACACATTTTTACACATTATAAGGGGGAAGCATCGGTGAAAAAAGGGAGAAAAATGAGGTTCGCCATTATTTTTGTCATTCTATTATTACTATTATCTAGCACGGCTACTTTTGCGGGGAATGGACATGAGAGATTTAATATGTCTTATTTGTATTTTGGAAGTCCCGACAACTATGTTCAATTAGTAGATCGAACGAATAACTCTCTTAACATGGTATCTCCTAATTATTTTGATGTTAATCAGGAGGGGAATCTTGTCTTTACGGATAAGTTTAGAGAATCTTTCGTAGCAGACATGCATAGTAGAGGAATAAAAGTCGTTCCTTTTCTGGCTAATCATTGGGATAGGACGGCTGGTGAAAATGCCTTTAAAAATCGGCATGCTCTGTCAACAGAAGTGGCTGAATATGTAGAGACGTACAATTTGGATGGTATCAATGTGGATATCGAAGGTGTTGGACACGCTTATAGGGATGAGCATACAGATTTTATTAGATTACTCCGTGAGAAAATTCCTGCCCATAAGGAAGTATCAGTAGCAGTGGCTGCTAATCCTAATGGCTGGACAACTGGTTGGCATGGAAACTATGATTATACAGAGCTAGCTAAGCACGCTGATTATTTAATGATTATGGCTTACGATGAGCATTGGCAAGGCAGTACACCGGGGCCTGTTGCAAGTTATTCCTTTGTAGAACGTTCAATTCAATACGCTCTCAACCAACAAGTTCCTAAAGAAAAAGTAGTCATAGGTATCCCATTTTATGGACGTATGTGGAAGACAGACGGTGAAAGAAATGCAGATGGCTTTTTAATTAATGGCCGTGGGATCTCGCATAATCAGATCCAAACGGTTGTAAATCATTATAACGGTGAGGTCATTTTTGACGAAGCTTCACAAACGCCTAAAGCTGTGTTTACTGTGACAGATAACGATCCTATCATCTCTGCGGAAGGAGTGAGATTGACGGCTGGTGATTATGTCATCTGGTTCGATAACGAGCAATCGTTTAAAAAGAAGTTAGAACTGATAAACGAATATGATATAAAAGGAACAGGAAGCTGGGCACTGATGCGAGAAGATCCACAGATGTGGGATTACTATAAAACGTATTTAAATGGTGGCACAATGGCAACGACACCAGAGGAAGACATAGTGGTTGAGCCAGAACCGGTAGAAGATGAGCCAGTAATAGACCCTGACCCAGAGCCAACTCCGGAAATCATAGAAGAGGAAGAAGAGGTCATTTCTGATTCCGGGAATAATGGTAGAGGAAATGGTAAAGGTCGTAACAAAAACACGACAGAAGATGTCCAAAATGAAGAAGATTCAGGCGATAATCAATTAGAAGAACCGATCAATGGAAACAATGGAAACGGCAATGGAAACGGGAACGGCAGAAATAGATAAAATGTCCTAGTTTAGTAGCACATACCGTGGTGGCGGGATGTGCTACTTATTTTTGTATAGATTAGCAGGTGAGAATAAGCAGAAGTGCTACATATGTTCAGAAAAAAACGTTTCCATCATTAATACAGAGGTGAACTAGTTGACCAGCTGCTTATACGGATCGTTTACCACACATGTTTTTATTCTTTCGGTGATGTTTGTTTTTTACAGTGGTCTTCGTGATTAAACTCGCATGCCTATCCTAACAGTGTGGCTTAAATTTTTGAAATTTGAGCCAGATCAGTTATAATTAAAAAGGCTCTTTTAAGTATAAGCAATTGAACGCTTTGCATGACCTGACCTTCAGTCATCATTGGATGAACAACGTCTATTAGACATCTATGAAAATACATCGTAATTGGAGATAGAGTTTATGAAAAAAACATTAATTGTAATAGGATCAGTAAGTACCATTTTTATAGCCGCTTACGGATTAGTAGGAAATTATTTTTACAACTTCGCATTAAATGCGGCAAATGAGAAAGAGTTTATGGAAGACAATCCAAATTTAGCAGAGAGTGAAGCGGTATTAGCTTCTGTAGCATTAGATGCGGAAGCAGAAGACGACCAATTTAAAGCAGATTATGAGCCAGATGTTCTTGAGATAACGTCTTCGGATAATAAACAGTTATCTTTAAATAGTTATATGTATGAGAATGAAGAGGCTGGCCATAAATGGGCGATTGTTGTCCATGGCTATAATGGTGAAGCGAAAGGTATGACAAGGTATATACGTCATTTCTATAATAATGATTATCACGTGCTGGCACCTGATCTTCGCGGCCATGGAGAAAGTGAAGGAGATTATATCGGAATGGGCTGGCACGATCGAAAAGATATTTTGCAGTGGATTGATGAAATTCTGGTAAGGGATCCGGAGGCCGAAATCGTCTTATTTGGTGTATCAATGGGAGGCGCCACTGTCATGATGACAGCAGGGGAAGAAGATTTACCGGACAATGTGAAGGTGATTGTTGAAGACTGTGGGTATTCCTCTGTAAGTGACGTATTTACCTATCAATTAGACGACTTGTTTGGATTACCGCCATTTCCAGTGTTGAATGCAGCTAATACAGTGACAAACTTTCGTGCTGGTTATGACATATTTGAAGCCTCAGCCGTTGATCAAGTGTCTAAAAGTGAGACACCGATCCTATTTATTCACGGTGATGAGGACACCTTTGTCCCATATGAGATGGTTGATGATGTGTATGAAGCAGCTTCTGTTGATAAAGAGAAATTAATTATAGAAGGAGCAGGACACGGGGACGCTGAAAAGGTTGATCCTGTTACTTATTGGGAGACTATCTGGGGATTTGTTGATCAATATATCGAGTAACGTTAGACGCTCAGTGTGAAAGTCATTAGTTATTAAGTTTAAAGAATTAAATTAACTTTACTTGAATACGTGATTCTGTTTATCATTGATAAGCGTCCGTAAACCTCTCTGCTCAAAATAGAGAAGCGAGGTAACTCTATTTAGGTGGAGGATAACGGATGCTAATGTTCAACGATCAATTCAGTGGGAGAAGAACGAAAACTCCCACTGAATTGATCGTTTTATTTTTGCCTATGTCTTGTGAAAACTTATTAGATAAGGTAATGCTTGCGTTTTATGAGTGCAAGCCTTTTTCTGTATAAGCCTTTAAACACGGACACTGCTTTTAAGCATTTTTTTCATAAGAATCGCTGACTTCACCTTTGTTTTTAAGCATGGGGAAATGTGTACCTGCTGATTAGTTGCCTTTATAGCGTTTTTTAAATCAGTCATTGTTGCGATTGGTTCAGGAAATGTGCTGTACACACTCCCATATTGTAAAAAGTGATGTGTGTCACTTCCGCCGACAACCGGGAGGGAGAGTTCGTCAGCAAGGCGGGAAACATTTTGGACAAGTTGATCTTGTCCCTGTACGTATAAATCTTTTCCATTTAAATCAAACGCATCAAGCCTACTTAACAAGTCTCTGTCTAAATGGTGGAGTGGTGTACTATCTCGATAGGGGTGAGCACCAATTTTTATCATATTTAGCTCATCTGCCCAATCTAATAATTGCTTAAAAGGAACAAAATGGTCAGGCTCTGTAAACGGTTCTAGATGATGGCGCATTGCTCTAACTGATTCCCTTGCTCCTATTAACAAGATGTGGCCGGTCTCAGCAATATCCACTTCAAGACCAGGGAATATTTTCAAGCCATTCGCATTATAATGATCGGATTCATAAGGGAAATGCTTATCTAATGAGTCATAAATGTCTGAAAAACGTAACGTATTAAAGTGCTCAGTCAAAGCGATAGCATTTAAATCATTCGCAAGAGCTTCTGTCACCATCGTATTGAAATACTTTTCATCAAAATAGGTCTTCTTAGAAAGTTTCATATGGGTATGCAAATCAATATTCATTAGGCTCAATCTCCTTTTAATAAAATGATGTGACTAAAAATGCAGCGACTATATAGCAACCTGATAAACTAAGAAAAGCTAGATCATGAAAGCGAAAACGCATATGTTGCAATTTAATTTTCTTAACGTCAGGTGAGGTAAGAGCACTGGAATATCCTTTTGATTCTAAGGCTTCCACTGTGGTCCTTGCTCGTTTGGCTGAACTTAAAATAAGGGGATAAAACGACAAGACAGCAATTTTTATTAAATAAACGACCATTCTCCAATAAAGTAACCCCTTTTTCTCCGGTGCTTTTCCTCGTAAACGAAAGGATAAAAAAATTTGATGAAATTCTTCAACTAAGCTCGGAAGCATGCGATACCCATAAGCGATTGAGAACGATACTTGACTAGGCACACCAATGCTTAATAAGCCATCACTCAATTTTTCTGGATCCATTGAACTAAATACGACAATACTTGCTAATGAAATGGTAGAAAGTTTTAACGTTAAAATTAGTAAGGGTAGGATGGTGTCTAAGTTTCCGCCAAAAAACCATGAAGCGATCAGTAAATAGCCCGCTTGACTGAGTAAGCCAAGGCAGAGAATGACAATGATGAGCGGGCTCACTTTAGTCATGATCGTCATAACGACCATTAGTAAAAAGAACGCGCCTAAAATAGCAGGGTCATGAATGAACCACGGTACAAACCCGAAAAATAAATACCATATAAACAAAGTCCGTGGATCTAATTTTGCAATAAATGTATCACCGTTACCGTAAGCTGTGTTTAATAATTCAATTTTTACTTGTTCAACTGATAGGTTATCGAGAAGCCTTCGCGTATAGTTCACAACAGTCTACCTCCTTACGTGTTGATTTCCACCTATTCACAAAATCGTCAACTGAATAAGAAAGGGATGAACCTCCAATATCTTTGCTCAGTTCAAGTATTTGTGGCGGAATAAGCCCAGCTTTTTTTAGTAAAGGGGTATTACTAAACACGGATTCTCTTGTCCCATCATGGAGGACTTTTCCTTCATGTAAGACGATGATGCGGTTAGCCCATTCTGCTACGAGTTGCATGTCATGCGTAGCGATAATGACCGTTTCAACTTGCTCTTGTAGCTGACTCAACATATGAGTAATATCCTTCTTTGTAGCAATATCAAGGTTAGCAGTCGGCTCATCTAACAAAATGATGTGGGGTTGCATAGCAACACCAATGGCGACAGAAGCCCGCCTTTGTTGCCCGCCGCTCAGTAATCGACCGTCTCGCTCTTGAATATCTTCAAGTCTGAACATGCGAATAATCTCATCTACGAAAGACTGATAGTTTGCTACTTTTCTCGCTTTAAGGTAAAATTCGATATCTTTTCGAATCGAATCTTCAATAAACATATCTTCTGGATTTTGATAAATGTATGTGACAATGTTAGCTAATTTTTCAGGAGAGGTAGTCTTCGTATGAAAGTCTTTTATCACGACATCGCCCTTATCAGGTTTAATGAGGCCTGTTAATAATTTTAGAAGTGATGATTTCCCTGCCCCGTTATTTCCCACTAGTGCGATTAAATCCCCCTTTTCAAAAGATAGAGAAAGGTCATGAATGACTTTGTGCTTTTTCCTCGAGACCGTTTTATATGATACATCTATTCCTGTCATCGATATAATCGATTCGCGGGTTGGAGAAAAAGAGACTTCTTTTTTTAATGTCGATTTAAAAAACATTGACTCGGACTGTTTAAAAAGTTTAATTGCTTCATCACACGTAATTGGATAGGAGCTAGGAGAATCTTTCATATTAAGTTGGTAAGCAGCTTGGGTCACTTGTGGTGGAAAAATAGCATACGTCATTAATTGTTCGACTTCATTTAAAGCATGCTTCGTTTCCTTTTTCCAAACAAGTTGGCCTTCGTTCATGAGCAAAACGTGATGACAATAATCTGCAATAAATTCTGTATGGTGTTCAATGACGATAATCGTCGTGCCTCTATTTTTATTAATATCTTTTAAAATGTCATAAAAAAGGCGGGCATGAACGGGATCGAGTTGGGCAACAGGCTCGTCTACGATAAGAATGTCTGGATCTAACGAAAGCGCACCGGCGAGGGCGAGTAAATGCTTTTGTCCGCCGCTTAGTTGCCAAACAAATTCGTCTAGATTGACATTTAATTGAGCTAACTCTAGTGCCCGTGCGCCCCTTTCTCGATAATCGGCATAGCCGTAATTTAAACAAGCAAAGCTTGCATCATCGATCACTGTCGGGCGTACTATTTGATTCTCAAAATCTTGATAAACATATCCGACATAACGTGAGAGATCAGCCACTTTATGTTCACGCGTATCAAGCCCATTGATCATGACACGGCCCGAAAAATCACCTACATAATAATGTGGAATGATGCCATTTAGCAATTTGCATAAAGTGGATTTCCCACTTCCATTACCTCCTATTATGCCTACAAAATCCCCTTTTTCTAATGTAAAGGAAATGTTTGATAAAACGGGCTTTTCGCCGCCTGGATAGGTAAATGTCACATTTTCGATAGCAATATGATTATGACACATAGCGATTCTCACCGTTCTTTGCGTTTTTTTGTTTTCTCATTAGCCAGATAGTCATAACAGAGATAAGGGCGGCTACTCCAATGACGATAAAGATAAAGCGTTCCCCAAAGAGAGCGACAAAATCAATATCCCATTCCACAAGAGTGATTTCCGCTTCAGCAAGAAATTCTGCAATCATGGCCATACCTGAAAGAATAATTAATATGACGATGACCCGGGGACCAAGGACCTCTTTTAATGAATAGCTTAACGTATTATCACGAGGTTTCATGCCTAACAGCGGTTCTATTTTGCCATAGAGTCTTGGCACTAAATATAAGGTTGGGAGTAATGCGAATAAAATCCCTGAGAAGAGCACGTCATTTAAAAAAGAGAATCCTTCAATGACGACGATACTTTCAGCTAATCCTGGCACTGCTTCAAGTTCCTCTACACCGATCCACACTTTTCCAATATCCACAACAGCACTAATGAATTGATGGATGGCCACACCGCTAATAGCAGCGACACCGACTTGTAGTCGATTTTTCGGATTTTTAACCATCGTCCCTGCAACATACATAGCAAGCGAAAAAGCAATAAATTTTTCTAATTCACCAAGTCCGCCAAATTGACCAAGCATGATTTCGCCGAAAATAACCTCGCCTAACGAAGCACCTACGGCTGCATAAAGAGGATGAAATAAAATACAAAGGGTCAGTGGAATAAAGGCAAAGTATTCTACTGAAAATTCAACTGGTCCTAAATAGACTTTCGGTAGAAGCTCCGTGATCATGTTGGACAAGCCGTAAAGCGACATAGACAAAATAAAAACCATCATTTTCTGAGATTGCGTCAACGAGTAACGTTTTTTTAACTGCGTCATGTGAGTGACTGCCTCCTTTAATTGAACTCTCCTTTAGTGTAATTGGGAAATATTAATAAAGTTTTTATGTTATGTAAATATGATGTAAAAATTTCATGATTGAATTTAATGTATTAAAACATACATGTATAATGAAAATACGAATCACTTAAGGGAGTGGAGATGATACAATGCAACTATTCAATGTGAAAACAGCAAACTTGTCCCCTAATCAAATTAAAATTGCGGACTACATTAATCGCCATCTGCAAGATGTGCTCCTTTCTACAGAAAAGGAAATTGCAGAGGCTTTAAATGTGAGTACTGCATCAGTATCGCGATTTTGGAAAAGTGTGGGTTTTCTTAATTTAAAAGATTTTAAGCGGAGAATGAGGGAAATGGATGTGACACCAGTTGGGAACTTTGAAAAAGCAATGGAAAGATTAACTGCTCATGAATGGCAACACGATCAACTGGAACAAGGAATGGCTAATTTAAAGGAAACGATGAGACATTTATCAGCGTCTCAATTTGACACAGCAATAGAGGCACTAGTTAAAGCGGAGACCGTCTATATTTATAGTCCAGGGCCCTCAAAAGGATTAGGGGTGTTAATGCATCACCGGCTAAAACGCTTTGGCCTGAACATCGTTCATATGACAAGTAGTGGAAGCGACATTTTAGAAGACATGGTACACTTTAAACAAGGGGATTTAGTCGTCTTATTTGGATTTGTACGTATGTTAAGTGAAGCAAAAGTGATCCTTGACGACGCCAAGAAACGTGGCTATCAAACACTTCTCATTACAGATCAACTGATCTCAGAATTTACAGGGAAGGTGGATATCCAATTGTTCTCCAGCCGTGGTGAAAGAACAGATTTCCATTCGATGATAGGCCCAACCTTTTTAATCGAGAACGTGATTTTAGCCGTAGGTATGAAAAAAGAAACGGAAGCACTGACCCATTTAAAATCTCTAACGCAATTAAGAAGTATGTATGCTGATGAATTACCTAGGTAGACCTGTCTCGTTTATCAATAGCAAGTTAAAAATGAAGCGAAGGAAACGAATTAACAAAGAGAAAGGAGGGCGTTTCATTAATTACTCGTTTTAAAGCTGTGAATGGTGCAACTAAGATGGGGGATTGTATAATTTTTGGTGAAGATGGCGTATGTGAGAGCACTTTAAATTTTTATTAAGAGGTGAGCTGATATGTTATCGAATGACTTGACTGACATGTTACAAATTGACTACCCGATCATTCAAGCGCCGATGGCTGGGGGAATTACAACCCCTGAACTGGTGTCGTGTGTGTCGGAACATGGGGCTTTAGGCTCTATTGGTGCGGGTTATATGACACCACAATCGTTACGTCAGCACATTAAAGACGTGCGAAAACGAACATCAAATCCTTTTAGCGTGAATGTGTTCGTTCCGAATACATTTAATGTATCTGTGGAAGAAGTGGAAGCAGCGGTAAACCAATTGCGTCCCATCAGGAAAGCGTTAGGTGTTGAAGGCGGGAATCCTTCTTTACCTACACCAGCTTCAATGAAAAGAAACTTCGAGGAACAGATTAACGTCATTTTAGAAGAAAAGGTGCCAATTTGCTCATTTACATTTGGTGTCCCAGCTGAAGAGGTAGTTGCTGAGTTAAAGAAAGAAAACGTGAAATTAATGGGAACGGCCACAACTGTCAATGAAGCGATGATATTAGAAAGCAAAGGAATGGATATGATTATTATCCAAGGTTCTGAAGCTGGCGGACATAGAGGGCATTTTTTAGCAGAACGCGACCAAAGTTTGATTGGGTTAATGTCACTCATTCCACAAGCATCTGATCATGTGACCGTTCCAGTCATTGCCGCAGGTGGCATTATGGATGCTCGTGGTTTAGTTGCGGCTAGGTATTTAGGAGCTTCAGCTGTTCAAATGGGAACAGCCTTTTTAACATGTGCTGAAAGTGGCGCACATCCCACTTACAAAGAAGTCATCTTAAACGCCAATGAAGATGATATAGTTCTGACTAAAGCCTTTTCTGGAAAATGGGCGAGAGGGATAAAAAATACATTTATTGATGATATGAAAGATTATCCGTCTGTGCCCCCTTTTCCCGTGCAAAATACGCTCACGTCAGTTATTCGGAAAGCATCTGCTGATCAGCATAACCCCGCATATATGTCACTGTGGACAGGTCAAAATCCGAGACTTGCTACTGACCACTCTGCCGCCACGTTCATTCAACATCTCGTTCAGGAAGTGAAAGTCATAACACGTTAAATGCTCGTTTATTATGGGGGAATATGCTAAGACTAGTTTAAAAGCCATTTTTGAGAGGGTACAGTAATGAAAGAGGTGGATTCGTTGCAAAAATAGCAAGAACATGCGTAACCTAACTATAAGTCACATGTCAAAAGGAGATACAATGGGACAGAATATCGATAACACAGGATGGCAATTAGCCCATAGTTATGCGGAATTACCAACTATATTTTATAGTGACATTGCGTTATCACCAGTGTCGTCCCCTGACCTTGTCGTCTTAAATGAATCGTTAGCAGACGATTTAGGTCTAGATGCTAATGAATTGAGAAAAGATGAGGGGATTGCGGTGCTTGCCGGTAATCGTACGCCAGAAGGGGGAAGTCCCCTTGCACAAGCTTATGCGGGTCATCAATTTGGCCACTTTACCATGCTTGGTGATGGAAGAGCCATGCTTATTGGTGAGCAACTAACCCCCAAAGGTCATCGCGTGGATATCCAATTAAAAGGATCAGGGAGAACTCCTTACTCACGAGGGGGAGACGGACGGGCAGCACTAGGACCGATGCTAAGAGAGTATCTCATAAGTGAAGCGATGTATGCTTTAGGTGTTCCGACAAATCGCAGTTTAAGTGTGGTAAAAACAGGCGAGACCGTTATGAGGGAAACGCCATTAACTGGAGCTATTCTTACACGTGTGGCTTCAAGTCACCTGCGAGTAGGGACATTTGAGTATGCGGCAAGGTGGGGAGACAAACAGGATCTACAAGCTCTCGCTGATTATGCTATAGCACGGCACTTTCCTCAAGGTCAAGAAACGGACCATCCTTATCATTTTTTATTGCAGCAAGTCATTGAACAGCAAGCATTGCTCGTGGCAAAGTGGCAATCTCTCGGTTTTATACATGGGGTCATGAACACGGATAATGTGACGATCAGTGGAGAAACGATCGATTATGGTCCTTGTGCCTTTATGAATACGTATGACCCTGACACGGTGTTTAGTTCGATAGATGTTCAAGGCCGATATGCGTACGGAAATCAGCCGTATATAACAGGCTGGAATTTGGCCCGTTTAGCAGAGGCATTGCTACCGTTATTAGCTGATGACGAAGACAAGGCGGTAGAAATGGCACAAGACGCTATTTCAGGATTTAGTGACAGCTATATGTCTTATTGGCTTGAAAACATGCGAGCGAAGTTAGGGTTATTTAATGAGGAAGAAGAGGATGAAGCTCTTATTAAAGATTTGCTCAGCTTAATGAAAACGTACGAAATGGATTACACGAATACATTTATTGCCTTAATATTTGGAGAATGCAGACAGTTAGCATTGCCTGATAAGCCCGATTTTAAGCATTGGTATTCACGCTGGCAGGAGCGGTTAAAAAAACAAGACGCTTCTGATGAGGAAGTGCGTGATCTGATGAAAAAATCGAATCCTGCTGTCATACCAAGAAACCATCACGTGGAAGCAGCTCTCGAAGCAGCCGAAAAACAAGATTTCAGTGTGATGAATCAACTTCTAGATGTGTTACTTAAACCTTATGACCATGAACGGGATCAAGACGCTTATACGAGCCCACCTGAACCGTCAAACACGCCTTACAGAACCTTTTGCGGCACATAACAACCATTATTTTAATCAGGAGAAACAGATATCGGCCATGCTTTAGCATGGCCGATTGTCATGCAAACGTATATTCGCTATAATGAGACAGAAGAGAACGGAGGGGAAAGGATGTTTCGTAAAAAAACATTAGAAGAGCTCATGGCGGAATTAAAAAGAGACGCCAATGTGACGCATTGGCACACATTAGATGCGGAACCGGCTAAAACGTCTCCATTTCCAGACGATATTCATCCTCATTTGAAAAAAGCATTGCAAACCCGCTCAATTAATGCGTTGTATACACATCAAAAAAGTGCCTATGAAGCGGCAATGAAGGGTGAAAATATCGTCGCTGTGACGCCGACAGCTTCAGGGAAAACATTGTGTTATAACTTACCTGTCTTACAACGACATATGATGAACAAAGCAAGTCGGGCACTTTATATATTTCCAACGAAAGCGTTGGCTCAAGACCAAAAAGCAGAACTTAACGAGATGATCGACGAGATGGACGTGTCAATTAATAGTTATACGTATGACGGAGACACACCAGCCAATATACGTCAAGTCGTAAGGAAAGCCGGGCACGTCGTTATTACAAATCCAGATATGCTTCATTCAGCGATTTTACCTCATCATACGAAATGGATCTCACTGTTTGAGAATTTAGACACGATCGTCATTGACGAGCTTCACACGTATCGCGGCGTTTTTGGTTCTCATGTTGCCAATGTGATCCGTCGATTAAAGCGGATTTGCGCATACTATGGCAGTGATCCAACATTCATATGCACGTCTGCAACGATTGCCAATCCCACTGAGTTGGCCGCTGAATTAACAGGGGAACCAGTGCGACTCATTGACAATAATGGTGCACCTAAGGGGAAGAAAAATTTTGTCTTTTATAACCCCCCGATCGTTCATAAGCAATTAAACATACGACAAAACGCCACGAAAGTCGTGAATGAATTAGCTTCTAAGTTTTTGAAAGAACGGATACAGACCATTGTTTTTGCGCGAAGTCGGGTACGTGTAGAGGTAATCTTAAGTCACTTACAAGAACTTGTTAAAAACGAGCTCACTCAGAAGTCAATCAGGGGGTATCGCGGGGGATACTTACCGAAACAGCGCAGGGAAATCGAACGAAGCCTGCGAAGCGGTGAAACGATTGGGGTCGTCAGTACGAATGCCCTAGAATTAGGAGTAGACATCGGTCAACTACAAGTATGTGTGATGAACGGTTACCCAGGCTCCATTGCGTCTAGCTGGCAGCAAGCTGGTCGGGCAGGACGCAGGCAAGACGAGTCCCTCGTTCTCATGGTGGCAAATTCATCACCACTTGATCAATACTTATTTCAGCATCCTGACTACTTCTTTCACGGAACACCTGAAACAGCACGAATTAATAAAGATAATCTCATTATTTTAGTCGATCACTTAAAATGTGCAGTTTATGAACTCCCTTTCAAAAAGGGTGACACGTTTGACGGTGTAGAGGTGGACGACATACTTGACTATTTAACAGAAGAACGGGTATTGCATGACGGTCATGAGTCGTGGTATTGGATGAATGACGCCTTTCCAGCTCATAATATTAGCCTTCGATCAGCTGCCCAAGAAAACGTCGTGATCATCGACCAATCTGACACGGCGCATCATCGTGTCATCGGTGAAATGGATACCTTCAGTGCCATGACTCTCCTTCACGACGAAGCGATCTACTTGCACGAAGGGACGCAATTCCAAGTGGAGTATTTGGACTGGGAAGAGAAAAAAGCCTATGTGCGTGCCGTTGATGTGGAGTACTTTACAGATGCTAATTTAGCTGTGAAATTGAAGGTTCTAGAAGTCGATCACGATCAGCCATGTGGGCGCCATCGGATACAATATGGGGATGTAATGGTCACAGCAATGGCCACTATTTTTAAAAAAATCAAGCTAGAAACCTTTGAAAACATCGGATCAGGTCCTATTCACTTACCAGAACAAGAACTTCATTCAAACGGGTTAGCCCTGACATTTTCTAACGATAGCTTTAGTGAAAAACAACAAGACGATCAAACTGAACTCGTATTAATGGGAATGGCCCATGTGCTTCAACACGTAGCATGTGTCCATGTCATGTGTGATAAACATGACTTACATGCCGTACCGGAAGTGAAAGCCGTACACTCAGGACAGCCGACTGTGTTTTTATACGACCGTTACCCAGGGGGGATTGGTCTTAGTGAAAGTGTTTTTAAGCAAATGTCTGTCATATTACACGAAGCGTTAAATTTTGTTAGCGGATGTCCTTGTGAAAGTGGCTGTCCGTCTTGTGTTGGGGTAGGAAGTATAAACCCGTCAGTTTCTATAAAACGATTGGTGACCCAATTAATTGGAGAAGCAGTAGATGCCAATGCATAAAGGGAGACATTTGTTAGTGAGGTGACTGAAACGATGAGTATGAAAGCGAAATTGTTAAGAATGAAACATCATTTACAACTGCCTGAAGAAAAAGATCAGGGAGAACTAAAAAGCGGCATAGAGAACGAAGCACCAGAACCAACTGATGACGAAACAGCGTTTAGGGCATTAGGCTTTGAGCCATTTTATTTTGAAAATGAACGAGCCTTCCGTAAGCGGGTTATCTACCCATATGAAAGCGCGCAAGATAAACAGCTAGTCGAAGACATGAAAGACATTCACGCTTTTTGGCAAGACGATTTGCAAGATCACCCTCTTTCGTTTGCAGGGAAGCCGTTGGATCGACTGCTTTTTTTTGATACAGAGACGACAGGTCTTTCCACTGGGGCAGGAAATGTTATTTTTCTTATTGGCTATGCTCGCCTAATGGCTAACGGGATCGAGGTGACACAGCATTTATTAGAAAGTCCGGCAAGTGAAGCCGCTTTTTTATCAGGATTTCTTGATGATTTTCATGAAGAAGACTATCTTGTGAGCTATAACGGCAAGTCATTTGACTGGCCACAAGTGAAATCTCGTCATGCATTTATTAGAAAACAGTTACCAAAACTACCTGCCTTTGGACATATTGATTTACTCCATAGTGCGAGACGCTTATGGAAAGATGAACTCCCTTCATGCCGGCTTGCTATAGTAGAAGAGCATAAATTATCTCTAAAGCGAGAAGGAGATGTGCCAGGAAGTCTAGCACCGCTATTATACTTTGAATACTTAACTAATAAAAACCCTCACCATTTAAGCGGTATTATCGCACACAATGATCAAGACGTTCGGTCGTTAATCTCGCTTTATGCCCTGATTGCCAAAAAGATTATTTATCCATTAGAAGACTCGGCCTCTGCAAAAGAACACGTTGCCATAGGTGCTTGGTTTGAAAAGCTAAAAAAGTTTGATTGGGCAGAAAGACATTTTAAACAAGCCATTAAACGAGCGCAACAACCTCTTCCAACGGTTTATTATCAGCTTGGCAGTCTTTACAAAAAAATGAAGAAACCTGACTTAGCAGTTAAATATTTAGACCAAGCCCTTATGGAAGGGACTTTTCCTCCTATCGAAACATGGATTGAACGTGCCAAACTAGCAGAACACTTTGAAAAAGACATTGAAAAAGCCTATTATTTTGCTCAACAAGGCCTTTCTATCTTAAAAAAGAGAGAGAAGCTAGGGCATAAAGCCAATTTCTTCAGCTATAAAAAAGATTTAAATAACCGTTTGAAGCGGCTAGAGAAAAAACGCCACGCCTAAATTATTAAAACCGAGTGTGGCAGGCGCTTAAATCTAAAGTGGCGGTGTAGTTGCAATCAAAAAAGAGCTATCACAAATGGTGATTAAAAGATATCCCCTTTCTTTATGAACGACGTTACTTAAAAGATTGAACCGCCGTATACTGATCGGTACGTAGGGCAGTATGAGAGGTCGGGGCTATGCCCCCCACTCCTACTCGATTACAAAAGAAACACTATGAGAAGGAGTATGTCTCATAATGCTCTGTATTAGCTTGTTATGCTCAATAACTTTATGTAACCAATACTTAAGTTTTCTATAAGCTCAGTTGTTTTGACTACAACTTTATTGTTAAAACGAAAGAGTGTGCAGAAGGAAATACTTAATAAAGCCAAGCCATAAAAAGTGTAGCTTGAAAAGAATGGAATGAGAGATGGGTAAAGTAATTCATTTAAGTTGGTCTTCATGTTCTTCTCTCTTTGTAACTATCAATTAATAGCTTCAATCTTTCAATCTCCTCATCTGATAACTCTTCAATATGTTCTACTTGATCTTTAAGGTATTTAACTGTTGAACTTTCTTCCTTGTTCACTTTATTTAGAAAATATGAAGCTACTGAGCTAGTCACTAACCCTAACAAACCGATTCCAAATACCATAAGTACAACTGCTATGAGCCTTCCAACCACGGTTTCTGGTGAAATGTCTCCATAGCCAACTGTTGTTGATGTGACAATGGCCCACCAGATAGCGTCAGTGTAAGTGTTTATAGTAGGTTCAAGTAACTGTATTGGTATAGAAGAAACGAATATAATTGCCACTAAGAAAACTAAAACTTTATCAAGACTGTTGGTCTTTAGTATTTCAGCAACTGGTTGGAAGTAGTGTCTCATAATGGCTAAAGCTCTTATTAACCTTATTAGTCGAGCTAATCGAGCCAGTCTAAATATACTATCTAAAGGAATGATCGCTACAATGTCTAGTGGGTTTTTCTTTATATAACCAAGCTTATCTTTAGTAGTAAAGAAACGGACAGTAACATCAAAGACAAATATGAGCCAGATAATAAAATCAAGATTTCTAATGAGGGAGCTTTCGTTCCAAATGAATAAGATTGAAATTAGTGCCAGAATACCCATTACAATTTCATAAATGAATTTAATTTTATAACTTATTGACGAGGAAGCAGACGACTGGTGTGTTAGTAGTTCCATTTAACCACTCCGATATAACCTTTTTATATACACATTGTACCACTTAATCCCCTGGATTTGTATAGAAGAGGTAACTTATATATTGGGAGATATATTAAAAAGTAAGGGGAAGAGGGAGAAAATCGACTCAAAATCATGTTCCTCACGGAGTGTCGGTTAGCCCTGACTACCGGTACCATTACATAAAAATGCTCCTTATATCAATGGTCTTAAAATATAGGTCTAAAGTTTTTATTTATATAAAGTAAAAATAAGTAATTTATAAGGAGAATTAAAATGGATAATGAGCAATTGAAAATTTTTGATGAGGATAGAAATGAAATAGGTGTTGCTTCTCGTGGAGAGGTTCATAAATTGGGATATTGGCATGAAACATTTCATTGCTGGTTCACCACTAATGAAGAAGGGATAGATTATATTTACTTTCAGATTCGAAGTAGTGAGAAACAGGATTATCCTAATCTTCTTGATATAACTGCTGCTGGCCATTTATTAGTAGATGAAACAATTTGCGATGGGATTAGAGAGGTACAAGAAGAGACTGGAATAAAAGTATCTTTCGATGAACTTATTGGGTTAGGTGTTATTAAATATTGTGTTGAAAGAAATTGTTTTATAGATAAAGAGTTTGCCAATGTTTTTCTTTACCAAAGTAAAAATACATTTAATGATTTCAAAGTTCAAAGAGATGAAGTTTTAGGCATTGTCAGAGCTCAATTCAAAGAATTTTATCAGTTTTGTTTACAAGAAAAAGAAGACATTAGAATCGAAGGATTTGAACTAAATAAGAGTGGAAGAAAGGTTCCAATTGATAAATTAGTTAATAAGAATCATTTTGTACCGCATGAGAATGCATTTTATGAAAAGGTAGCTAAACTGATTAAAAAAACTCTGAACCTTTAAATAATATATTATAAAAGTTTGTCTTTTTACGAGGTTATAAAAAATTATTATTTTTAGGATTTTTCCTATATCAAATACAGGAAGCTGAAATAAAGAGCCAGTCATATTAAGGCGGATATCACACATTGTACAAGGTCAATGATTTAGGATGTTGCTAATTAATATAACCGGTTTTTAAAATTCCCTTCTCAAACTAGATAAAATTTTTACGAGGTTAGTCATATAGTGAGCTTTCCTCTACTATCTAATACTATAAATAGACCGATCTCTGCGCCTTATTCAAGGGGCTTTTTTACATAATTAGAAAAATAGTTGAACTTATGAAATAATAGTTTATAATTATATATGAAAGCGGTTTCGTAAATGGAAATGCTGGTGACAGCTGCGAACGCTTTTAATCATCTTAGAATTACATAAACGATTTTATTGTTTACTAATTCACCTTAGTTAGCAGTTAGTAAACAAAATTTAGTAAGGTAGAGGAGGGGTGAGATGATAAGAAAAAGAGAATAGTTATATTCTATGAGAAAAGCGTTTAATTGTTCGATATAGAGTGTCCATAGCCATTTTTGAAATAATGAAGCTCTATTTAATATACTATGTTTTGCAGGAAAAGTTAGTCTATGACAGGGAAAAAGTGATTAAGCTTTTGATAAAGAAGACGGACACTTATCTAGAGAAGTTCTAGTAATGTAGGGGTTATTCTGCAAATGAAGGACTTATGGAAAAGTGTAGAAGTATAAAAGAGAAAGTGAAAAAAAGCGATAGGCTAGCATCATGAATAATCTTAACTAATTATAGAGAAATGCTTTAGCAATACAAACTATATTTAGGAGTGATTAAAATTAACAAGACTATTAAAATCGTTATGTTGACGTTACTAATGATGTCTTTCGCGGGTGCGGCATATGCACACAATCCAGTAACAGATGAAGAAGTCTATCATTCGTTTAACAGTCATGATTGGCAAAACTGGAATATGTCTGATGGCTGGAAAAATGATGATTACTTTTTCGGGTGTCATTGGAGCCAGAACAGAGTTAACTTTTATGGTGGCCAAATGGAGTTGTCACTGCGTACAAACTATTCATATGCACCTCCTTACAACTATGAATGTGCGGAGTATACGACCAATAATTTTTATGGATATGGATTATACGAGGTATCTATGAAACCAGCAAAGGTATCAGGGGTCATTTCTTCTTTCTTCACGTACACAGGTCCTTCCTATAATGGCGCTCCTTGGGATGAGATTGACATTGAATTTTTAGGAAACGACACGACTAAGGTTCAATTCAATTATTACACGGACGGCGTAGGAGGGAATGAAATACTTTACGACTTAGGGTTCGATGCAGCAAATAGTTATAATACGTACGCGTTCGATTGGCAAGAAAATTATATTAATTGGTATGTTAATGGCCAGCTTGTTGCAACAGCAACGGAAAACATCCCTAGTAACCCAAGTAAAATTATGATGAACATTTGGAATACGTATGGTATTGACGAGTGGGCAGGAAGGTATTATGGAGAGGACGCCAATGCTTCATATAATTGGGTTCGCTATACACCTAACCGTTAAGAACGACAAAACGCAATAGCTCCTAATGCTTAGCTAGTGTATATTCAAGTGAAGTTAACTTGATGGTCTAATGAGGGTATTAGATCAAACGTGGTACCGTAGAGCTATTAACAGAGTATCATTGTCTATACTGTTTCAGTAAGACTTATATAATCATAGGGTTTAAGCAACAGCTTGCTATTTAAAATACTAAATTTACGTCAGATGAGATGACATTGTTGTGAAGAACTAAATAGCCATAAAATTTAAAAAGAGTGGTACTAAACAATTTTAGCTAAGTATCACTCTTTTTTTGCATTAATAGTGTCAGGTCTCGGATTTACATATGTCAAAATGAAACGTACACTGATAGTGAGTGTGTGTCTGTTTTGCTGCTAATAGGCGTGTAAATGCACTCACATGTATCAAGAAACTTAGGCGCGTGCCGTAATAACTGTGAAAGGATATTTACATAATGGACAACTTTACCCTTAAAAGAGTTTCTGAAAATGATAAAGAGCTAATTAACAACATTGCAAACATTCATGAAAGTTTGCCAGCAGCATGGATAGATAACTATCATGTTTCCAGTGAAGACATCAACAAAACAGTTGAACAGCTTTCCGCGAAACGATCAGCTAACAGCCTATTTTGTTCAATCATAGAAAAGAACAGCAACATGATTTCTTATATTTGGGCAGAAATTAATCCTAAAGATGCCAAGCAAGTTGATATCATCTCCTTATGGACAGATGAGGCACATAGAGGACAAGGATATGCAAAACGATTAAAAGTTGAACTAGAATTTTGGGCGTTGAATGAAGTGAAGGCCACATCACTCCATACGGTGGTAAGTACAAAGAATAGTCAGATGATCAAGTTGAATGAAAGCCTTGGTTATCACACACGTTACGTACGGATGTACAAGAACTTATAATAGTTATACATGACTTCATTTCTAAATTAATCTAGATATCTATAAACTGTTTGTGAGTGGAAATTAACGAATATTAGCTAAGTGATTCACTATTAATTAATAAATTGGAGGTAAGAGCAATGGCAGATATTAAATTTGAAATTGTAAAACATATCGGTGAATTATCGGAGTCTCCGAAGGGCTGGAAGAAGGAACTCAACTTAATCAGTTGGAATAATCGTGAGCCGAAGTATGACATCCGGGAATGGTCCCCAGACCATCAAAAAATGGGGAAAGGTCTCACGTTTACAGAAGAAGAATTGAAAGCGTTCCGTAACCTGTTAAACGACTTATAACAACGCAGCAGAGTGAGTTGTGCACGTAAAACATCTCACTTTGTTGCTTTTTTTGTGACGTATTCGATGAAAATGAAATGCGTATTGAAGGTCAATCAATTTCATAAAGTTTTTCCTATTTTTAATAAGGTGTAAATGACCCTTTTAATTTCTTTTTATATCGTTCGAGTTTTGTAATTTTTTTAAAAGTAATAAAAGAACAAATAGTAACAATTATAAGCATCAATTCATGTTCTTCTCCTCTATTATCAATAATGTTTTTCAAAATAATCTCTCCTTCGCCTATTATTCCCTCAATTGATTGTATCACAACATCAGAACTTTTAAAGGTAGGTCTTCGAATCCCCAAAAAACAGAGCTTAAATAGGGTACATAATTAATTACGATGAAAACGATATAAGCATTTTAAACGTGCGACTACTTAACGAAAACAATGCCATAGCTTCTAAAGTCTATAACTTGAAGTATATTTTTAATGACATTGTTAACTTAAAGTAATCATTTTTTTAAAAGGTAAACTTTTTTCGAACGTTATACGTCTAAGTATACAAAAGAGTGATGATCATTTCTGCATGTAGTTTACATCTCTTCTTGCCAACTGAGGAGCGTTTATTTCCTAAATGATATTTCCCGGGGAAGCGCATAATACTTGTTTTTTCGAGAGAGAGATGCACAATTATTTTCAAACTTACAGTATGAAAACTATTGAAATTGTTAAATTATGTCGAATGGTGTAAAAGGATTGATCTTTTAAGGAATATTTCATATATTTATCATGAAGGGTTTTTCTATGCTTCATGATATGGTAAAGGGAGAGAAACAACAATGGCAAAGCTATTTCTTTGTTTATTTTTCGTCGTTATCGGGACGACTTTCTTATTTCTACAATAAAAAATAGGTTATTACACTAGTACATGTTGAGCTCGGTGCACATAAGTTGATATTGACTCTATATATAAAGGAGGATATCACATGTTTCAGCGCCCGTGTTCAAAACCACAAGTGTTAGCTACACAGTTTTGCCCACCAAAATGTAACGTGCGGGAATTAAATTGCGATTATATTGTACCAGTTGTCCACCCTAGCCATACGACAAACCTAGTAAACCATCGCTATAATTTCCACCACAGTTATCCGCACACAGAATCAACGGTGAATCGTATTTTTAACCAGTCTTTTAATGTGGGACCAGGTCCAGGTGTAGGAGGTCTTGGCATGCCAGGCCAAGTGGCAGGAGCCCAAACAGGTCCATGGGGAGCACAACCACGTCCTTTTTGGTAAAGATCTGTGAAAAGTTGCGAATCGGCTATGATGGCTGATTCGCTTTTTCTCTAGTATGATTTCAGGAGGCATCGCATAAATGTATGATGTACTAGCCATTTCTGGTTACAAACCACATGAAATTGGTGTGTTTAATGAAAAACATGACCAATTGCCTTATTTGAAGAAAGCATTGACGAAAAAAATAGGCCAATTGATAGAAGAATATGACGTTAAATGGATTATAACGAGTGGCCAATCTGGTGTTGAATTATGGTCTGCTGAATCATGTATCCACTTAAAAAAAGTGTATCCTCATATTCAATTAGCTACTATCGCCCCTTTTCATAATCAGGAAGAGCGTTATGCGGAGGCGACTAAAAGTCTTTATGAAACAGTGTGGAACGAAAGCGACTATTGTGATTTTATAACAAAAAGACCCTATGACAGCCCTGCGCAATTAAGATTAAAAAATCAATTTATTGTGGATAAAAGCGATGCGGCGCTCATACTGTATGATGAAGGGACTGAAGGAACGCCTAAATACTTTAAGGAAGAAGCAGACAAAAAGCAAGCCCATACAGACTATCCTATCTTTTACTTAACCCCGGACGATATTGAAGAAATGGTACGAGATGAGATCAATAATGAGAGCTGGAATTGACAAGAATGCAGTATTCTGAAAGAATAAAAGACAAACGAAGTACATATGAGGTGACTGATGTGGATAAAAAACAAGTTTCCCGACTGACTAAAAATGAAATATATGAAAAAGATTTTAAAACAAGTATGAGAGGCTATAATCAGGATGAAGTGGATCAATTTCTTGATGATATAATTAAAGATTACGAAGCCTTCGAAAATCGTATCCAATCACTTGAACAAGAAAATGAACGCTTAAAGAAAGAAACGGTGTCATTAAATGAACGTACGAAAAATCAAGCACCAGCTCAACCAACTACAGGGAATACCAATTATGATATTTTACGCCGTCTTTCCAATTTGGAAAAACACGTTTTTGGCAGTAAACTTTACGATTAAGTAGGTTGACACCAGTGATTGAAGTCTATATTGATGGTGCAAGTGCAGGAGATCCAGGTTTGTCAGGAGCCGGTGTGTTTATTAAAGGGAATGGTTATTTGTTGAGGCATGCGTTTCCATTGCCGGCTATGTCTAACCATGAAGCTGAATTTTATGCTTGTTTGAAAGCATTAGAGGTTTGTAAAGAGCACGATTTCTCCATTATTTCAATTCGATCCGATTCAAAGGTTGTCGTTGATGCGATCGAGAAGAAGTATGTGAAAAACCCCCTTTATAGAGGGATTTTAGCAGATATTCTTCAGCAAATGGATAGCATGTTTGATTATGCCTTTATTAAATGGATTCCGTCCAAATTGAATAAAGAAGCAGATCAATTAGCAAGACAAGGTGTTAGACAATCGTTGTCTAAAAATACCAATTGATTTTGAGATAGAGATTATGATAGAATAGATCATGTTGTCTTACATGGTACAACGACCATTTGTGTCTGGGTAATCGCTGCACTGTTTAACAGTGTAGAGGAAAGTCCATGCTCACACAATCTGAGAGTGATTGTAGTGTTCGTGCCTGACGAATTCATAAGTCAGGGTAGTCTGTGAATCAGGCTAACGGCAGGAGGCTTGCCTAAGTTAGTGTTTACTAATAAGGTAAGTGCACCTTGAAAGTGCCACAGTGACGTAGTCTGTCTGGAAACGGACAGAGTGGAACGCGGTAAACCCCACGAGTGAGAAACCCAAAAACATGGTAGGGGCATCTTTGCGAAGGAAATGAACGGAGCAAAGGACAGATATCGTTCTGTAGACAGATGATTACCACCTTAGTACGAGGGTGACTCCCGTTTGTAGTGCAAAGGTACAGAACATGGCTTACGAAGCACAAATGGTGTCTATTATTTATGAACATGACCTCACGTGGTGAAACCCTCGTGAGGTTTTTACGTTTTATCTTTAAATGAAGGAGACATGTTGTTAGAAGCGTGTGAGGGTAAGGAAAAAGACGTTTTTAATTCTGGTTGAGTTCCTGTATACTTAACTGGGGATTAGCAAATACATAATTAAACTACGGATGCATTTAGGAGCTCTGTTGGCCTCTAATACCGCTCGCGTGATATGATACTAGTCATTATTTCATGCTACTAACATAAATTTTTTTACAGAAAGAAGGGGTTTTTTTGACTAAAATAAAATTGATTGCAACAGCCGCCATGGGTTTGGAAGCAATTGTTGCAAAGGAAGTACGTGATTTAGGCTATGAAAATGTCACTGTTGAAAATGGTAAAGTGATATTTGAAGCAGAGCCATCTGCTATTGCCCGTACAAATTTGTGGCTTAGAACTGCAGATCGAGTCAAAGTACTTGTAGGGGAGTTTAAGGTTGAAAGTTTTGAGGAGTTATTTGAACAGACGAAAGCTTTACCGTGGGCAGACTTCATTTCAGAAGATGCTGAATTCCCAGTGATTGGACGTTCAGTTAAGTCAAAGCTATATAGTGTGCCTGATTGCCAAGCCATTGTAAAGAAGGCGGTCGTAGAGAGTTTAAAACAAAGTTATGCGGTGACATGGTTTGAAGAAAAAGGTGCCTTACAGCGTATTGAAGTGGCCATACATAAAGATATCGCGAGTCTTACCATTGACACGAGCGGCACGGGATTACATAAAAGGGGTTATCGTTATTTACACAATGAAGCCCCTTTGAAAGAAACACTGGCGGCGGCCATGATCCAGCTCACACATTGGGAACCGAATAAGCCGTTTTATGATCCGTTTTGTGGGTCAGGAACGTTGCCGATTGAAGCGGCCATGATCGGTCAAAATATTGCACCTGGTATTAATCGGTCATTCGCTTTTGAGGAGTGGCATTGGTTTGATAAGATGTGGCATGACAGAGCATTAGAAGAAGCGGAAGATCTAGCTAAATATGATCAACCACTTCACATTCTAGGTGGAGATATTGATCATAAAATGATTGAACTGGCAAACAACAATGCTATTGAAGCTGGCTTCCCTGATTTAATTTCCTTTAAACAAATGCAAGTGAAAGATTTTACAACGAGTGAAGAGCAAGGCGTTATAGTCGGTAACCCGCCTTATGGTGAACGTATGAATGAAAAACGTCATGTAGAACAATTATATAGGGACATGGGTAAGACGTTTAGACCGTTATCAACTTGGTCGGTTTATATCATAACCTCACATCCTTATTTTGAGAAGTTGTATGGTGCTGAGGCTACTAAAAAGCGTAAATTGTACAATGGGAATATTAAAACGAACTATTTCCAATATTGGGGCAAGCGCTCTGCCAAATAGTTAAACAATACGAATCCGTTTGTGTCGCCCAGTCACGAAACACGTCTTTAGTCCCGGTATAGTTTTTTGAAACGGCCATATACTATGTATAACTGTTTCAATGAAAGGGTGAAGAACGTGACAGAAGATTACAATGAGATCGAACAGGTAGAATTAGCCATACAGGCGGCAGAAAGAATGGTAGGACAAGCAACGATGAGTATGGATGCGACTCAGCTACAAAATGCCACGCAAGCTTTAGAAGAAGCTAAACAAAGGCTTGAAGAGGCAAAAATAGTTAACTTGAACCATGACCAGTGGGAGTATTCAAATAGTCGACTTAACCGTCTTTCTCATCAAGTTGAAAATGCAAAAGATTAGATGTTTATAAAAGACGAAATTCAGTAGTCTTATAACAAATAGTAGGATTGGCTGTAACAAGAAAAAAGGTCACCCCCCTTGTCTTCTCAAAAAGAACCAACGTATAATGAAAGGATGATGGGGGTGACAGAATGACCAAAGCTATAACAGATAAATTCTCACGACCTCTAAGAGACTTACGCATTTCTGTCACAGACAGATGCAATTTTCGTTGTCGTTACTGCATGCCTGCGGAAATTTTCGATAAGTATTTTAAATTCTTGCCGAAAGATGACATTCTAACATTTGAAGAGATTACTAGATTCGCAAGCGTTTTAGCAAATAGAGGCGGTGTAAAAAAACTACGTATTACTGGTGGCGAACCTTTAATGCGTCAAAACCTTTCAACCCTTATCAGTATGTTACATGAGGTTGAAGGTATTGACGATATTGCCATGACAACGAACGGTGTTT
The DNA here is from genome assembly GCA_024701455.1 of Bacillus sp. A301a_S52. GTDB lineage: Bacteria > Bacillota > Bacilli > Bacillales > Salisediminibacteriaceae > Salipaludibacillus. The sequence goes on along the minus strand of JABXYP010000001.1, from coordinate 2,423,686 downwards.
TTTTACCGAAGTATGCTGAAGAGCTGAAACAGGCTGGTTTAAAACGGGTAACAATTAGTTTAGATTCATTAAATGATAATACGTTTATGGCAATTAACGATAGGGGAGTAAGTGTTCATAAAGTGCTTGAAGGGATCGAAGCAGCTCGTCAGGCAGGGCTCGGTGTCAAAATAAATATGGTTGTAAAACGTGGCATGAATGAGAAAGATATTCTTCCAATGGCACATTATTTTAAAGACACCTCTATTATTCTTCGCTACATTGAATTTATGGATGTGGGAAACTCAAATGGGTGGACATTAGACCATGTTATAAGTAAACAAGAGATATTTAACATGATAAACAAAGAGCTTCCTTTAGAACCAGTGGAACCCAACTATGTCGGAGAAGTGGCTGATCGCTTTAGATTTAAAGACAATGGGCAAGAGATTGGCATTATTTCATCTGTCACGGATGCTTTTTGTGCTAGTTGCTCTCGAGCCCGTTTATCCGCCGATGGAAAGTTAGTGACATGTTTATTTTCTAGTGGCGGCCATGATGTGCGAGACGTTCTACGTTCTGATGCTACTGATGAGGAGCTAGCTGCCTTTGTTAAGGACATTTGGGAAAAGCGAGATGATCGCTACTCAGAAGAGCGGTTAAAACATACCAATAAACAGCAGCTTAAAAAAATTGAAATGTCCCATATAGGCGGATGATGAATAAAACGGGAAGAGTGTAGACTTTTCCCGTTTTATTGTGGATTTATGACACTGCCTATTCGGCTATTTTCAAACGTCACTTCATTATAATCGTCATGATAATCAATGGTCATCCCATCGAAATACCACATATCATCCTGATGAATACAGAAGGTAATGTCCTGTTTTTCCACACTCGTATATTCAATGTCTGGTTTGCCTTTATACAGCCCAGCAGAGAAACCGCCTGATCCAACGCCTCCAACTCGGACATAAAAGGATAATGAATCCCCTTTATTTAAATTTAATTCTTTTTTGTAAAAAGCCGCAGCTTGTTCAGTTATTGTAAAAGTCATGGCATACACATCCTTTCTTGCGCTTTATACCTACTTTTATTATAACCAATCTTCTTCGTCTTTTTAAAGACATGAGCCTTCCTTATTGGGTGCATTTTTTCAATGGAAACGGTATGATAAAACGGATAGATATTACATTATTCATATTTTGCTGAAAGGGGATAAGCAAGAATGCCAACCACATTAACGTTAGAAGAAGAATTTATGAATTACGTCAAGAAGATGGGGCACTACAGAGAGGCTGCTAGTCTCATCGCTTGGGATCTACGAACCGGGGCTCCAAAAAAAGGGGTTTCACAACGCTCTGAAGTTCTAGGGTCACTTTCTTCGGAATTTTTTAATATGTCAGTGTCTGAAGAGATGCAACATTTTTTAACAGAACTTCGTAAAGACGAAGAGTGGGGAAATCTTCAAGAAGTAACCCAAAAGACCGTTAAAGAATGTGAAAAACAGTTAAGTAAGTTTAAAAATATTCCTCCAGAAGAGTATAAAGCGTATGTTATTTTAACGTCACAAGCAGAGTCCGCATGGGAGAAAGTTAAAAAGGATGGGGACTTTGAGGCATTTAAACCTTATTTAGAAAAAATAGTGGCTTACAACCGTAAATATACGGAGTGGAAAGGTTATGAAGGCAATAAATATAATGCGTTATTAGATGATTACGAGCCAGGTTTAACTGTGGATATTATTGATGACGTTTTCGGTAAATTAAAAGAGGCGCTCGTCCCCCTTTTAAAAGAGGTAGTGGACGCATCTAATCAACCAGAGACAGGATTTCTCTTTAACTTTTTTCCAGAAGAAAAGCAAGCGGCGTTCAGTCGCCATATTTTAGAGAAAATGGGTTATGATTTTGAAGCCGGTAGATTAGATAAGACGGTCCACCCTTTTGCTATCGGTTTAAACCCTCATGATGTGCGCGTGACCACAAAGTATGATGAGCACGATTTCCGCACAGCTGTTTTCGGCACGATCCATGAAGGTGGTCATGCTCTTTATGAACAAAATATTGCTGAGAAATTGATTAATACGCCCCTATGTACGGGTACATCGATGGGAATCCACGAATCCCAATCATTATTTTGGGAGAATTTCGTAGGCCGTCATTTTGCATTCTGGGAACATAATTATGAAACCTTAAAAACATTTTCGGACGGTCAGTTCGATACGGTTAGTTTAGAGGACTTTTACCGGGGAATTAATGTTGCTGGTCCTTCACTCATTCGAATTGAAGCAGATGAAATGAGTTATTCATTGCATATTATCTTACGTTATGAGCTTGAGAAAGCATTAATTAATGGTGAATTAGAAGTGTCTGATCTTCCGAAAGCATGGAATAACAAAATGAAAGAGTTATTTGGTATTGAACCATCTCATGATGGTGAAGGTGTGCTACAAGATGTCCATTGGCCAGGAGGGATGTTCGGCTACTTCCCATCTTATGCCCTCGGTTATATTTATGCCGCTCAATTAAAAAACGCCATGCAAAATGATATACCTGATTTCGACAAGTTGCTTCTTAAAGGCGAGTTAACCCCTATCAAGGAGTGGTTAACCACCCATATACATCAATATGGAAAAAGCAAGGAACCGCTCGAACTTTTACATGAAGCAACGGGTGAAAAATTGAACCCTGATCATCTCATTACCTATCTACAGGAAAAGTATCGGCGTGTTTATGGCATTAAAAAATAACTAACTAATTGGCATGGAAGCTGTTAAAAGCGTTAGTTTATTTCTAAATGCGGTGTCATCATCATGTGTGATTGATTAATATGGCTGTCTGCTTCCTGTTTCTTATCTAAGGCACTATTACAGAGAAAATGGTGAAGCGATACAAACGTTACTACTCATTCTAGTTTAAGAGAAAAACGTTTTTATAACGAAGAGTGTCTGTTATTGATCTCCTTTTAATGGTGTTAAATAGCTATAAATGAAGAACGTGTGCGACTCTTACTATAAGGGTCGCACACGTTGATATATAGAACATACACACATATATAGCCCTTTTATAACGTGATTGAATGCTTTGCCACTAAATCTCGGAGTGCTGGACGAGAGGCACCGTTTTTCCCGGTGACAGCTTCAGCTGTGATAAGGGAGTTTAGGATTGCTTCCTCGGCTGCTTCTCCAACTGCCTTAAAAGGAATGTCTAAATCTTCATCATGGAGAATATGCATTTTTATTAAGCTGTTCTTTTTATGATGTGGAATTATAGTGGCAGTGGAGAACCCGACGACCACATCACCACTGCCGTTTGCTAAGTTAGTTCCTGTCCGAGATAAACCAGTAACACTTCGTTTGATGACTCTCTGTAGCTGTCGTTGAGAAACTGGCAGGTCAGTAGCTACAATAATGACAATAGAGCCTTTATCTTTCATCATTAAATTTTCTTCTGTTTTATGCAATAGCTCTTTTCCAAGAGGTCGGCCATTCATTGACAAGTCAGGAAGTTGTCCGAAATTTGTTAGTACTAGCACACCTAGAGTATAAGTACCATAAGGAAGCGGTATTATGCGAGAGGCTGTCCCAATTCCACCTTTTAATGTGTAACAGACCATGCCTCTACCAGCGCCTACAGATCCTTCAAGAAAGTTAGAAGAAGCTGTTTGAATGGCGTCAAGTACATCCTGTTTTTGTACGTATTTTTGTCTAATGTCGTTTAATTGCATATCATTACATTCACAAACAACGGGATTGACTGTCCCTGTTGTGTTTCCGATTTCTTGATTATGAGTTAACATATACTCTACAAGCCCGTCTGCTGCTACACCTACATTCAATGTATTAGTTAAAATAATAGGTGTCTCAATAGTGCCAAGCTCGTTAAGCTGCATTAAACCAGTGGATTTGCCATAGCCATTTATAATATAGCTAGCGGCTTTATATTTATCTAAAAAGATATTTCCCCCATGAGGAATAATAGCGGTGACGCCTGTTTGCATCTGTTCATTGGAGAGTGTTTTGTGACCCACTTTAACCCCTTTAATATCCGTAATTGAATTGAGCGCTCCTGGCTCTAATTTACCAATGTTAATACCATAATCTCTTAACCGACGTTGGTTTAGCATCATATGCTCCTTTACATTGACGTTTCCACTATTTAGTATGTTCAAAATAATTCACCATATGATAAAAAGCTCGTTTAAAGTTAATGATCACTTCTTTAATAGCAAAAAAAGAAATTTTTTGATCGCCAATCAATTTAAATATAATCCACTGAGCACCTCCTCATAGATAATCAAGTCGTTTAAACATAGCCATTTTTTCCTCATTTAATACTCATTCCCGATGAACATTAACATAAACGCATGACTTAACATATAGGGAGAAAGGCTGGTAAATTTATTTTGACGTAGCTTTATAATGTGTTTGAGTGTAGTATTTAAGTAAGATGTCAGACAACTAAATGTCAAAAGGGGAGAGGTTAAATGGATCGAATTGCAGTACTAACAAGTGGCGGGGACGCGCCGGGAATGAATGCAGCTATTAGAGCAGTCGTCAGGGCAGCAGTTGTGTTTGATATGCAGATATATGGGGTATATCGAGGATTTCACGGTCTTATTGAAGGCGATTTCATAGAGATGGATGCCTCTTCAGTAGGAGATATCATTCATAAAGGAGGGACGATTTTAAAGTCTTCTAGATCTGAAGAATTTAAGACAAAAGAAGGAAGAATGAAAGCGTTATCTAACTTAAAGGAGAAAGGGATTGATGGGTTAGTTGTCATAGGTGGTGATGGCTCTTTTCAAGGAGCTAAAGAATTGAGTGATATGGGTATTAAAACGATAGGTCTTCCAGGAACAATTGATAACGATCTTCACTATACTGATTACACAATTGGTTTTGATACCGCTGTCAATACAGTTTTAGAAGCTATTACAAAAATAAGAGATACGTCTACCTCGCATGATAAAGCGACGATCATCGAGGTGATGGGTAGAAATTGCGGAGATATTGCGCTTTACGCAGGCTTAGCTGGAGGAGCAGAAAGTATCATAATCCCTGAAGATCCCATCTCAACCGATCAGGTTGTCAGTAAATTAAAAGCTGGAAAAGCAAGAGGAAAACAGCATCATATTATTATGCTTGCTGAAGGGGCAGGTCAAGCAGCTGATTTACAGAAAGTATTATTAGACAAAGCTGAAATGAATGCCAGAATCACGGTACTAGGTTTTATTCAACGTGGTGGAGATCCGACGTCTTTCGATCGCATTTTAGCAAGTAAAATGGGAATAAAAGCCGTTGAATTGCTAAGGGCAGGAGAAACAAATAAAGTCGTCGGGATAAAAAATAATGCCCTTTTTCATATGGACATTAATGAGTCGCTAAAAGCTACGCGCTTATTTGATCACGATATGATTAAAATGACGGAGATTTTATCTATTTAACGCCTCTAAATAAACCTTAGGGAATAGGAAAACCTCCCTGTAATAAGGGGTTATTTGTACGTTTTAGGAGGCTATGGAACTAACGATGAACTCAAACTTTGTAAAGCGATGTATCCTTAAAGCAGTCATAACCGTGGGTGCCAAAAACGTATTGATTATCAGACTATACTAAAAAAAGGTGTCACAATTTGACACCTTCTTTTCTTATATAAGTCGTTAATAATGCGCTATTAACGATATATTTAACGTATAGCATCAACCCATCCATTTCGAATAGCTTTTACCGTAGCGTCGGTTCGGTCATTAGCTTTCATCTTTTTAAGTAATGCACTAATAATTGACGAAATAGTGGACCTGGCAAAATGAAGTTTATTAGCAATCTCTGAATTACTGAGACCATCTAGTAATAATTGAAGGACTTGGCGGTCACGCTCATTCAAAGGAATCGTTATTTTCTTCTCATTTAAAATGAATCGTTTAATAGGTGTCGTATAAGATTTTTTATTTTCAATGGCGATACTTAAATCGCGGTGTAAGCTCGTTTCAAGAAAAACACCGTTTTTCATAATAGCTTCCATAACATGATGGCTGTGATTTGTTAGGAAATCCAAAGATACAAGACCGTTCAAAGGTAGTGACAAATAGCTTAAGATCTCATGTTCAACCGGCGATTTGACGACAAGGACTGTCGGTGAATCAGGTGTGTTTAGTTGAAGCTGTTTAAGAGACTCAAACGTTTTCTCATCATATCCTTCCACCATAACAAAGATCCAATTTTTTTTATTATTTACAGCTGATCCTGAGACCTTATTCATATAATTTGTTTCTAACCATCCACTAATAGCATTCATAACTTGTTGTGGAAATAAATTCTTCGGGTCAGTAAACATAACATTATAATGCATCGTTTTCAGGAGTTTTTCATTTGTACTGAACATAGTTATTTTCCCCCTCTATGATGATCAAGTAGTTTTATATAAAAAAATCTATACATCCCACTGTTCAGTAAAGGTCATTTTCTAATTAAAAGAAGTGACTTTTTAAGATTACGGTTTGTATAGTAGCTTTTAAAACTATGATTAAAGTATGTGTATTAGAAAAATATGTTAGTAGATTAAAACTAAAACTCCTGCGACTTAAGATCTATTCTTAAGTGAATGTTACTATAAATCTATGTGAAAATCAATGTAATTTGTCGAAAAAAGTCACTATAGTGAAAAAAACGACAAAATATAAGTATTAAGTCCTGGTTTTGTAGATCTTAAAAACGTGAATAGGTAAACAGTGGTGATGGTACGAGTTTTTAACAGTGGAGGGATATAACATGATAGAAGAACGCTATATGAAATTCGAAAAAATATTATTCGACAAAAAGAGAGAGTTAGGAAGGGTCATAGATAATGAAAAGGCTGAGACGTTAACTAACAATGAAGAGTTATCTGGAACTCCGAATCATCCTGGGGATCAAGGTTCTCAAATGTATGATAGGCAAATAGATGAAGGGTTGATTCACCATGCTTCTGAGAAAATGGATGATATTAAGGAGGCCCTTAAAGCGATCGACGAAGGGACCTATGGGCAATGTATTGTTTGCGGCCGTGAGATTCCTTATGAGCGCCTCGAAATTATACCAGAAACTCGGTATTGTTTGGATCACGCAGAGGATCAAAAAAGATCGAGGGCACGACCTGTTGAAGAAGACGTGACAAAGCCTTTACCACAAAATGCCCACTCCTACAAAGAGTCGTTAAGAAAAGATACGTGGGAGGCTGTTGAGGAACACGGAACGTCAAATACGCCTTCAGACTACGATGACTCAACTTATTGATATGATTTGAAAAAGTATAGTAGTGGATAACATTCTATTCTGCTACGATTCAGATGCAAAAGGAAGTGGTGGTATGACTACAATGTCTGATTAGAGCCACCCATTCCTTTTGCTATATATTCTTTAACGCATGACACTTCCGCCAGACAGTTTCATTGATTCACCTACAATATTAGTAGCTGCTGGGCTTAACAAAAATAAAATACTATTAGCCACCTCTTCAGGCTCAGTCATTCGCCCTGAAGGTAAATTTTCTTTAATGAGGGGGAGGTGATCTTCATAAGTCCGACCTGCTTTCTTAGCTTTTTTAACTATTATATCCTTGGCCATGTCAGTATTCACATAGCCTGGACATACAGCATTGACTCTTATATTATGCTCGATAGCTTCCAAAGCAAAAGAGTGCGTAAAACCAATCAATGCAAATTTAGAAGCGCTATAAGCGGTATTTCCGTATGTACCCCGGAGCCCAGAAAGTGAGCTGACGTTTACAATAGCCCCTGTTTGGTGGGGTTTCATCTGTTTGTAAACTAGCTGAGTGAGTAAAACTGTTGCAGTATAATTTAGTTCCATTATTTTACGAATGTCATTCTCAGATGTATTTTCTAACGTATCTCCACCGCTTATACCAGCGGAGTTTACTAGGCCGTAGATCATGCCATGATGTTTTTCGGCTTCTTTAACGATATGCTCACGATCTTTAGGTTCTGTTATATCAGCCCGTATGACTATTACCTTTTCTTCCGGTATACCTTCATTTAAACACTTATTCCTTAGAGCAGAAAGTTTCTGTTCATTTCGACCTGTAATCGATATTTCCGCCCCATATTTTGCTGCTAAAAAGGCGGTTTTTTCACCAATTCCTCCTGAGGCACCTGTTATAAGAATATGCTTATTTCTAAATAATTCTTCATTAAAAATCATTGTATTCCTCCCATAACAAAAATAATAACAATAATACATATGAAGGCTTTTTGGAACTATTATGTTTTTCCCTAAAACGAGTAAAATAAACGCGACTGGAAGGGGAGATAAAGGGAATAATAGCGGTAATAGAGCATTAAAGGAGAGACGATGATTAAATGGAAAGCACTTGGGTGAAAGAAACATGTCTTATTAATGATATGGCGATTTATTGTGAACATGCTATCACTCGAGACAAACCGCCACTTTTATTACTTCATGGATTCATGTCATCCACGTATACATTTCACAAGATCTTTCCCATGCTTCAGAAATATTTCTCCGTTGTGGCGGTAGATTTTCCAGGGTTTGGTCGTAGTGAAAAATCAACTTCTTTCATTTACAGCTATCACCATTATGGGATGTTAGTCAATGATATTCTAAACTATTTCAACTTACAAAATGTGATAGTAGTCGGTCATTCAATGGGTGGTCAAATTGCTTTAAACCTTGCTAAAAGTGCGCCTTGCAATATTAATAAACTCATCTTAATTGGGTGTTCAGGGTATTTAAAACGCTGCAAAAAGCGCCTCATTTACTGTAGCTATATCCCTTTTTTTGATAAGTTAATGGCATTCTATATTCACAAACATGGTGTTGCATCAGGGTTAAAGAACGTGTTTTACGATCAGTCATTTATTACTAACAGTCATATCGAAGAATTCGGACGGCCACTTAAAGATAAAAAAATGTATAAAAGTCTCATAAGATTGATTCGTCATAGAGAGGGTGATTTAATCGGGAGAGATTTAAATAAGATCGATCTTCCTGTGTTATTAATCTGGGGACGTGAAGATCGGGTGGTCCCAGTAAATATTGGATATAGACTTGCAAACGATCTTCCAAACTGCGACTTAAAAGTGTATGAAAAAGCAGGGCACCTTATTACAGAAGAACTTCCAGATAGAGTGTGCGAGGCTATTTTATCATACGCAACATAATAATTATAAACCCAATTAAACTGAAAAGTTTGTAAAGAAATTGTGAGTATACTGTGTGATTTCAAGAAAAAAGATTTAAGTTCTCTCAATATTGCATTCACATTGATTTGCTATATTACCTGTGAGAAGTGATTTATTCTACTGTCACGGGAGGTTGATTCATGCGAATAGCAATTTTTTCGGATACGTACGTCCCTGAAGTTAATGGTGTGGCTCGGACGTTAAAAAGACTCGCGGACTATCTAACTGAAAGGGGGATAGACTATAAGCTGTTTGTTCCTAACACACTTGAATCTACATCCCTTACAACACCAACGATCGAAAGGTTTAGAAGTATACCGTTTATGTTATATCGAGAATGTCGCCTGGCATTTCCAAATGTCGGTCAATTAAAACAGTCAGTAGAAGCGTTTAATCCCGATATTATTCATGTAGCTACACCATTTAATCTTGGTCTTTTCGCTCATCATTTTGGTAAAAAATATCATATCCCTATGGTGGCCTCTTATCATACTCACTTTGATGATTATTTATCCTATTATCATTTAGACTTTTTAGAAAAATGGCTATGGAAATATATGAAATGGTTCCACCGACCATTTGCGAAAGTATATGTACCTTCTGAAAGTACAAAAGAAAAGTTGGTTTACCATAATCTCCATCCCAATATAGATATTTGGGGAAGAGGAGTGGATCACGGTTTTTTTACCCCGCAAAAACGTTCAACCCTCATTAAGAAAAACTACGGCATTACTGAGAAAAATATTATACTGTATGCTGGTAGAATAGCTCCCGAAAAAGACATTGAAACAGTTATTAAAACGTATTTTAAACTGCCGAAATCACTCTTTAAAAATACACATCTTATTATGGCAGGTGACGGTCCGTTATTATCAGAACTAAAAGAAAAATATTACAAAGAAATCACGTTTACTGGTTTCGCAAATAGTGATAAATTAGCAGAATTATATGCTTCTTCTGATATCTTCATGTTTCCATCAGCTACTGAGACGTTCGGTAATGTCGTTTTGGAAGCTCTTGCTTCTGGCGTACCAGTAATTGGTGCTGATAAAGGAGGGACGAAACATTTGGTCATTGATGATAAAACAGGGTATTTATGCTCTCCTGGGGATGTGGCTTCCTTTACAAAAGCTTGCACTGCACTCTTAACTAATAACCATTTAAAGGCATATATGGGGCACCAAGCTCGGTTACAAGCTATAACGTATTCATGGGAGGATATATGCACAAGGCTAATGGCGAGTTATTCGGCTGTCGTAGCACAAAAGAGAAAAGCGACGGCATAAATTCAGGAGAACTGGCATGTTTGAGAAGAGTGTTAAGAAGTGACGAAGTCCTTCACTTGTATTAAGAACGGTTGTGAAAAAAATGATGCCAGAAATAGAACGAGAATTTGGAATCACTATAACAAAAGAACTAAATAATAAGAAGAGGAAAAAGGTGACTAACAATTCTGTCACATGTCGGTGGTAGGTAAAGAAAAAGTAGAAACGATAATGTGTGTACTTTATAATAGCGAACGTGACGTGTCTCGTCTATGCACATACTTGCACTTTCAAAACGAGCCTAATAAAAGATGCCGCTTATCATTTTATTAATAAGCGGCATCTTTTATACTAGATAAATTAATTAGGGGTTTAATCCTCGTCAATACTCGCATTATTTCGTGTTAATCGCTTTTTTTTAAGGACAAAATGGATAATCATATAGACTAAATACAAAATAATAGCAAAGATAATCCAATTTGAATATTCGATCGATGCATTAAACCTTGTTACGTAAAGCAATGATATTAGAAGGAGTGTTGTAAGTATGGCGTATTTTGGGATGGGTATCCCTTTTAAACTAGGAATTTTAAGCCTGCTAACCATTAAAACACATAATAATGTATAAACTGCTGACAGGGCAGCGTCTGGGACAGCAAAACTGAACAGTGTCAACAATGCAATAATTCCGCCGGCTGCAGTAATAGGAACCCCTGTAAAATACCTTTTAACCGAAGACTCTTCATCAATATTAAACCGCGCTAATCGAATAGCTCCAAAGACAGGAAACATACCAGTGATTAGCATACCTATCATTCCCATATTGGCAAAAGTTGTGCCAAATATGAGAATGGCAGGAGCCACCCCGAATGTAATAATATCTGCAAGGGAATCCATTTCCTTACCAAAAGCAGTTTCAGCATCCAATTTTCTTGCTAACCATCCATCCATGCTATCTAACATCATTCCTATTAAAATAAAAATAGCGGCATTTTGGTAGTGGCCTACAAACGAAGAACTGATTGATAGAAAACCGAAGATTAAATTAGTAATCGTAATAGCATTAGGTAGTTGTCTAATCAGCATTTTATCACACCTTCATCATTACTGACTGATTTCAGTAATGGAAATTTACATAAATGATTCACGATTATGATTATATCGCTCTGCGAAGCGTTAGACAATTATTTTATAAAAAAAATAATATGTAGCTTCTTTCTTTAAAATAACTTTATTAGCCCTTTTCAAAGGATAACAAGTGAATTCTTTAGCTGCAAGGCTATATACTTATTACTCTTCTCTATCGGACAAAAATGTGGCAAAATAGAAAGGGTATGGATGAAACGTATAAAATATTTATTTATAAGTGTGACTGGGGGACGCGATAATGTATCGCCATTTAGAGGAGTGTCTAGAAGATTTAGAACAGCATGGCCATTTGATTCGAATAAAAGAAGAGGTGGACCCACATTTAGAAATGGCTACATTACATTTACAAGCTTATGAAAAAGGAGGTCCTGCCCTCCTTTTTGAAAATGTGAAAGGGTCGGATTATCGCGCTGTTTCAAATCTTTTTGGGACAGTGGAGCGCAGTAAATTTATTTTTAGAAAAACGTGGGACAATGTTCAACAGGTCATGGAAATTAGAAATGATCCAATGAAGGCGTTGAAAAGTCCATTTAAAAATATCTCTACGGGATTCTCAGCCCTTAAAGCTTTACCGCAAAAAAGACAAAAGGTAGCTAGTGAATTTAAGGAAATAAGGATTACTGATTTACCATTAATTAAGCATTGGCCAGAGGATGGGGGGGCTTTTATAACGCTTCCGCAAGTATATACAGAAGACCCTGACAACCCCGGGATAATGAATTCTAATTTAGGTATGTATCGTGTTCAATTAACAGGAAATGAGTATATTCCTAATGAAGAAATTGGACTTCATTATCAAATCCACCGAGGGATTGGCGTTCATCAAACCAAAGCGACAGCTCGTGATGAACCGTTAAAGGTAAGCATTTTTATCGGAGGCCCACCTGCTCATACGTTGTCTGCTGTGATGCCATTACCAGAAGGGTTAAGTGAAATGACATTTGCTGGTTTATTAGCAGGAAGGCGTTTTCAATACAGTTATGTAGATGGCTACTGTATTAGTCACGATGCTGATTTTGTTATAACAGGTGAGATTTATCCTCATCAAACAAAACCAGAAGGGCCATTTGGAGACCATCTTGGTTATTATAGCTTAATTCATGACTTTCCTGTCATGAAAGTGCATAAAGTTTACGCTCGTCAAAATGCTATCTTTCCATTTACTGTTGTTGGCAGACCACCTCAAGAGGACACGTCTTTTGGAGATATTATCCATGAAATCACTGGTGAAGCGGTTAAACAGGAAATTCCTGGTATTAAAGAAGTGCATGCAGTAGATGCTGCAGGTGTACATCCTCTTTTGTTTGCAATTGGCAGTGAAAGGTATACCCCATTTGAAAAAGTAAAACGGCCAACTGAATTATTGACGATTGCCAATAGAGTGCTTGGAACAGGGCAATTAAGTTTAGCTAAATATCTGTTTATTACGGCGGAGGATGGTCAAACATTAACGACACATGATGAAAAAGCTTTTTTAACCTATATACTAGAACGAATTGATTTACATCGTGATCTGCATTTTCAAACAAACACGACAATTGATACGTTAGATTATTCAGGAGAAGGGCTTAACAGTGGTAGTAAAGTTATCTTTGCAGCTTACGGTGATAAAAAACGTGAGTTAATTGAGAACGTCCCTCCATCTTTTAATAAGTTATCTCTAGCTAACAACCCTAAATTAGTGATGCCTGGTGTTCTCGCGTTAGAGATGAAAGCTTATTTTAATGATGACCAAGCAGCTGACGAAATGGCTAAGTTAGGTCAAGAATTGAATGAGAATGATAAGATCTCTGAATGCCCGCTCATCATTGTTTGCGATGATAGTGATTTTTTAGCAGATACAATGAGTAATTTTTTATGGACCACGTTTACTCGTAGTAATCCTTCACATGATATTTACGGAGTGAATAGTTTTTATCGACATAAGCACTGGGGATGTGATAATGTCATCATTGATGCAAGGAAAAAGCCACACCATGCGCCAGCGCTTGAGTTGGACCCCGATGTCAAAAAAAATGTCGAGCGTTTTTATCCCATATAAGGGTTTGTAAACCTATCTGCTCACAAATAGGATATAATTGGGAGATATCGGCACGTTAATGTCTTGATTGACTCGGGCCAACAGGATGTTGGTCACACATTTTCGCAGGACGCGAAGACGTTTTAGCTTGTGTTCCTTATCAGTGGGTGAAGAACGAAAATCCCCACTGATTGAAGGTTCGTTTTATTCGACGATAACCTTTTAAATGAGGTCGATTACTTATGTAAAAATATCTGACGTGGAATAATAAGGTTTTGTTGTGATAAAATGATAACGCGACCTATTAATGATCGTGATTGGAGGATCCGAATGAGCTCAATGAGAGATTTATCAAAAATGAAATTATTTACATTAAATTCAAATATCCCTTTAGCCGAAGAAATAGCCAATCATATCGGAGTTGAATTAGGAGATTGCTCAATCAAACGATTCAGTGATGGAGAAGTACAAATTAGTATAGAAGAAACGATAAGAGGCTTCGATACGTATTTGATCCAATCCACTTCTGAACCAGGAAATGAGTATTTAATGGAACTGCTTATTATGATTGATGCTCTAAAACGGGCATCGGCAAAAACAATTAATGTGGTCATACCATATTATGGTTACTCGCGCCAAGATAGAAAGGCGAGAGCTCGCGAACCCATTACAGCAAAACTAATTGCAAATCTATTAGAGGCTGCTGGAGCAACAAGAGTTTTATCTGTAGATATACATGCCTCTCAAGTCCAAGGCTTTTTTAATATCCCGGTAGATCAGCTCAAGACGAATGCTCTTCTTTCTGATTACTTTATAAATAAACAATTAGATGAAGTTGTTGTAGTTGCTCCTGAGAATGCTGGAACTGCACGTGCACGCGGGCTTGCTGATAGACTGAATGCGCCTATTGCTTTCCTTGATAAACAACGAAGTTCAGATCCAAATGCTGTTCAAGGTGTCCATGTTATTGGTGATATTGAGGGGAAGACAGCGATCATCATAGACGATATGATTGATACGGCACGGACGGTAACAACAGGATCGCTAGCCCTTATGAAAAACGGAGCTAAAGAGGTTTATGCTTGTTGTTCTCATGGTGTCTTATCAGAGCCTGCTGTGGAAAGAATTCGACAATCACCGTTAAAAGAAGTGATTATTACAAATTCGATTTATCAATCCGAGGTAAAGAGGGATGATAAAATTATTTCTTTATCAATTGGATCGTTACTTGCAGAAGGGATTATGCGAGTCCATAATAACGAATCTATAAGTTCACTCTTTGACGAAGAGTAAGAAGATGCGTGAGTCCATAAAAAGAGTAAGTATTTAACGATGCATTTGTACGGTCCTGAAGCTTTTGAAATGGATGAACGATGCTTTATTATCTAGGAGATGTCTATGTCAGGCATGAAACCATTTTTAAAATGGCTTCATGCCTTTTAATGTAATAGTCAACATAGCGACTCATCATGATTTTTCTATTCTAAAGTGGTGGTAACTATACTGTAGTTTTCATAAGCATTTGCTAGACGATACATAAATTAATGAAGCAGTCATCCTCATTTTTTAAAAGAGTTTAGTTTATATTAAAAATGACATTAGAGACGATTTCATAATGATGATTTTAAGGCAATAACACGAATAATAAGCGATTATTTTTATTTACTAGGCGGATGATAAAACAAATCTTTAAACAGCGGGAGTCTTACGGACGCTTATCTATGATAAAAAGTGATTGAAACGCAAGATGGCGACTCCCTGAGGATGAAGCGCAGTATGAAGATCCTCTTTGGTGAGGGTTTAACGAGCAAAAATTAGCTGAAGGAAAGCCCTCGGGAAATCGTCCGTCTGACGAAGTGGAGGGCACTTTCATAATTCGAATTTTGACGTCTTATTTTGAATTAGGGCATTTATTCATTAAGAGTAATTATAAAAAATCCAATCATCTATATGGATAGACGATTGGAAGTAGTTATACGACTCGTTTTAAAGATAAATAACAAAAGAGGCAACATAGTGGATTTTCGCAGGTAGAGATGTTTTAAAGGTTAGCTTGTGAACCTTTCACTTGTTGCTGTTCTTCTTGTCGCTTTTTCTTGAATTTTTTAGTTTCATTCACGACGACACCTGAGAGCAGAAGCAATGCCACTAAGTTAGGGAAAGCCATTAATCCGTTCATGACATCGGCAAATCCCCACACAATATCTAGAGATACGACTGCACCGATAAATAATGCCAAAACAAAAACTATGCGATAAGGGAGAGAGACCTTTTCTCCAAATAAATATGTGAAACACTTTTCCCCAAAGTAAGACCAGCCAATAATAGTAGAAAAGACGAAAAAGAGTAACGCAATCGCCACGACATATCCACCGAAGCCAGGCAAGAATTGTTCAAAAGCAGCTGAAGTAAGCTGGGCAGCAGAATCATATTGGTCGGCTGCTAAATACATTTGACTCATGACAAGGGCCAGCCCAGTCATAGTACACACGATAATAGTATCAATAAATACTTGAGTCATGGAGACGAGTGCTTGTCTGGCTGGAAGATCTGTTTTAGCGGCTGCGGCAGCAATTCCTCCAGTACCTAAACCTGCTTCATTAGAGAATATACCTCTAGCTACTCCTTGTTGGATGACCGCTCCAACTGCTCCTCCTGCAACAGCTTGACCAGTGAATGCGTCAGTAAAAATTAAGCTGAAAGCGCTAGGGACATCTGCAATATTCATGATGATAATAATAAGTCCGGCAAAAATATAAAAAATAATCATAACGGGAACAATGACACCCACAACTTTACCAATACTTTTAATCCCACCTATAATAACTAAGCCGACTAAAAGAGCCAAACATGCACCAGTTAACCAGACAGGAATATTAAAGTTTTGATAGGCTACACCGGCGGCTTCATGAGACTGTACCATATTACCGATACCGAATGCTGCTACAGCAGCAAAGCCAGCAAAGATAACAGCAAGCCATTTCATCTTTAAACCCTTCTCAATATAATACATAGGTCCACCAGACATTTCGCCATTTTTATTTTTCTGTCGATAGTGAACACCTAAGATGGCTTCACTGTATTTGGTGGCCATTCCAACAAAGGCTGTGATCCACATCCAAAAGATGGCCCCTGGCCCCCCAACGGCAACAGCTGATGCCACACCTGCAATATTACCGGTTCCGACTGTAGCAGCTAGAGCTGTCATGAGAGCTTGGAAGTGTGAAATATCCCCTTCTGCTCCATCATCTCGTTTCCTAAAGACTAACGATAAGGCATAAGGAAGCTGCTGAAATGAGAAAAAGGCGAGACGAACCGTTAAGTAAACGCCTGTTCCAACGAGCAAAATGATAAGCGGTAAACCCCACACTAAACCACTTACGTCACTAATAATCTTTTCTACTGTTTCCACTGACACCTCTCCTTTAAAATGTGTTTTTTCAGTACGAGGAATTTGCTGCATAATATAATGAAGATTTTTGAGTAAATAATTAGTTAATACCTCGTAAAATCAACTAATAGTTTTGAAAAAGCCAATAAAGAAGCATTTCAGCATGACGAGATGAGAAGCGCAGGTCAAAAACTAACGACCCACATGCTTAATCTTAAAAGTAGCTCTCTGTCAGTGATAAGAGTGTTCTTATAGGCAAACAGATACTGAATATAAAGAATATTCTATCATAAAAAAATAAAAGGGCATATGTTTTTCTGAAAAAGTTATGATAGACAATTTTACAATGAATTTAATACTGTTTTTTTCTCATAATAATGTGATTAAAAGAACTAGTTTACAATTACGTAGCTCACCCTACAAATGATTTAATCTTATTCAAGCCCTTAAAGGAGAAATGAAAATTTAATGATTTAAAGTGGCAAAATGGTTCTATCTTATAAAAGTAATGGATAGGACATTGTACATAAAATAGAATTATCCAAACTTTTTCACATTTTCTATTGACTTGTTCGTTATTAAGAATTATCATTAGGGAAACAGGCAAGATTTTAATGTTTTTGTTCTTAAAGAAGCACAACCACACTGAGAGAGGCAGGGGATAAGTATGTCTATTAAAACGAACGAACTGCAAATTAAGAACATTTTCATTGCTCTAAAGAGGCGAGTCTGGTTAATTGTGCTAATGACTTTGGTTATAGGAGGGGCAGGCCTGTTTTACACGCTATCAAATCCTTCGGTACCGATTTATGAAGCGTCATCTTCAATAATCATATCTGAGGAACGTGCTAACATGAACACCATTAAAGTCTTTGTTAAAGAGAGAGTTGTACTTGAAGAAGTATCGAACGAGTTAGATTTAGGGAAAACAGCTAATCAGCTTGGTCAACAAATTACAGCTCAAGATATTGAAGGCTCACAAATTGTTCAAATTAGTGTTGAAGATAGCTCTCCTGAAAATGCTGTTTCAATTGCGAACACATTAGCCTCTATTTTTCCTGATGTTGTAGAGGAAAGACTAGGATACTCAGACATAGGTATTCTTTCAGAAGCTACTCTTGCTGAAAGTGAAACACCAATCTACACACCAGGTTACAATCTTGTCTATTTCAGTCTATTATTGGGGGCAATTATTGGCGTTGGTTTAGCGCTGCTGCTAAATGGCGTCGACAATAAGTTAAGATCAGAGAGAGAACTTGAGAGCACTACTGAACTCCCTGTCATCGGTAGCGTCTCGAAAATGTCGTATACAACTAGAAGGCAAAATACGGCAGACAGCAGTAATACAGACTTAAGAGGTGAAACGATTGTTTAGTTTAAAGAATAAAAAGCATTACTCTTTATTTTTTAACAAAACAGGTTCTGTGTTAAATGAAGAATTTCACCGAATCAAATCTAATATTGAGTTTGCTTCGTTTAAAGGGAATTACAATTCTATTGCAATTACGTCACCTCAAGAAAAAGAGGGTAAAACAACGATTATCAGTCACTTAGCGTTAACGTTAGCTCAAGAGGGTAAAAAAGTGTTGTTAATAGATGCGAATTTTGCAAAACCTGAAATTAGTAAACAGTTTGATGTTCCTCTGGAAATAGGGCTGAGTAATGTTCTTATTGGACAAAAAAAGCTGAGAGATGTCATCAATGTTACCGAATACAAAGGGCTGGATGTGCTTGCAGCCGGCCCTTTGTCGAAGCAGTTAGTTGAATTGGTTCAATCAGCAGACATGGACCGTATATTTAATGAAGCTAAAAAGAAATATGACTACATTCTAGTAGACACTCAATCTGTTCTTATAAGTCAGGTAGCACGAGTTATCACTAATAAATGTGATGCCACGGTTCTTGTTACAAGGAAAAGTAAAACAGATGTCTCGCTTATTAATGAAGCTAAGAAGTTGTTAGAGAGTTATAATGTCAATCTTATTGGTCTTATATTTAATGATAAGAATTATTCATTATTAAATTTATTTAAGAGTGAAAAAAGCTATTCGTTGGCAAATTTATTTAGACGAAGCTAATTTTTTTGCCCTTGTTGTTCGTTATTAAGAATACAGGAAATATCTCTCTTCCTTTATCAACAGAGGTACTCGGCCATGCTGTGGGTTTCATTAAAATAACCTTAGACGTTTATCGTCGCTGGTATGGAGTGAGGATGGGTTAGATGCCCATTTAAATGCGAAAAGAAGGCGTTTGTACGTCTTCTTTTTGTTCATTTAATTAAATTATACATATTAGATATTATTTTCTATATTAAATTTTGTTAAGTGACACGCTAAACGTCATTTACAAAAGAAATAAATGTACTTTATTGAGAACTGAGAGGGGGATCATTAATGAGTATTCACAAAAGAACAAGCTTGTTTATTGCAATGGATACATTATTTATTCTTACAGCATTCTTTTCAAGTTTCATCATTATTAATGAGCCGCAGATTTATTTTAATGTCAATTTTTGGCTTTCTTGTACGATAATCCTCTTAAGTTATCATATGTTCTCATTTTTATACAAAATGAATAAAAAAGCATGGGAATATGCAAGTGTTGGTGAACTTAAAGTAATTTTAAAGACACTTACTTTTTCCATTGTATTTAATGGCTTTATTCAATTTCTTATTTTTGACCACATACAATACAGAATTTTATTTATTACATGGTTATTGATGGTCGTATTAATTGGTGGTGCAAGGTTTTGGTGGCGTATGAGGAAACAAGATCACAAGCGTATGGACCTCACTAAGAAACGTACATTGATTGTAGGAGCTGGATCAGCAGGTACGATGGTTGCTCGTCAGCTTTTACAAAATCCAAGTGCCGATTTACGCCCTGTAGCCTTTATTGACGACGATGCCAACAAACAAAAACTTGATATTTATGCATTGCCTGTAGCAGGCTCAACGGCAGATATACCTAACGTCGTAGAAAAAATGAAAATAGAAAATATCATAATTGCTATTCCATCACTTAAACGTCATAAGCTTCAGCAGATCTACCAATTATGCTCAACAGTAAAAGTTAAAACGCAAATTCTACCAATGATTGAAGATTTAGTTACTGGGAAGGTGTCCGTTAAGCAATTCAAAAATGTCTCTGTTGAGGACTTATTAGGGCGAGAAACAGTAGAGTTGGATAATGAGTTAATTGGAGATACAATTACAGGTAAAAACGTTCTTGTGACAGGTGCTGGTGGTTCAATCGGCTCAGAATTATGCCGACAAATTATTAATCATGCTCCGAAGAAATTAGTTCTACTAGGACATGGGGAAAACAGTATTTATAATATCGAAATGGAATTGAAGGAAATCATGAGTCATTCCATGACATCGATAGTAACAGAGATTGCAGATATACAAGATGAAAAGAAGCTATTAGCTGTATTTGATAATCATGCGCCAGAAGTCGTTTACCATGCTGCAGCACATAAACACGTGCCTTTAATGGAACGTAATCCGGAAGAAGCGATTAAAAACAATACGATCGGCTCATTGAATGTTGCAACTGCTGCCCATAAAACTAGGGTTAAAAATTTCGTCATGGTTTCAACAGATAAAGCGGTTAATCCAACAAGCGTGATGGGTGCTTCGAAACGTTTAGCTGAAATGGTTATACATGATTTAAATCAATCAAGTGAGACGATTTTTACCGTTGTGCGTTTCGGTAACGTATTAGGAAGTAACGGAAGTGTTATTCCACTATTTAAAAAGCAGATTGAAAAGGGTGGACCGGTTACAGTGACACATCCTGATATGGTCCGTTATTTTATGACGATACCAGAAGCGTCACGGTTAGTTATTCAAGCAAGTTGTCTTGCTAAAGGTGGAGAAACGTTTGTCTTGGATATGGGTGAACCTGTTAAAATAGTTGACTTAGCCAAAAATTTGATCTCTTTAAGTGGTCACAGTGAAGAGGAAATAGGCATTGAATTTACGGGTATTAGACCGGGTGAAAAATTATATGAAGAGCTCTTGAATAAGGATGAAATTCATGATGAGCAAATCTTCCCGAAAATATATCTAGGAAAATGTACTGTAACAGATATTCATAAAGTTGAGAAATTATTAGCTAGTTACTCGTTGATGGATAAAAAAACATTGAGGGCTAAAGTACTTGAATTGACGAATGGACCAAAACATGTAGGTGATCCGCTCGCTTTACATGAAGAATTACATCTGACAGCTAAATAGTATGAATTTAAAGGTTAATAATCTGTTAGCATTCTCGATGGCTCAACTTTTAGTTTGTCATAAGTGCTAATCTCGTTGTGAATGTCATCATCATAGAAGGGGGCTCCTTATGCAGTCTAACAAAATTTTATTATGTGCCACAGTAGACTATCATTTTAAGGCATTTCATCTTCCTTTTATGAAATGGCTTAAGGAACAAGGTTGGGAAGTTCATG
This sequence comes from Bacillus sp. A301a_S52, assembly GCA_024701455.1. Taxonomy (GTDB): domain Bacteria; phylum Bacillota; class Bacilli; order Bacillales; family Salisediminibacteriaceae; genus Salipaludibacillus. The sequence continues at coordinate 2,402,228 of JABXYP010000001.1, read as the reverse complement.
TAGCAGCAGCGGGGCAGCAGACGTTAGCTTATGTCGACAAAAAATTCGATATACCAATTCAGCGATCGCCTTTTAAGACAGAAAACTTTCAAGCTTATCAACAACTGAAGCGTATCATTCGTAAGGAACAGTATTCGATTATCCATAGTCACACACCAATGGGTGGTGTTATAGCAAGACTTGCCGGAAGATGGGCAAGAGTAAACCTAAATACAAAAGCGATTTATACGGCTCATGGCTTTCATTTTTGTAAAGGAGCACCGATGAAAAATTGGTTACTCTATTATCCGATAGAGAGAACACTAAGCTTTTTAACGGATACGTTAATTACAATTAACAGTGAAGATTATAAAAGAGCTTTAACTCATCGTTTTTCTTGCAACGAGATAGCACATATTCATGGTGTCGGTGTTGATACTAGTATCTTTAAACCTGTTGGAAACCTAGTGAAGAAGAAGAAAAAAGTAGAGCTAGGTTTTGGTGAAAATGACTTTTTACTTGTTTATGCAGCAGAATTCAATCGGAATAAAAATCAGCAATTATTAATTCGAATGATGGCTAATTTAGTTAAACGAGCACCTCACGTGAAATTACTACTTGCTGGACCTGGCGATATGGGGGGCTGTAAAGAATTAGCGACGCGTTTAGGGGTTCAGCATCATATATCATTTATGGGATTAAGAGATGATATTAAAGATGTCCTTCCTGTTTGTGATATCGCAGTAGGGTCAAGTTTAAGAGAAGGTCTGCCAGTTAACATTATGGAAGCCATGGCGTGCGGCCTGCCAGTCATCGCCACTAAAAATCGCGGCCATTCTGAACTTATAGCCTCTGGTGAAAATGGATGGATCATAGAAAATCCTGTTCCAGAGCTTTTCGCCGAAAAGGTAATGCTATTAATTAAAAATGAAGAGATGCGTAAGCAGCTAGGTGAAGCGGGGAGAAATATTATTTTATCCACCTACAGTATAAACATCGTGTTGGGCGAGTTAACACATATTTATAAGAAATATATGGACGAAGAGGGTGTCAGTGAATGGGCAGTCCAGTAAGAGTTTTGCATGCAGTCGTGAATATGAATCGAGGCGGTGCTGAAACGTTGATTATGAATTTATATCGGCACCTTGATCGTTCAGCGGTACAATTTGATTTTCTCACGTCTTATGAAGGGGAATTTGATGCTGAAATTACAAGCCTCGGTGGACAGGTGCACCGCTTGCCAGCCTTAAAAGAAGTAGGGCATTTTCAATACTTAAAAGCTGTTAATGATTTTTTTAAGACAAATAAACAGTACTCTGTTGTCCATGCACATATGGATAAAATGAGCGGGCATATCTTATCTTCTGCTAAACGACACGGTGTAGCTATTAGAATTGCTCATAGTCACAGCACTTCAAGCGAAGGTCATTTAGCTATTCGTTCTTATAAGTGGTACACAGGTCAGAAGATTAATAGAGCAGCAACAGACCGATTGGCATGCTCACAATCAGCTGGTAGCTGGCTATTTGGGCGTTCAGTCAACTTTAAAAAAATTAATAATAGTATTGATAGCAAAAGCTTTGAGTACTCTCATGAAAAAAGAATGAATGTTAGAAAAGAATTCGGTCTGTCAGAAGAGCATTTTGTTCTTGGACATGTAGGACGCTTTAGTCAGCCGAAGAACCATACTTTCTTAATTCATATGTTCTTAAAAGTGGTTACTCACATCCCAAATGCACGCTTGCTTCTTGTTGGTGAAGGGCCTTTAAAAGAAAATATAATGTCTCTTGTAGAACGCTTAAAACTTGAAGACCATATCGTTTTTTTAGGAAAAAGGTCCGACATTCCTGACTTGTTAACCGGGTGTGATGCCTTTGTCTTTCCATCATTATATGAAGGTTTACCTGTTTCTTTAGTTGAAGCACAAGCGTCAGGGCTTCCTTGTCTCGTTTCAGATCACGTGACACATGAAATTGATATAGGGGCTGGCTTAATTCAATTTTTAACTTTAAGGGAGAGTGAGCAATGGGTAAAATCCCTTATAGCGTTGGAAAGGAATCGTCCTAAACGCGAATCTCAGCATGAGCGTGTTGTTGAGAAAGGCTTTAATATTTTAGAGACGGCAACTGCTTTACAATCTTTCTACCTTAAGCGAATGAAGGAGGTAAGCCATGATAAAACTGACGGTCTTCACGCCAACATATAATCGTGGATACTGCCTTCATCAATGCTATGAAAGCTTGAAAAGGCAGACAAATAAACATTTTATATGGTTAATTGTTGATGATGGCTCAACTGATAACACAGAGGAACTTGTTAAACAGTGGGTGGGCGAACAAGCACTTACCATCCATTATGTTAAACAAGCGAATCAAGGCATGCATGGCGCTCACAATACGGCTTATGAAACAATTGATACGGAGTTAAATGTTTGTCTTGATTCAGATGATATATTTCATGAAAAGGCTGTGGAAAGGATTTTGTCATTTTGGGAAGCTTATGGGTCAAATAAAGTTAGTGGCTTTGTGGCTTTAAACGCTAATGAAGCAGGGGACGTGCTCGGTAGTGAACTGCCGCAAGGACTCACATCATCAACATTGTTTGATCTTTATTACAAGCACGGTATAACAGGGGATAAAAAGCTGATTTACCGTACTGAGGTGGCTAAAGCTTTTCCGTATCCCCTTTTTGAGGGAGAAAAGTACGTCGGACTGGCTTACAAATATTATAAACTAGATGAGCAGTATCCTTTATTATTAATGAATGAAGTTGTTTGTCTCGTGGAATATAGGCCTGACGGCTCTACTATGAACATGCTGCGACAATATAAAACGAACCCGAAAGGTTTTGCTTTTTATAGACACCAGCTCATGACACTATCATTAGCTAATACTAAATTTAAATTTCGCCAGGCGATTCATTACGTATCAAGCTCATTACTGAGTAAGAATAAAGCGTTTTTTAAAGAAAGCCCATCTCCTTGGCTTACTGTTGCAGCTCTGCCATTAGGAGCATGTTTGTATGTTTATATAAATTTAAAATCTTTAAAAGAATTGAAAGGATCTCAGTAATGGGAATATTATGGTTAAATCTAGCAGCCGTTTTTGGGTTATCATTTTCTGCAAGGTATTTTGCAAAACCAATTCCAGATTTTGAACAAAGGTCTGGGAGAGTCCCGGTCCAGCCGAATATCGTGTTGGCCTTTCTAGCATTAGCTTGCCTTGTAGCGGTTTCAGGACTTAGAAGTAATATTGGTGACACGTATTTTTACCGTCATGCTTTTGAGACGAATGACTTTACATGGGAAATTATTAAGGAAGGAAAGGATCAAGGGTTTGGTGTCTTGCAGATGCTATTAAAAAACGTCACTGATGACGGCCAAGTTTTGATCTTTATTATGTCTTTCTTCACATTAACGTTAATCGTTGGTGTGTTATATAAATACTCAAGGGTATTTGAATTAAGTTTATATGTGTTTATCGCATCTGGTATGTTTCTAGTATCGATGAACGGCATGAGGCAATATCTGGCCGCAGCCATTATATTTGCAGGTACAAAGTTCCTTCTTGAAGGGAACTTTTTTAAATACGCTGCTTTAGTTTTATTAGCTTCGACATTTCATCAAAGCGCCATCATTTTATTACCGGTATATTTTGTTGTAAGAAGAGAAGCATGGTCTTGGAGTTCTCTCGCTTTTATTTTCGTAGGGACAGGTGCGGCCTTCGGCTATGAGTATTTCTCTGAAATGTTTTTCTCTGCGATCTCAGATACGCAATATGGCGGGTACTCAGAGTTTGAAGAAGGAGGGGCAAACATTGTTAGGGTAGCTGTAGCGGCGTCACCTCTTGTCCTTGCTTATTTTGGACGAGCTCGTCTACGAGAACTCTTTCCTAAAAGTGATTATCTTGTTAACTTAGCGTTATTAGGCACAGTATTCATGCTAATTTCTACACAAAATTGGATTTTTGCCCGTTTTGCTATTTATTTTGAGCTGTTTAACTTAATCTTACTTTCTTGGGTCATTAAAGTATTCAGTGAAAAAGATCAAACATTTATTTACTACATCATCGTTGTGTTATATCTTGGTTATTTCGTTTATGAATATATTATTACATTAAATATCGATTATAGAAGTCAGTACATTCCTTTATTCCAGGACTAAGGAGCTGAGAGCATGAATCTGATCATTGTGGGTTACGGGGGGCATAGTAAAGTGTTAACTGACATTGCCCGACGGAGTAAAAATGTGCGAGTGATCGGTTATTTAGATGATAAATTTGATGAAATGACGATAGATAACGGTGTTTTTTATGCCCCGTTATCTTTTTCTCTTCCTTTACATCTGAAATTTAAAGACGTGAAATGGCTTATTGGAGTTGGCAATAATGTTATTCGAAAAAAATTAGTCAAACAGCTTAAACTACCGAGAGAGGCTTATATCACACTTGTGCATCCAACGGCAGAGATTAGTCCTCACGCGACAGTTGGCCCAGGTACTGTCGTCATGCCTCACGCCGTTATCAATGCAGATTCTACAGTAGGGGCCCATGTCATCGTTAACAGCGGGGCTATTATTGAGCATGACAATATTATTAATGATTATGTGCATTTGTCCCCACATGCTACGTTAACAGGCAATGTAGAAGTAAAGGAAGGAGCACATCTAGGAGCAAACGCTACAGTCATTCCTGGGAAAACAGTGGGTGAATGGTCGGTCATTGGTGCAGGCTCCACGGTCATTCATTCTATGCCATCATTTATAACAGCAGCTGGCGTTCCAGCCACAGTAAAAGAGAAAGCAGGTGAGAAAATTGTTAAATACAACGTCTAAGAAAATTTATTTATCTCCGCCTGATCTTACAGGACAAGAAAAAGTGATGGTGAATGAAGCTTTTGATACGAATTGGGTCGCACCCGTGGGGCCACATATTACAGCATTTGAGCAAGAGGTAGCTGATTATATAGATGTAAAAGGAGCCGTAGCATTAAGCTCTGGTACAGCGGCGATTCATTTAGCGTTATTATTGCTTAATGTTGGTCGAGGAGATCGTGTTTTTTGTTCTAGTTTCACATTTGTAGCAAGTGCTAATCCTATTATGTATCAAGGTGCTGAGCCAGTATTTATTGATTCAGAACCGGAGTCTTGGAATATGTCTCCTCAAGCACTAGAGCGCGCATTAAAAGAAGCGGCAGCTGAAAATCAATTACCTAAAGCAGTTATTGTTGTCCATTTATACGGGCAAGTAGCAAAGATGCAAGAAATTTTACGGTTATGTAAAACGTATGATGTTCCGGTGATAGAAGATGCAGCAGAATCTCTAGGTGCTACATACTTCGGTATACATTCTGGAAGTATGGGGGACTTTGGGATCTTTTCTTTTAATGGTAATAAAATTATTACGACCTCGGGAGGTGGCATGCTCGTATCTAACTCTGAGAAATTATTAGAAAGAGCCCGTTTCCTAGCAACTCAAGCTAAAGATCCAGCACTTCATTATCAACACAGTGTCATGGGATTTAATTACCGAATGAGTAATATATCAGCTGGAATAGGACGAGCTCAACTCAAGTCTTTAAACGGAAAAGTAGAAGCTAGACGTTCTGTTTATAAACATTATGTCGATGATCTCACATCAATTGAAGGTATCAGTTTTATGCCTGAATATCATGGTTCTTTTTCAAGCAGGTGGTTAACGGTGATGCTACTTGATCAGACGAAGCTGAATGTCACTCCTGGGCAGCTCGTAACCTATTTAAATGATCAAATGATTGAAGCAAGGGTCGTCTGGAAACCTCTTCATCTTCAACCGTTATTTAAAGGAACCGGTTATTATTCGCACAGCAATGATAATCATGTAGCAGAAAAATTATATGAAAATGGTGTTTGTCTCCCGTCTGGATCGAACTTACCTCCCAAAGACCAACAACGTGTGATTAAACACATAAAAGAATGCCTCAAGCATTCAATTGGTCGGGAGGCGGTTATTTAAAATTTGATAAAACGAGGTTGAGAAAATGATTGGACATAACATTATTGCTTTGCGAAAGCGAAAAGGAATTACGTTAACAGAATTAGCTGAACGTGCTAACATTTCTAAATCTAATCTAAGTAACATTGAAAGAAATATTAATCAGAACCCGTCTATCAAAGTTTTAGAGAAATTAGCTTCGGTACTAGGTGAAGATTTAATGACGCTCCTTGGCATTGAAGCGGGCCAAGACACGGACCACGTACCAGAAGAAGATTGGGTTGAATTTGTTATGCGTATTAAAAAGCAAGGTGTGACGAAAGAACAATTAGAAGAATATAACAAGGTGATTGAATTTATTGAATGGCAGACGAAGCATTCCAAATCTGCTCAGTAAATTTTATTAGGAGGAAACGATGACTGATTCAGTAAAAATTGGTGTGTCCGGAACAGGTTTTATAGCGAAGGGACTCATATCGTTATTGGCCTCTACTGATGATATGAAAGTAGTTAGTATCTTAACGCGTCGTCCCATTGAGACTGTTGAAGACATTCCAGAGCGACAGGCTTTAACGAATGACATAGAGACGTTCTTAAAAAACGCCGACTTAATTGTTGAATGCAGTGGCGATGTGATTCATGGTTCTGAGGTCATTGACCACGCCTTTAAGATGAATTTACCTGTCGTCACGATGAACTCAGAGTTACAAGTGACAACGGGCTCTTATTTTGCTAAACGGGGATTTATTACGGAAGCTGAAGGCGATCAACCAGGTTGTTTAGCAGCTCTGCATGAAAATGCCGTCTCGATGGGTTTTAAGCCGTTAGTTTACGGAAATATTAAAGGCTTTATGAATTTAAATCCAAGTCCTGAGGATATGAGGTATTGGTCTAAGACAAAAGGAATTAGCTTGCCGATGGTCACATCATTTACTGACGGTACTAAAGTACAAATTGAACAAGCTTTAGTGGCAAATGGCTTGCATGCAGGCATTTTAGCTGATGGCCTGACAGGAGAGACAGTAGAAAATATAGAGATTGGCGGCTTATCTTTAGCTGAAAAAACAGAATTTCACGGGAAGCCAATTAGTGATTTTGTTGTGTGCAGACAAGGACCACCTGGGGTATTCATTACAGCTAGACACGACGGTAATCAAAAAGAAGCATTATCGTACTTAAAGTTAGGTGAAGGCCCTTATTATACGCTGTCAACCTCTTTTCATTTATGTCATCTAGAAATCATTAAAACGATTAGACGTGTAGTGGACGGTAAAGGGATTCTATTAAATAATACAGCTCATCCAAGTGTGAGTGTGAAAGCTGTCGCTAAACGGGATTTAGTTGCTGGAGAAAAGATTTCACAGGGGATCGGAAGTTTTACTGTTAGAGGAGAAGCTTGTAGCATAGAAGACAACCCTGATCACTTACCGATCGGTTTGCTTTCTCAAGCGGTTATTGAAAAACCAGTTAAAGCTGGCGAGACACTTACTTTTTCAAATGTCTCTATTCCAGAAAGTTTTGCATTAAATGCTTGGAAGGACATCATAAAGGACACACGTCCTGTGTTTTCTTAAACGGGGGTTAATGTGAAGAAGAGAATTTTACATGTTACCGGTCAAATGAATCGTGCAGGAACAGAAACGATGTTGATGAACCTTTACCGGCAAGTTCATAACGAGATACAGTTTGATTTTATTTCTTATAACCAAAACGATGGTCATTATGATGACGAAATTCGTCAGTTAGGTGGAAATGTCATTAAGTTAAGTCATCCTTCCTCAATTCGTGAGCTCTCTAAGGCGATTAAAAAGCACGGGCCTTATGATGCTGTGCATGCCCATACATTGTTTCATTGCGGAATCGCGAATGCAGCTGCCTTAATTGCACGTGTTCCTGTAAGGGTCGCTCATGCCCATACAACAGAGGAGGCATGTCATTCTTTTAAAAAGTGGCTTTATATGAAATCAATGAAACGGCTAATTAAGTTGTTTTCAACTGATTTCTACGCGTGCAGTGAGCGTGCAGCTACTTTTTTATTTGGAGAAAAAACGATTAGACAAAAAAATTACACATATTTCCCTAATGTGATTCCCTATCTTCATTTTCTGCAAAGGGATAAAAATGAAATAGCCGCTTTTAAGAAAAAGTGGGGAATTAAATCTGATATCGTAATTGGTCATGTTGGGCGTTTTATAGAAGCTAAAAACCATCATTTTTTGTTAACACTTTTAGCTGCTATTAAACGCAAAGGCCATTCCGTAAGCTTATTGCTCATTGGTGAAGGTGATTTAAAGAAAGACATTGAAATAAAAGCTAAAAATATGGGACTTGAAGAAGATGTCATCTTCACTGGTCTTCTACAAGATATAAGAACACCTTTATATGTAATGGATTGCTTCGTTTTTCCATCCCGTTTCGAAGGATTAGGGCTCGTATTACTAGAAGCACAAGCGACAGGGTTGCCATGCGTCACATCGGAAGCGATTCAGCCGGAAGCAGATATTAAACTCGGTTTAGTAGAGCGTCTTTCATTGACAGGTTCTATTGACACATGGGTGGAACGTATTCTTGAAGCAAGTGCTAAGAGAGAGACTGATACCACTACCATTAAAAGTGCTTTTGAAGCAGGAGAATACAACTATAAGAATGCTTATATAAAGCTGCAAAATACTTATAGGTAATGGGAGGGGGATTCAATTGAAAAAAGTTTTGCTCGCCTCTTTTGATATGGAAGTAGGCGGTGTGGAGAGAAGCTTAATTCATTTATTAAACCATTTTAACTTACAAGCTGTGGAACTGGAACTATTTTTGTATCGGCATGCAGGCGATTTTTTAAATATGCTACCTGATCATATTGTATTACTTCCTGAAGTTAAAGAATATACGAGCTTTAGAAAGTCGATTAAAACAGTTATGCAAGAAAAACAATTCAGGCTAGCTATTTCAAGGCTAAAAGCAAAAATGGTGGCAGAGGCTATTGGTAAAAAGCATAATTATTCAGAGCCTGGATACGTTCAAATGCAGCTGATGTGGCAATATGCACTTAACTATTTGCCATCAGTGGAAAAGACTTACGATGTGGCGATTAGTTATCTTTGGCCGCACTATTTTGTAGCAGATAAAGTTACTGCTAAAAAGAAGATTGCATGGATTCATACTGACTTTTCTACTGTCGAAACAGACGAAGTAGCTGACGAAACTATGTGGAATAAGTTCGATCATATTATGGCGGTGTCTGAAGCCTGCAAAGAGGCATTTTTAACAAAATACCCTCGTCTAAACAAGAAAGTTATTGTGATGGAAAACTTGCAGTCTCCAACATTCATAAAACAACAGGCACTGATGGAAGAGCCCGAGCTTATGATAGAAGATAGTCGTTTTAAATTAGTGACCGTTGCTCGTCTTTCTCATGCTAAAGGCATTGATATGGCGGTTGAGGCTATGGTACTACTAAAAGAAAAAGGTCATACAGATATCGTTTGGTATATTGTCGGTTATGGGGGAGATGAAAGCATGTTACGAGATAAAATTGCTCAGCATGACTTACATGATCACATCATACTCCTAGGTAAAAAAACAAACCCTTATCCCTATATGCAGGCCGCTGATCTGTATGTTCAACCTTCGCGTTATGAAGGTAAAGCTGTGACTGTTGGAGAAGCGCAAATATTAGGGAAGCCCGTTCTCATTACGGCATATCCAACATCAGCGAGCCAAGTAACACACGGTAAAGATGGCTGGGTTTGTGAACTGTCGGCAGAAGGGATTGCTAAAGATATTCTCGCATTAAAAGCAGATCCGGTGTTAAGAGAAGCTTTATCAACAGCTTGTTTAGAATCAGATTATTCAAACGTACAGGAATTAGAAAAACTTTATAAGGTTTTATGAGGGGGAGAGCACGTGCAACCTTTAGTGAGTATCATCGTTCCCGTCTACAAAGTAGAAAGTTACCTTAATCAATGCTTGGATAGTCTATTAAATCAAACCTACTCTAATCTTGAAATAATTGTCGTTAATGATGGTTCTCCAGACAAAAGTGCTGAAATCGCTGAATCATATGCTGATATCGATCCACGGGTCCATGTTTATCATAAAGAAAATGGCGGTTTGTCCGATGCAAGAAATTTTGGATTACCACATATATCAGGTGAATTTACCATGTTTGTGGATAGCGATGATTGGGTGGGTACTCAGTTAGTTGAAAGGTTAGTTACCCTTTTAATAGAGAACGAGGCAGAAGCAGCACAAGCTGCTTTTTATTATGCTTATGATGAGCAATTATTGTACGATAACCGTTACTACAATCAATCGTCTGCAACGATTACTTTATCAAATGCTGATTTAATGGAGGCACTCGTAAAAAATGAGATAGTTAAAAACTTTGCATGGGGAAAGTTATACAAAACCGAACTTGTTAAAAAGACGCCTTTCGTGAAAGGGGTCTTATTTGAAGATGTGTACTGGGCACATCATGTTATGAGTCAGGTGACGAACTATGTCATATGTCATGAACCACTTTATTATTATCGACAGCGAGCAGATAGTATCGTTAAAAATTATTCTATAAGAAATCTTGACATCATTGAAGGTCTTAAACAACGCCACTTTTTTCTTAAAGAAAATTATCCGGCACTCTTAAATGAATCAAGTAAATTATTATTAAAGACAACACTTCAACATTATCGCATTCTATTTTCATTAAAGTCGGATCCTGTTTACAAACAGGAGAAGGATAAAATGAAACAGTACATTTTAGAGAATCGTTCGTTATTTAAAACATCTGTAAAAGGTGACAAGCAGTTATCAAGAGATTTGCACCTATTTATTATTAACCCTTTATTATATATCATTAATCTCGCAGTAAGAAAACTGCTTAGACCATTTACTAAACCGGTGAATAAGCCGCTGCAATCTATCAGTTTGCAAGGGAGTCAAAAAGAATGAAAGAATTAATAAAAAGAGCCATCTTGCATTTTTTAATGACGTTCTTTTCGGTTTTTAAAGTAAAAAAGTCCAAGCTATTATTTATGAGTTATTACGGTGGCCAGTACAGTTGCAACCCGAAATATATAACGGAATATTTACTGAATCATGACCTTCACAAAAAGTTTGAGATTGTATGGGTATTAAATAAGCCGGAGCAAGATCGTAACAAGCCGTTTTTTCGCACGGTAAAAGCCATGTCATTACGCTATTTTTACCATTTGGCTACGGCACAAGTGGTCGTAACGAACCACCGTCTTCCAAATCATTTTAAAAAGAAAGACGACCAGTACTATATCCAAACTTGGCACAGTTCATTGCGTTTAAAGCAGATTGAAAAAGATGCTGGCAAAGCACTACCCGATAATTATATTGAGCTTGCCAAACATGATTCTCATATGTGTAATTTATTACTCTCGGGATGTGCAAAGAGTACGGAAATTTTTAAACGAAGTTTTTGGTATGAGGGAGAAATTCTTGAATCAGGAACCCCGAGAAACGACATACTTGTCTCACCTCAGAGAGACTTAGTTAACCGTGTGAAATTAAAGTTAAACCTTTCATTAGATAGGAAGATTCTTTTATTTGCACCCACTTTTCGTAATAAGCAAAAGACAACACCGTTAGAATTTGATGGAGAGCGAATGCTTACCACATTAAAGCAAGCCTTTGGTGGTGAGTGGGTGTTATTAGTGAAACTTCATCCGCATTTAACTGAAACATATCGTCACACGGACTTTTCAGAAAATGTTAGAAACGTAACAGCTTATGAAGATACTCAAGAACTACTAGCTTGTGCAGATATTTTAATAACGGATTATTCTTCGTTAATGTTTGACTTTGCTATTACAAAGCGGCCTTGTTTTTTATATACACCAGATATTGAGCAATACACAGCGAATGAGAGAAAGCTCTACTTTCAATTAAATGATTTACCGTTCCCATCGGCAATTACCGAGGACGCGCTATTAACACAATTTGAGGACTTTAATAAACAGGACTACTTGGAAAAGCTGTCAACATTCTTGCTTACTACAGGTAGTTTTGAACAAGGAAAAGCATCAGAAACAGTCGTTGAACGTATACATCAGATTTGCAGCTAAAGGAGGCATACTAACTTGAAACCATTAATAATAGGTTATACTACTGGCGTCTTTGATTTGTTCCACATCGGCCACTTAAATATTTTAAAACGTGCCAAAGAACATTGTGATTATTTGATTGTAGGTGTCAGCACTGACGAACTCGTTCAATCATACAAAAATAAGACACCTGTTATCCCTTTTCATGAACGAATAGCGATTGTTGATTCCATTCAATATGTTGATAAAGTCATTGCCCAAGAACACCGAGATAAATATAAAACATGGGAAGAACTTCAATATGACGTTATGTTCGTAGGAGATGACTGGAAAGGTTCGCCATTGTTCGATGATCTTGAAGCAAAATTTCAAAAGGTAGGAGTTAATATTATTTATTTTCCTTATACTGGTGGCGTTTCTTCTACTCTTGTAAAAGAAAAGCTACTTACGTAAGGGTGTGATGATATGAATGAAAAGAGTATTGATATTTCAGTTATTGTTCCGGTCTATAACGTAGCTGATTTTGTCTTACCCTGTTTAAATAGTATTCGAGCCCAAACTTTCAAAAATATCGAAGTCCTTATTATTAATGATGGATCTCGTGATGGAAGTGCTGACCTATGTGAAGAGTTTGCTAGGACAGACGATCGTTTCACCGTTATTCATCAACAAAATGCTGGGTTATCTGCAGCGAGAAATACTGGGATCAAGCGTGCTGCAGGTTCCTATTTAGCGTTTATAGACGGTGATGATAAAATTGATCCGCTCATGTTAGAAACGTTATTCCAATTATGTGAGTCTTCAAAAAGTGAGATAGCCGTATGTGGTATGGGGAAAGAAATAGACGGCCGTCCTGTTTTTAAACAACCAGAAACGAATTTAATTAAACACTTTAATACGACAGAGGCTATGAGGGAACTTTTCAAAGGAGAGCTTTATCGTTTTGCTGCTTGTAATAAGCTGTATAAAAAAGAGCTCTTCTCCACTGTGACCTTTCCAACTGGTAGAATTCATGAAGATCTCCAAACGACGTATAAAGTAATCGGCCAAGCAAAACGTCTTACCTTTACAGACTATATCGGCTATATTTACGTGCAACGGAGTGACAGCATTCTTAATAAAGCTTATCATGAAGACCGGTTGGATTCATTCAGAGGATGGGATGACATTATCTTTTATATGAATGAAAAATTTCCTGATCTGAAAGACATCTACCTCTCATGTTATGCCTATTGGGCCGCTGATCATACGTTTTATATATTGAATCAAGTAGCTAACGGTGCTACGAAGCGGTGTTATCTACGGACCATACAAGCTCATGTGAAAAAACATTATAAGCAGCTCATGAAGATAGAAGGCCTATCAATTAAGTACAAATATTTATTAACGATGTTGCGGTTCAATATCACGTTAGTGAAGATGAATTACCAAGTAAAAAAGGCGCTGAGGAAGGCGTCTTAATTTGTTAAGAAAGATGGTGCAGAATGATACCAAAAATAAGTATTATTGTGGCCGTATATAATTTATCAGATTATTTGCCAACATGTATAGAGTCAATTTTAAATCAGTCGTTTAAAGAGTTTGAGCTGTTGTTAATCGATGATGGATCAACAGACGAATCAATCGAGATATGTAAGAAATATGAGCAAGCTGATAGCAGAGTGCGTCTCATTCAAAAAGCAAATGGCGGTATTGCCTCTGTGAGAAATTATGGGATAAGGGAAGCGAAGGGAAAGTATATTGGCTTTGTTGATGGGGATGATTTTATCCATCGTGATATGTACCATTCATTACTAAAAGTGATAGAAGCAACCTCATCAGATGTAGCGGTATGTGATTTTGCAGAAGTTTACCCTGATGATCCTGTTCCTCAGCTTAATGATTCAGGAGCCATTGCAAATACGGTTGTTTATTCCAGTATGCAAGCTTTAAAGCAACTTTATACGAAGGATGCCTTAACATTTATTTATCCATGGAACAAATTATATCGCAAATCATTATTCACTGATCTAAAGTATGTTGAAGGCAAAAATTATGATGATGAGTTTATTGCTCATAAATTACTATATCGTTGTAAAACAGTGGCTCATGTCAATAAAGTGGGCTACTATTATCTACAGCGTCAAGGCAGTTGGGTAAGGTCTCCGTTTACTGTGAAAAAATTTGATAGAGTTTATGCCTTAAACGATAGAAGGGTTTTCTTCAAAGAAAAACAATTAAAAGAACTTCATGCACTATCTGTTAAACAATTTATGGAAGTATTCTTATGGTACTATCATCATGCAACAGACATTTTGACAGATATTGACGACGAATTAGCAACGTTAAAAGCAAGTTTTAACGATGCTTTTTTTGATTTGTTACGACATAAGAACATACGACTGAAGCAAAAAATAATGCTCATTATTTTTCGTTTTAATCCAAGTCGATTTCAGAAGCTGAAAGCAAAGAAAGAAGCGCAAGCTAGCAAATCCGCATCACTGTAATTCGCGAAGGGAGGGCACCAGAACATGAAAAAAAAGCTGCTATTTGTCATAGATTCACTTGATTGTGCAGGGGCGGAAAAAAGCCTCGTCACACTTCTCGGTTTGTTAGATTATTCAAAATATGATGTTGACTTAGTTCTTTTCGCTCATGGAAAAACGTTACAATCACTTGTGCCTGATGAGGTGACGATTATTAAGCCGTTTCCATATACAACTTTTACAACACAGCCATTAGCTCATTCATTAAAAACAGTGTGGCGGCAACCTCACTTTTTATGGTCTAGACTCTCGTATTCATTGAAATTACGTAGCGGAGAGCATGATAATATTAAGAAAGCAAGACTCTATTGGGAAAGTGCCTCACGAGCGATTAAAGAACTTCCTGACACATACGATACAGCTATTGCTTATGCACAAGGCGTTCCGACATTTTTTGTCGCTGATAAAGTGAAAGCAAGGCAAAAATACGCTTGGGTTAATGTCAGTTATCGGCTCACTGGAAAAGAAAAGACCTTTCAAAGAAAACATTATGACCAATTTAACAAGATTGTGGCGGTCTCAGCTATGACAAAAGATATTTTTCTTGAGAATTATCCAGATATCCGTGAGAAAATGACTGTGATCCACGACATTAACAATCCACAGATGATTTCACGAATGGCCGAATTAGACGGAGGCTATAGTGATGAATTTACCGGCTTGCGTTTATTAACGATCGGGAGACTTGCTAGACAAAAAGGCTACGATATGGCGTTAGAGGCGTGTAAGAAACTAAAAGAGAATGGTATTCATTTTAAATGGTATGTGTTAGGTAAAGGTCCTTTGCAAGAAGAAATTGAAGCGACAATAAAAGAATACAAACTAGAGGAGCATTTCATACTCCTCGGCGTAAAAGCGAACCCGTATCCGTATATTAAGCAAGCTGATATGTATGTTCAAACATCGCGATTTGAAGGATTTGGTATTGCATTAGCTGAGGCGCGCATGCTCAATACACCAGTTGTTACAACACGATTTGATGCTGTTTTCACACAGATGATAGATGAAAAAAATGGTTTAGTTGTTGATATGGAAAGTGATGCTATATTTAAGGGGATTATGAGACTCATTCAAGATCAACAATTAACTGAATCGATTAAAGACTATCAAAGGCAAGAAAAAAAGGGAAATATAGAAGAAATAGAAAAAGTATACGCCCTTATCCATGCATAGCGTATGAGTTCGTCTTAGTAACTAAATTTATGTATTTAATGAAAGTGAGCGTCTGATCATGAAGAAGAAAATACTTTTTATGCTCATTAATATGAACATAGGAGGGACAGAGAAGTCATTACTAAACCTGTTAGAAGTGCTTCCTCGCCAGGACTTTGAGATAACCGTTCTTCTTTTAGAAGAAAAGGGAGGCTTCATTGATGATTTACCGAACGATATTAATAAAATTATACTAGAAGGGTTTGAAGATATAAAACCAATTATAAATCAGTCACCTAAAGAAAGACTTCTTTTTCTCTTAAAGGAAAAAGCGTATTTCAAAGCATTTTCATTTATTTTCAGACACTTATATGTTAAATTGTCAGGCAATAAAAACGTATTTTTTAATGCCTTGTTGAAAGATCAACGAGAAGACCCAACTTACTATGACTATGCGGTCGCATATGCTGGTCCAATGGAACTCATTTCTTATTATATTGCTCATAAAGTTAAGGCAGCTCATAAACTACAATGGATTCATTTTGATGTTGATAAAATAGGGTTTGACACACGATTTGCAGGAGAGCTCTTTCGGCATTATTCGAAGCTTTGTGTTGTATCAGAGGAAGCAAAAGCAAAATTGAGTGACAAATTGCCTCATTTACGAGAACGAATGGTTGTCCAACGAAATATTATTTCCAAAAAAACACTGCATCAATTAGCTGCGACTGATGAGGAAATGCTAGAGAGTAAAAGCGATGTGACGACGATCGTGACTGTCGGCAGACTCATGAATGAAAAAGGGCAAGACTTAGCAGTAAAAGCGATGAAGAGATTAAAGGAAGATGGGTTTGAAATTAAATGGTATTGCTTAGGGGACGGTAATTGGCGCCCTCATCTGGAAAAATTAATAGCTGACTATGGATTAGAAAAAGAGTTTATGTTACTTGGGAATATTAAAAACCCTTTCCCGTTTGTTAAACGAGCAGATATTTATGTTCAGCCTTCCAGACATGAAGGATATTGTATGACGCTTGCTGAAGCGAGATATTTAGAACGCCCCATTGTTACGACAGATTTTACCGGAGCCAGAGAACAAATCATAGACGGAAGAACAGGCCTTATTGTTCCTGTAGATCATAGAGCACTTTATAAAGGAATTAAGCGATTGATCGTAGATCCTCAATTACGAGATACTTTCGCTCTAAATCTAAAAAAGGAACAACCTGACCATTCACAAGTGGATGGTTTATTTTATTCTAAGAAAAGCGGCATTGGCCCCGAAGGAGAGGATTTAGTTGAAGCAGACGCTCTCTAAAATGCTTGAATTATTTAATCAGCGAGAAAAAAAGAAATTAGTCATTCTATTAGTTATGATGATTGTAGCAGCTATTTTTGAAACGCTTGGTGTCGGATTAATACTGCCCTTTGTCACGATGGTAACAGATCCGTCTATCATTCACGAGCAGCCGATATTAAAAGGCATCTATGATTTTCTTGGCTTCCAATCTACATCGACATTTATTGTTTTTTCAGTCGGTTTTTTATTAGTCGTTTTTGTATTAAAAAATATTTATTTGCTCGCATTTTTTTATGTGCAATATCGCATTATATTAAACCAGCAAGTCAAGCTGTCTACACGGTTATTAAAGGAATACTTAACGAAACCGTATACGTTTCATCTTCAGAGAAATTCAGCTGATTTGTTAAGAAACGTTAATGATGAAGTGCCGAAACTTTTTCAAGGGATGATATTGTCAGGTTTTCAACTGCTAACCGAAGTATTAGTCATCCTATGTATTCTAGCTTTATTACTCATTACAGCACCACTGGCAACCCTTACTGCGGCTGCATTGCTCGGAACGAGTATCGTCATTTTCTTTAGACTTTTCCGGAAGAAAATTAATCATCTCGGAAAAGAACAGCAAGTAGTTGGTGGAAAGATGATTAAATGGGTGAATCAAAGCTTAGGTGCAAGTAAAGATGTGAAAGTGTCAGGGAAAGAGTCCTTTTTTATAAATGCTTATCGCACCCAAAGTCAAATTAGAGCGAATAATGGACGGTTTATGAAAATGCTTGACCAAGCACCAAGGCTTTTCATTGAAACGATCCTCGTCTCTACAGTACTGGTGACGATGCTTATCATCATTTATCAAGGAGCAGATACAGGAGAGCTCATTACGACGATGGCATTATTCGCTATGGCAGCCTTTCGATTAATGCCATCTATTAGCCGGGTGATTGCTATGGTTACACAAATAAAATATAGTCAGCCGGCACTCAATGTGGTGTATGAAGACATTTTTGAAAATCGTGACGCCACACTTGACGATACAGAAGCTGAAATGAAGAGAGACAATCGGATTAATAACGGACGACACTTTAAGGATGAAATTGTGTTAAATAAAGTCTCTTATCGTTATCCTGATCAAGAGAAAGATGCTGTTAAAGATGTGTCACTGCAAATCCCGATCGGATCATCCGTAGCCTTTATAGGTGAATCCGGAGCTGGCAAAACATCAATTGTAGATGTTATTTTAGGATTACTACCACCAACTAAAGGTGAAATTCTTGTTGACGGGAAAAGTATTATCGACCAACGGCGTATTTGGCAACAAAAAATTGGGTATATCCCTCAATTTATCTTTTTGTCAGATGACTCCATATTAGGAAATGTGGCTTTCGGAATTGATCCCGAAGAAGTGGATGAAGAAGCCGCATGGCGTGCACTTGAACAAGCACAACTTAAAGAGTTTATTCAAACATTACCAGATTCGATTCACACGCAAATTGGTGAGCAAGGTGTCAGACTTTCTGGCGGCCAGCGTCAAAGAATCGGGATTGCGAGAGCTCTTTATCATAACCCTGAAATATTATTTATGGATGAAGCCACTTCTGCACTTGATAATGAAACAGAAAAAGAAATTATGAAAGCAATTGATGGATTAAAAGGGGAAAAAACCTTGATTATTATTGCTCATCGTCTTACAACGATTGAAAATTGTGATACTGTATTTAAAATGAATCACGGGCGATTAATCTCTATAGATAATAAGACCTCTAAATCCATCATGTAAGCTACGGAGGTCCATTATGCCAAAAATTAGTCTATCAGTTGCCGTTTACAACTTAGAAGATTATTTACCGAAATGTATAGAGTCTATTTTAAACCAGACGTTTGGAGATTTTGAATTATTATTAATTAATGATGGTTCAACAGATAGATCTGGAAAAATTTGTGACAAATATGCTGCAAAAGATAAGCGCGTGAAAGTGATTCATCAGCAAAATGTCGGTCTATCTCAAGTTCGCAACGTAGCACTTGAACATTCAACCGGTGATTACATTGGTTTTGTTGATGGGGATGATTGGATAGCCCCAACGATGCTTGAAACATTGTATATGCTTTGTCATGAACATGACGCGCCTATAAGCATGTGTCCTTATTTATCAGTGGATGAACAAGGTCAACCGTTAAATCAACCGCCTGATAGTAAGCGAATAGAAATGATGTCCAATAAAGACGCGTTAAAGCGAACGTATGAAAACAAGTTGACGGGGTACGTTCTATGGAACAAATTATTTAAACGATCATTATTTGAGGGTGTGAATTTCCCAGCTAAACGGGATTTCCAAGATGCTTCGGTTCTTTATCAATTACTCCATAAAGCAAAGAAAGTAATCTACATTGAGAACCCGCTCTATTTTTATTTAATTAGAGCGTCTGGGATCACGAAAAGTCAGCTCGCTTCGTTTTCGATGAAACGACTAGATGTGGTACCTAACTACAATGAGACGTATGCTTTTATGAAGGTTCACCATCCAGAACTATGCGATATGATCACCGCAAATTTTTTCACATCATTGAGAACGATGCTTGTTGATATTATGAAAGAAAATAAAGTAAAAGAGCATCGAGAGGCCATTTCGCATATATGTCAAAACATATCAGCTATTAAAAAGCGATTATCTCGTAATACGTATGTTGATAAAAAGCATATTCGCATTGCGAAACTATTATCAAGATTCCCACATTTGGGAATCTTTTTATATTCTTTTAAATTAAAACTTCGTTCCTAATAACTAAAAGAGCTTTCTGAGGAGGATATTATGAAAATTCTAGTCACAGGTGGAGCTGGATATATTGGTAGTCATACGTGTGTCGAGCTTATTTCTGCGGGGCATGACGTTGTCGTAATGGACAACTTGTCAAACAGTCATATAGAGGTATTCAATCGAATGAAAAACATTACAGGGCATGATATACCATTTTATGAGGCAGATTTGCTCGATAAAGATGCTTTGACTAACGTCTTTGAAAACGAGTCAGTTGATGCGGTCATTCACTTTGCGGGATTAAAGGCGGTTGGCGAGTCTGTTGAAAAGCCATTTATGTATTACAACACTAATTTAATTAGTACACTTAATTTAGTAGATTGCATGAAACGCTTTAACGTGACAAATCTCGTTTTCAGTTCTTCTGCTACAGTATATGGTTTTCAAGAAACGATGCCACTTTCAGAAAATTTTCCATTAAGTGCTACAAATCCTTATGGAAGAACGAAGCTCATGATAGAAGAAATGCTTGAGGATATAGCTGCTGCTGATGCATCATTAAGTATTTCGTTATTAAGATACTTTAATCCAATCGGTGCGCATGAATCGGGAATGATTGGTGAAGATCCAAACGGTATTCCAAATAATCTAGTGCCATACATTACACAAGTCGCCAGTGGAAGACTTAAGCAATTACATGTATTTGGGACAGATTATCCAACCGATGATGGAACCGGAGTACGCGATTACATTCACGTATGCGACTTAGCTGACGGTCATGTAAAAGCGTTAGAATGGAATGCGTTAAATACAGGCATTGAAGCATTTAATTTAGGAACCGGAAGAGGGACGAGTGTATTAGAAATGGTTGAGGCGTTTAAAGAGGTGACTATGCTGGATATCCCGTGTCATATTCAAGAGCGCCGTGCAGGCGATGTAGCTGTAAGTTATGCAGATCCGTCTAAGGCAAATCGCCTCCTAAACTGGACTGCTAAACGAGATGTAATGACAATGTGCCAAGACAGCTGGCGCTGGCAAAAGAACAATCCTCAAGGGTATAAAACTGGTAAAATAACGGAGGGGGCCTACTAATGAAAGGTATTATTTTAGCTGGCGGTAAAGGCACACGCTTATATCCTTTAACAAAATCCATTTCTAAACAATTATTACCGATCTATGATAAGCCAATGATTTATTACCCTCTTTCAGTTTTAATGCTTGCAGGTATAAAGGATATTTTAATCATCTCGACTGCTGAAGATACGCCGAGATTTCAGCAATTATTAGGCGATGGGCATGACCTAGGTATTTCATTGTCTTATGAAATTCAATCAGAGCCAAGAGGGTTAGCGGATGCTTTTTTAATTGGCGAATCTTTTATAGGAAACGATGATGTGGCTCTTATTCTTGGTGATAATATTTTTTATGGTCACGAATTCACAAGTCAACTAGAGCGCGTCCGGCAAAACTTAGATGGCGCCACCGTGTTTGGTTATAATGTCAATGACCCGTCACGCTTTGGTGTAGTTGAATTTGACGAACATGGTCGTGTGTTGTCAGTCGAAGAAAAACCTGAGAATCCTAAATCAAACTATGCCATTACTGGACTATACTTTTTTGATAATAACGTCGTCAAGTTTGCTAAGAATGTCATGCCTTCTGACCGAGGAGAAATTGAAATAACAGATGTCCTAGCGCAATACCTTGTGAGAAATAAACTGAACGTAGAGCTAATGGGACGAGGGTTTGCGTGGCTCGATACTGGGACACATGAATCATTATTAGAAGCCTCTCAATTTATCGAAATTATTGAAAAGCGTCAAAGTTTGAAAGTGGCGTGTTTAGAAGAAATCGCCTATATAAAAGGGTATATTTCCCGAGAAGATCTACTAGAGCTTGCCAAACCGTTAATGAAAACGGAATATGGCACCTATCTATGCAAAATTGCAGATTTAGACATGCAGTGGGAAACACAACGTTTAACCGCACTTTAATTTATCACGAGATAAGCGTCCGTAAAACTCTCGGCTCAAAATAGCGAGGAGAAATAACGCTATTGTGGTGGGAGCTAATGGCCGCTAATGTCCTGATTGAAGGTTCGTTTTATATGATTATTAGGAGGAAGATACATGAATCTATTAGTAACTGGTGGTGCAGGTTTTATTGGCAGTCACTTTATTAAACATATCATTAACACTCACCCAACCTATCAAGTGATTAATTTTGATGCTTTAACATACGCTGGAAATCTAGATAACGTAGTAGAAGTAAGTCATTTATCTCGTTACCATTTCGTAAAAGGGGATATTGCAGATCGTGGAGCAGTATTGGCTGTGATGAATGAATATGATATTGATGCGGTCATTAATTTTGCTGCAGAGAGTCATGTTGATAAAAGTATCGAAGGACCGGACGTATTTGTTAAAACAAATGTGCTTGGGACACAAACGCTCCTTCATGCTGCGCTTGAAAATAATATAAAAAGATTCGTCCAAATATCAACAGATGAAGTTTATGGGAGCTTAGGTGCTGAAGGTTATTTTACTGAAAAAACACCTCTTGCACCAAATAGTCCTTACTCAGCAAGTAAAGCATCTGCTGACTTAATTGTACGTTCTTATTTTGAAACATTTAACATGAACGTTAATATTACGCGTTGCTCAAATAATTACGGGCCAAATCAAAACTCAGAAAAGTTAATCCCCCTTATGATTTCAAAAGCGCTAGCAGGGGAAAAACTACCTGTTTATGGATCTGGTCTTAACGTGCGTGATTGGCTGCACGTAAAAGATCATTGCCAGGCTATAGATGACGTTCTTCATAAAGGGAAGCCAGGGGAAGTCTATAATATTGGTGGCGATAATGAGTGGACGAATATTGATATAGTTAAAAAAATATTAAACGAACTAAAGGCATCAGAGGAATTAATTACGTTTGTAACTGACAGAAAAGGGCATGACCATCGGTACGCTATTGACCCAGCGAAAATCACTGCTGAATTAGGTTGGACACCTCAATATGAGTTTTCTGAAGGTTTAACTGACACGATCAATTGGTATAAATCCCGCCTTGTCTTAGAGCAAGCAAAGTAAATCATCAGCAGATAGACATGAGGAGATGAATAAATTGAAAGCTATTGATACGTTATTAAGTGACGTGAAAGTTATTATTCCAACTATATTTGAAGATGGACGTGGATTCTTTTCAGAAGTATACAATGAACAAACATTTAAAGAAGCCGGTATTGTTTTAAATGTCATCCAAGATAATCAGTCATTATCCAGACAAAAAGGGACTTTACGCGGTTTACACTATCAGTTACATCCTAAAGCGCAAGGTAAGTTAGTTCGTGTTGTAAGAGGTAGTATTTATGATGTAGCGGTGGACATTCGACAGTCATCTCCTACATTTGGAAAATGGGTTGGTGTCGAATTATCCGCACAAAATAAAAAACAATTGTTCGTTCCAGCTGGTTTTGCCCATGGATTTTGTACGCTAGAGGAGAACACAGAGGTCATTTACAAAGTGGATGCCCCCTATGCTCCTGAGCTTGAAGGTGGTATCATTTGGAATGATAAAGAGCTAGCGATTGACTGGCCTGTTAACACCCCTATTTTATCTGAAAAAGATGAGCAATTACCTACATTAGCAAATGCCAAATTGTTCGATTAAAGGAAGGGAAGTAGCCGATGCTGAAACGATTTTTTGATTTGACCACATCTCTTGTGCTCATCATACTCTTTCTTCCTATTATGATTATGACAGCGATTCTAATTAAAATAACAATTGGTTCACCTGTACTTTTTCATCAAGTAAGGCCAGGGCTCCATGAAAAGCCATTCACGCTTATAAAATTTAGAACGATGTCGAATGCAACTGATAAAAATGGCAAGCTTTTGGAGGATCATGAACGATTGACCGGATTTGGGAAATTTGTCAGGTCAGTTAGTCTTGATGAACTTCCTCAGCTTTTTAACGTGCTGAAAGGAGAATTAAGTCTAGTTGGTCCAAGGCCACTTCTTATGGACTATTTATCGCTCTACAATGATGAACAAAAGCGAAGACATCATGTTAAACCTGGGATAACTGGATGGGCACAAGTGAATGGTAGGAATGCCATCAGTTGGGAAGAAACTTTTCAATATGACCTTTATTATGTGGATAATTACAGCTTTAAACTTGACATAAAAATATTATGGTTAACTGTTGTGAAAGTGTTCAAACGAGAAGGGGTGTCAGAAAAGGGGCATGTGACAAAATCGGCTTTTACCGGTAATCGTCAAAGTGCCAAATCTCGGAGTGTTGAAAATGACACTCTTTAAAAAATGGATTCTTATTCTCATTGTCGCCATGGGTGTGACGGTTGGATATATATACTGGGAAAATTCACGTGTTGTTGTAACTGAAGAAACAATCTTTATTGAAGAGCTTCCGGAAGAGTTTGAAGGATTTAAAATATTGCAAATCACCGATTTACATGGGAAAACGTTCGGTTCTGAGCAGCGTAGACTTGTGGACACCATTAATGAATTGTCGTATGATGCTATCGTGTTTACGGGGGATATGTTGAAAGACGACACGAGCACTGACTACGCACCAACTTACCAGTTACTAGATGGGATCTCTAACCTTGATAATGCTTTATTCGTGACGGGAAATACCGATCCGAATCACTTTAAACCTGTTTCTAAACGAACAGCGCAAAAGGATGATTTCATTAAAGGATTGGTTGAAAGAGGCGTCAAGCCACTGGATTCAATTTACGCGATATCACGTGGAGATTCTACACTATATTTTACAGAGTTTGAAATATCTTTGCTCGATCCTCAAGAAGAATTAACACAATTAAATGATCGGACAGGGACTTATCATCAAGATGATATGATTGATACAGACTATTTAACTGAGTTATTTCATGATATGACAGCGTTAGAAAATATGAATCGTCATGATATTCTGATTTCGCTCTATCATTATCCACTTGTTGATCAACGGATAGACGATTATCAACAAAACCCTTCAGTGAACTGGAGGGAATATGACCTTCATATTGCTGGCCATTACCATGGTGGGCAAATTAGGTTACCGTTCGTAGGAGCACTTCTCGTACCAGAAGCTTATTATGATAACTACGGATTATTTCCACCACAAGATAGAGTCATGGGATTGTGGGAGTATGGTGGGGTCCAGCAATATGTAAGCACGGGTTTAGGGGCTAGTGATCCGATTAAATTTTTGGGCTTTCGGTTTTTAAATCCTCCCGAAATTAATTTATTAACGCTTTCTAAAAAATAGATTACAGATTTATTGAGGCAGTTGGTTTAAACAATTTTAAAAAAGGGGACAGTAACAAGAGTTTATCTCGCATGACTATCTAGCTAGAGATTATACTGTTGCCGGAGGATTAACTAATCATGCCTAAATCAAAGTGGTTCCTTTTTCTTTATAGCATTGTTCTTATATTAATCGCTATTAACCTAGCAAAAGAAGTGCCGTTCGTATTTTATCCAATAGCAGTCGCATTCAGTTCACTTGCCCCTATATTATTAGTCGGCGGCGTTTTATATTATATCTTGCGTCCCCTCGTAAAACTGATAGGCAAGTTCATGCCACATACTTTAGCTATCGTATCGATGTTTCTTTTATTTGCTGGTGTAGCGACTGGACTTATTACCGTTGTAGGGCCTATATTTGTCTCTCAAATCAATAATTTGATTAACAGTATACCGGGCTTCATCAATGAGATTGAAACGTGGATCGATAATCTGATGGAAACGGAGTGGGTTACGCGAATACAAAATGAAGAGGCTTTTCAAAACTTCGATCCTTCTATGATCACCGATAATGTGTCTAGTGTTCTTACAAATATGGGGGGGAATATCGTTAGCTTTTTAGGCATGGTGTTCAATGTCATTATGCTTATTGTCGTTCTTCCTTTTGTGCTATTCTTCTTGTTGAAAGATGGTAGTAAGCTACCCGACAGTCTTCTAAGATTTGTACCGGAAGATCAATCGGAAGAAGGGCAAAAAATCTTAAGCGATATGGATGACACACTTAGTGCTTACATACAAGGTCAAGCGATTGTCAGCGTTTGTGTTGGCATACTCTCATTAATTGCCTATTTGATTATCGGTGTAGATTATGCATTAATACTTGCGTTAATAGCGATGCTTACCAATTTAATTCCGTTTATTGGACCGTTTATTGGTACGATACCAGCTGTGTTTGTCGCTCTTTTCAACGATCCGATTTCAGCTGTTTGGGTCGTGCTGGCAATTATCATTATCCAACAAATTGAAAGTAACCTCATTTCACCGAATGTGATGGGACAGAAGTTAAAGGTGCACCCACTTACCATTATTCTTTTATTAATATTAGCCGGAAACTTGGCCGGGGTTGTAGGGCTTATTTTAGCCATTCCGTTTTACGCTGTAACTAAAACAGTGGTTCAAAACGTTTATCGCTTACTTAAACTGCGCTACCCTAATTTAAACTAGGGTATCAGGTGTAAACACTTTCAGAAGGACATAATTAATCGCCTCACCTTTGTCGTGTATGCCACGAAAAAGGTGAGGCGATTTTTAGGTTTACGTAAGCTCACCTGTGATAAAGTGAACCCGTTACAAAAGACTTTTCCTGTTTATGTCTCAAGATCACTGTGATAGGGATGATCATATTCATATACTTATTAATGGAGTTGAAGAATTCGTTTAGCTTCAGCTGTTTTAGCATCATCAGGTGGTTCTACACCTTCTAAAGGATAGGATAGACCTAATTCCTTCCACTTATAAACCCCCATTTTATGATAAGGTAATACCTCCACTTTTTTAACATTTTCCAACGTATTAATAAATAATGAGAGCTGTTTTAAGTCTTCTGTATCATCGGAAATACCAGGGACTAGGACATGTCTGATCCAAACTGGCACGTTTTTATTAGACAGCGTTTTTGCAAATTCAAGTATATGTTTATTCGTCATACCTGTTAAATGTTTGTGTTTTTTATCGTCAATGTGTTTCAAATCTAATAAAACTAAATCTGTATATTGTAACAGTTCGTCTAGCTTGTCTTGAAATGCTTGATGGGAAGAAAAACATCCACCGGAGCTATCTATTGTCGTATGAATACCATTCTCTTTTAATTGTTTAAATAATTCAATTAAAAAATCGATTTGTAAAAGTGGTTCACCACCACTTACTGTCACACCACCGTTAGAATGTTTCATATATGGCCAGTATTTTTTAATATCAGTGACCAATGACGAGACAGACCGTATTTCTCCACCTTCACGATCCCATGAATCAGGGTTGTGACAATATTGACATCGGAGCAAACAACCTTGTGTAAAAATCACGTAGCGGATCCCCGGTCCGTCTACCATACCAGATGTTTCAATTGAATGTATTCTACCATTCATAAAATGACCCCCTTAGTAGAAGACTCGGCTTATCGCCAAGTCTTTCTGGCGATCGGTGAGTTTCTATCGATGCGTTCTTAATTAAAAAAGGAGCATCAGCATCGAAGCTGATGCTCCTTGTCATTACATTGATTCGTGGAAAGTTCGGTTTATAACATCGATTTGTTGTTCACGAGTTAATTTAATGAAGTTTACAGCATAACCAGACACACGAATCGTTAACTGTGGGTATTCTTCCGGATGCTCCATGGCATCAAGTAATGTGGAGCGGTCAAATACGTTAATATTTAAATGGTGACCTTCTTTCTCAGAATAGCCGTCAAGGATGGAAGCGAGATTTGCTTTTTGATCATCTTCTTCTCGACCTAACGCTTTTGGAACTATAGAGAATGTGTTAGAAATACCATCTAAAGAATTAGCATAAGGCATTTTAGCAACAGAGTTTAATGATGCTAAAGCACCTTTTTTATCCCGACCGTGAAGTGGGTTAGCACCTGGAGCGAATGGTTCACCGTCTTTACGACCATCAGGTGTATTACCGGTTTTCTTACCATAAACAACGTTAGACGTAATCGTTAAGATTGACATCGTTGTTTCAGATTGGCGGTAAGTGTCATGCTTTTTAAGCATATCAGAAAATTTAACGACAAGTTCTTTAGCAATATCATCTACAAGATCATCGTCGTTACCGTATTGAGGATAGTCGCCTTCAATTTCATAATCAACTGCAAGACCATCCTCATCTCGAATCACTTTAACTTTCGAATGCTTAATAGCACTTAGAGAGTCAGCAGCAACTGAGAGACCAGCAATACCTGTCGCCATCGTTCTGCGGATATCACGATCATGTAACGCCATTTCTATACGCTCGTAGCTATATTTGTCATGCATATAATGAATAACGTTGAGTGTATTAATATATAAACCGGCCAACCACTCAAGGACCACATCGAAGTTTTTCTTAACCTCTTCATAATCAAGATACTCTGACGTAATCGGTTCAATACCATGGGCTACTTTTATTTTCGCTTTTTCATCAACGCCACCGTTAATGGCATATAATAATCCTTTTGCTAGGTTAGCGCGGGCGCCGAAAAATTGCATTTGCTTACCGATTTCCATAGCCGAGACACAACATGCGATCCCATAGTCGTCACCGTATTCTGGACGCATAATCTCGTCATTTTCGTATTGAATGGAGCTCGTGTCTATTGACATTTTTGCACAATAATGCTTGAATGCTTCTGGTAGGGTAGGAGACCAAAGGACAGTTAAGTTAGGCTCTGGTGCAGGCCCTAAATTTTTCAACGTATGAAGAAATCTATATGAGCTTTTCGTTACGAGTGGGCGTCCATCTTTTCCAATTCCAGCGATTGATTCAGTTACCCAAGTAGGGTCCCCACTGAATAGCTCATTATATTCAGGTGTACGAGCGAACTTTACGAGACGCAGCTTCATGACAAAGTGGTCAACAAGCTCTTGTGCCGTTTGCTCTGTTAAAACACCTGTTTCAAGGTCACGTTCAATATAAATGTCAAGGAAGGTTGAGACACGCCCAAGACTCATAGCAGCACCATTTTGTTCTTTAATAGCTGCTAAGTAACCGAGATAGAGCCATTGGAAAGCTTCTGTAGCGTTTGTTGCTGGTTTAGAAATGTCAAATCCATAAATGGTACCCAGTTCTTTTAATTCGTTTAAAGCTCTCATTTGCTCTGCGAGTTCCTCACGTAAACGAATAACATCTTCAGACATTTTAATTGGAAGATCTGCAACTTCTTCTTTTTTAGCTTCAATAAGACGATCTACACCATATAGTGCTACTCGTCGATAATCACCGATAATACGACCACGGCCGTAAGCATCAGGTAAACCCGTGATGATCCCGACTTTTCTAGCTAACATCATTTCTGGTGTATAGGCATCGAAAACACCTTGGTTGTGTGTTTTACGGTAGTCAGTGAAAATTCTCTCAACTTCTTCATCTAACTCATAGCCGTAAGATTGAAGAGCGGCTTTAGCCATTCTTATACCACCATAAGGCTGCATAGAACGTTTAAAAGGGACATCCGTTTGTACCCCAACAACTTTCTCTTTATCTTTGTTTAAATAACCAGCTTTGTGAGAGGTGATGGTGGATACAATAGACGTATCTAAGTCATAAACGCCGCCTCGCTCCCGTTCTTCAGCTGTTAACGCCATAATTTGTTTCCATAACTCGTCAGTAGCCTCTGTTGCACCCTCTAAAAAGCTTTCATCCCCCTCATAAAGTGTGTAGTTTTTCTGAATGAAATCGCGTACATTAATGTCATTTTCCCAACTACCACCGTTGAAAGCCATCCAAGCAGATTCGTTTAATTTTTCAATTGTTTTTCCCATGATTAACGCCTCCATCTTTCATAATATCGTAAACAAAGGGTCGCTTAACTTTAGAATGATAATATTGTGAATTTATTCACATTTAACTTCTATCTTAAGTATAAATTTAAAATCGTTCGTGAACAAGGGGGAAATGTGACACTTTTTTGACTATATAACAGACGTGAAATTTAACTATAACAGATTTGAAAATGAATAATTGTTATATAAATACTCTATGAAAATATAAGTTGATGACACTATGTTAAGCGATTCCACCAATATAACAGAATGAAGTATATACTGTTATAGCAGGGGGATGAAGCAGAAAAAACTGGCATTACGAAATACGTTTTTACTGTAAGATAAAACGAACCTTCAATCAGTGGGAGTGTTTTCGTTCTTCTCCCACTGATAAGGAACACAAGCTAACGTCTTCGCGTCCTGCGAAAACGCTTGTGTGACCAACATCCTATTGGCCCGAGTTAATCAGGACATTAGCGGCCGTTAGCTCCCGCCAAAATAGCGTTATTTCTCCACGCTATTTTGAGCCGAGAGTTTTACGGACGCTTATCTGTGATAAAATAGTGTTAAATTATTTCTAAATCATAAATGTAATAAGGAGCCATAAATATGTTCAAAAAATGTCTCAAATATGATCAGTCTCTTTTAACTCTTCTAATGCAGGCAGATCCAAGTGAAGCGAACGTTAAAAAGCATTTTGAAGACGGTGAATGCTACTGTATGATGCAACAACATACAACGGTAGGCGCTTACATACTTGTCGAGCGAGATAGCGCGACGGCTGAAATAGTATGCATTTCTGTTTCAGAAGAATGGCAGGGGAGAGGGATTGGGAAACAACTCATTGCCCATGCTGGTGAGTTAACGACACAACGTGGGTATAAAAGCTTAGAAGTTGGTACAGGCAATTCGAGTATCGATCAGCTGGCTTTTTATCAAAAATGTGGCTTTCGTATAACGGGTGTTGAAACAAACTTTTTCCTTGACCATTATGTGGAACCTATTTATGAAAATGGTATCCAATGTATGGATATGGTGAGACTATCAAAAGCATTAGTTTAGCATACAACTCCTTGTGATAAGTCTATTACATTATATACGTTTGCTACTGATAGAGTACTTAAGTGAGAAGTTCGCTTATAGAAAAAGATATTGGTCAGTAGTCGGTAAAACAATATACTCGCCCATGGAAGGAATCTTAGGTGTAGTGCTATCAAACCATTACGACATTCTTACACTCAATTATAAAAACCCCATGTTCAAAAAGGCCCTTTTTGAACATGGGGTTTAAAATTTATCACAGATAACCGTCCGAAAACGCTCACTGATTTGAAGTTTTGTTTTATACGGCCGAAGAAAATATTTTATGCTCAATGGCTTTATAGACGAGTTGTGATTCGTCAGGTGTCAGTGGAACCATTGGCAACCGAACTGATCCCACCTTAACGCCACTCATTTCCAATGCTGCTTTAACCGGTGCAGGACTTGGAGCCGAGAACATGGCACTCATTATAGGTACCAATTCACGGTGTAGAGTTTGAGCATATATCGTGTTGCCATTTTCATAAGCATTTATCATCGCTTTCATTTCATTACCAACAATATGAGAAGCGACTGAAACGATCCCATTACCACCGATAGCCATAACAGGTAGTGTTAAGCTGTCATCTCCACTATATAATGAGAAGCTTTCTGGCGTTTTGGCGATAATCTCTGTCATGGCATCTAAGTTGCCACTTGCTTCTTTTATTGAGACGATATTTGAGATATCTGCCAAACGTATGACAGTTTCAGGAAGCAGGTTGACAACGCTCCGACCAGGAACATTGTAGAGCATAACGGGTAGTGAGGTAGATTCTGCAATCGCTTTGAAATGTAAGTACATACCTTCTTGATTTGGTTTATTATAATACGGAGTAGCAAGCATGACACCGTCGACTCCGGCTTCTTCTGCTAATTTGGTCAGCTCTATAGCGGCTCGCGTGCTGTTAGTTCCTGTTCCTGCTATGACGGTCGCCTTACCAGAAACTGTTTCTACTGCAAACTTATATAGCTCTGCTTTTTCACGGATGGACAACGTCGGAGATTCGCCAGTCGTACCAGCTATGACAATACCATCAGAGCCGTTTGAGAGTAGGTGATTAATCAAGTCTTTTGTTGCTTGATAGTCAATGTTTCCTTCATGATCAAAAGGGGTTACCATTGCAGTTAAAATGTGTCCGAAATTCATGTACAACACCTCTATTCAAAAGTTTGTCCCCATAATGGGTGACACCAAGTTCCTGAATAGAGCTAAATCGCATGATGAACCGTCTGACATACAAAAAGCACCAACGAGGGTCTCGTTGCTGCGTGGATAGATAACGGTCATCCAGCGTGAGATAGCCCTCCATATAGTTTGTGGTAAAACTATACGACAGTTCTGCATTTATTCAATAACAGACCCAACAACATACGGTATGAGACGAATGCTGCTTCGGCAAGCTTCCCTTTCCATGACTTTCTTAAGAGCTCATCCTCTTCCAGCCATCTACTGATGAACACTTGCACCTCTAAACTCACTTCAAAAAATTGAAGTAAATATGAACTTTGACTCAACTGTATCAGAAACTCTATAACTTTTCAATAAAATATGGGTATTGATTATTGAAAATAACATTAATGTGACTATAGTATGAGTGAAAACGAGATGTTTAACTGGCATACCAAGGGGAATGTCACAATTATAATAAGATTTGGAGGGGTTTTGATGACGATAAAAGCATTGTATTTAAATACCTCATTAAAAACAGGTGATGAAACGTCTAATACAAGTGGCTTAATTCAAGAGTCGCGACAAATTTTGGAAGGTGAAGGCGTGACAACAGAAGAAGTACGTATAGCGGATTTTCATCTTCCTTTTGGGATGGAACCGGATATGGGTACCGATGATGAGTGGCCGAAGCTCTTTAATAAGATAAAAAAAGCTGATATGGTCATAATTGGTACACCTGTGTGGCAAGGGGAATTAAGTAGTATATGTAAACTTGTACTGGAAAAATTAGATGCCTCTAGCGACGAGACAAATGATTATGGGCAACCTGTTTATTATAATAAAGTCGGAGGAGCTATTGTGACGGGAAATGAAGATGGCGGTAAACAGGCTGCTAAAACGATTATTTTTGTTTTACAGCATTTAGGTTTTACTATTCCTCCTAATGGCGAAGCATATTGGGTTGGAGAAGCAGGACCAGGGCCTTCCTATTTGGAAGCGGGACAGGAAAGTGATTTTACGAAAGAAAATGTCTCAGTCATGAGTCATAACCTTGTTCATCTTGCTAAAATGTTTAAGGCAACTCCGATTCCCACAAAAGGAAATACTTAATCTCTCATCATGCAGTGCAAAAGGGCGTGCCAAATAAGCATTTGGGCGCCCTGGCTATATTTTTAAGGTTTTACGTGCAAAATGGTTCTTTGGTAATTGCCATTCAGTAAAAAATTACTCAGAGTGTTAGCAGTTCCTATTACTTATTCGTATCATGATCCTGCCTGTTTGTTTGAGGAGGAGATTCTTTACCTAACTCACGTGCTTCTTCAATTATGCCTGAATTTTCTTTATTATTTACAGTCCCTCCACCTAGTCCTTCATTAATCATGCGATCCACATCTAAAAAATAACGATCTCTGTCTTTATAAGGGGCATTTTCTTTTTCTTGTTTATCCATCAGTAGCATATCTCCTAACGTGATCGGTGTTTATCATTCTCTTGAATTTTTGATATAGTTGTTCTGTCACTTCCATCAGAAGGTTGTACAGCATCTTTTCCTTTTTGAATATTACGTTTAGAACGTGATTTTTTGCTCATATAGTCATCGCCTCTTTTCTGTTTATTTACCTTTAGTGTTCACGAGTCGTTCTCCTATTATGAACTGAATTTATACCCTAAGGAACTAATTTTGCACATAGATTGAGAGTCGCGGTAATGTTAGGTAAAATACGGACTAAGACAAATTGACAGAAAAGGTGTTAAAGATGAAACCATATATCATAGTAGGTGGAGGAATTCTTGGGGCCTCAACGGCTTATCATTTAGCTAAAGATGGCTATGATGTAACATTAGTTGATCGAGAAGATAAAGGACAAGCAACTTACGCGGGAGCAGGGATTATCTGTCCTTGGCTGTCACAGCGGCGAAATCAAGTTTGGTATAGGCTAGTGAAAGCAGGGGCGAATTATTATCCGACTTTAATTAACGCGTTAAAAAATTTAGGAGAAACAAACACTGGCTACAAACAAATGGGTGCCATGGCACTCCATCAAGATGAGAAAAAATTAAATGATATTGAAAAAAGAGCTTATAAACGACGAGAAAATGCACCAGAGATTGGGGAAATAACACGTTTATCTCCAATTGATGCAAAACGTTTGTTTCCTCCTCTTGCGGATGGTTATGGTGCTGTTCATGTAAGCGGCGGAGCTCGTGTTGACGGAAAGGACTTGTGCGATGCCTTATTACGAGCAGCTAAAAAACAAGGGGCCAATGTCATTCATGGTGATGCCAAATTGATTACAAATCGAACTAACGTTATAGGGGTAGAAGTAGATGGAAAAGAGCTGTTAGCTTCAAAAGTGGTTCTTGCGGCAGGTGCGTGGACAGACGAACTTTTACACCCTCTCGGTAAAACATTATTAGTTAAACCGCAGAAGGGTCAAATTCTTCATCTAGAATTACCGCAAACAAATAATGATAACTGGCCGGTCATTATTCCGCCGGGAGATTATTATATGGTCAGCTTTGGAAATGGCCGTCTTGTAACTGGAGCGACCCGAGAAGATAATTCAGGATTCGATTCTCATGTGACAGCCGGAGGTATTTATGACGTCTTAAGCGAAACGTTTCAGGTGGCACCAGGTCTTAAAGAGAGCCGAGTAGTGGAAACAAGGGTTGGTTTTAGACCATTTACCCCAGGGTCTTTACCGGTGATCGGTAAGGTGCCCGATATAGAAGGGGTTGTTATGGCGACTGGATTAGGTGCAACGGGATTAACAGCAGGACCATTTTTAGGTTCTCTTCTTGCTAAATTAACCGTTGGTGAAAAAAGTGATTTTCCAATTGAAGATTACAACTGTGAAGCAGCTTTTCAATCGTAATTAGCTTATTTAAAGATTCATATTTCATAAAAACGGTTATAGTTCGATAGCGATCATTTTCATAAAAGGAGCACCACAGATATGCCAACAAAACTTTTGTTAAAAATTGTGGCCGTTCTAACTCTTATCGGCCTTTTAATTTATTTTAATTATACACACTTGAAATTACACCCAGATCAAATTCAAAGAACAATGTTATCGTTTGGTATTTGGGCTCCTATCATGTTCATTGTCATTTTTAGTTTACGACCATTTGTGTTATTCCCTTCTTCAGTTTTAGCTATAGCAGGCGGTTTATCGTTCGGACCGGTCCTTGGTCCATTGGTTACTTATGTCGGTTCACTTTCGGGGGCAATTGTCTCGTTTTTAGTTGTCAGAAAACTTGGTGGACGCTTAAATCAAAAAGAGTGGCAGGGAAGAGGAGAATCCTTACAAAAAAATATTGAAGCAAATGGTTTTTATTACGTCATGGCTTTAAGAATTATTCCTGTCATCAATTTTGACTTTGTTAGCTATTTATCAGCTTTGTCTCGTATCTCTTTTTATAAATATGTAGGGGCTACGATGTTGGGGATTATTCCAGGAACATTAGCATTCAACCTTTTAGGTGCTTCTTTCGTGGATTTAAGTCTTCATATGATCTTATTGACTACGTTTATGTTTATCGTAGCATTAGCGATACCTATTATCATAAGAAAAATAATGAAGAAGAAAAATATTGACATTGATTTGTTGCCGGATGAGCACCTTTAATCTTTGTTTTAACATTGGGCGGTGATCATATGACAGATTTTGATGTTGTCATTATTGGTGGGGGTGTTGGTGGACTAACACTTGCTTTAAAGCTTGCTCAAGCTAATATTCATGTCCTTGTTATTGAAAAAGCTAATCAGCCAGGGAAAATATACAAAGGCGAGTTGTTGCAGCCTAAATCACTTAAACCTGGAGATTATAAACGCATGAAAGATGAAGGTCTTCATAGGTTTTTCGAGCCCAATTGAACGTTTTGTACCAGAAATAACCGGGTATCTGGAAAGTATAACAAGTTGGAAGGATGTTCAATTAATGATTCCAATTCGTCACAAGACTCAGCAATATGTGAAAGGTAATACGGCGATTATTGGTGATGCTGCCTCAAATTATACATCCAATGGCTGGAGAAGGCATGAATATGGCGATACAGGATGGGCGATATTAGGAGAACTACTGACATGGATGTATAAAGAAAGGAACTGACAGCCACAGTATTTAAAATTATATGAAAAAGTACGTAAAAAAGAGCGGATAGAATGTCTTCATTTAAGCCATTTGTCTGCTATGGCATAGACGTGGTCTGCACGGTGGTACCAGCAAGGACGGATGTTTGCACTAAAGCGCCTTGAGCGTCATCCCGTTTTACATGACAAACATACGCTTAATATTTCCGAGGACGGCTGTTGGCCGTACAATAGCTTAAATATCCATCGTTTTTTTGGACTAGCTAAAGCTTATTCATTAAAACGGTTGAAAAAGAAACAGCGGGAAAACATTTATACATCCTATGACGACTATCCGTGGAAATCTAAATAGGACAAGTCGTCTTTACTTTTCAATAAGGAGGGATACCCTGTGTTGCGACGGCTATCAATTCCTAAGGTGTTACTTCTTGCTAAAGCAATGACTACCCTTTATAAATGGTATAAGCGGCGGAAATAAACGGAAAAATGAATAAAAATAGCTGATCATTAAAACTCTGATGTATCGCGTAAAAGCGTATGCGAATCAGAGTTTTTATTGTTACCATGTGAGCGAATAAGCGACCTTCCATATGAACAGGAGATATTTCGATGGTCACCTAGTATCTAATAGTAAAGGTATAATTTTATGAAGAAGACATTCATTTCCTATAAGACAACGTATCATTGTTTAAAGAGGTTACCGCAGATCGCCGTCCGATAAGCTCCTGGCCGGTAATGTCCTTATTAAAGGGTCGTTTTATAATAGAGGTTACGAGCTAGTGATTAATGCCCCTTTATTACCTCCGTTTGAACGATCACTAGACAAGTGATAATATAAATCTTCCAAGGCGTCGTGAATGGATAACAACTCATAAAAAATAATGATTTTTTCACTCAATTGATGGTGGTCCCCTTCAGTAATCGTAGCTGGTTTCGTATGAATAAATTCATATTTCAAATGGTTGTTGAGCTCTTCAATTGTCTCAAAAAAGGAAGGTACAATTGGTTCCTCAATATGAGTGATTAAATAATAAAATTCGTTTCGTGAGCGTTTCAACAACGTTTGTTCATAATGAGTTAAAGTCGATGAAACACTCGGAGATAAATAATGTAAATTACCTAAATGAAGTAAAATTCGCTGTAAATAGTCTGTTGTTTGCCGTTCCTTAACAAATGTACGGAACTTTTTGATTTTAAAACGGTGAAAACGTAGTTCTTTCCTTTGAAATGCTAGTAATTGCTCTGTTTTTTCAAGATGACGCTTAAGTAATGTGTATGAGGAATGATCAAAATGTCTCATTCCTGTTTTATTGCGAGATGTTGCAGTATCTAATAAACGACTTAATAAACGGTTAATTTCTGCCACATGAAGGTGATTGCGCTTTTTAATTGTGTCTAAATAATTTGCAGGTAAAATTAATAAATTGACAGACGTAGACACGATTAAACCGATAGAGGTGGTTCCAAGTCTTGAAAAGAAAGAATAGATTAAATGATCATGAAGATCTGGAATCATAGCGACTGCTGTTAGAGTAGCTACGAGAGTCCCTGCTCGCAGTTTAAATTTTTCACACAAAAAAATAGTCATTATAGCAGCTAACGTATAAGAAGTAGCTGTTTGCCCAAAGAAATAAACAGAAATGACAGCCAAGGCAGCACCGATTGCCGAAGCTGGAAATCGCTCCATTCCTTTTCTGATGGAATCTTGTGTAGAAGGTTCAATTGTGACGATGGCAGTAATGACCGCGAATATGGCTGGAAGATCTAACATTAAACAAATAAATGATGTGACAAATACAGCGATAGCTGTTTTAATTAAACGACTACCGGGCTTTTTAATAAATTTAGTATAATGTTTAAGAGGAAACATGCTGCACTCACTCCAAAAGGTTTAACTCATTAAATTTTAATGACACTATTTATCCTAGCATAAATTAACAGTACATTTCTTTCTTTGTTTCCTAAAAATTTTTGATATAATAGTACGAACATATGATTGTATAAGTGATGACGAAAACGAGGTGGTTATATGCCTATTCATTTCTATTTAGGTCGCTCTGGAACAGGTAAAACGACAAAGATACAACAACAAATTTTGACTTCATCCACGAGTGATCCTCAAGGAACACCGATTATTTATTTAGTACCAGAACAAATGACATTTCAAGCTGAAAAAAATCTTGTGTCATCTTCAGGCGTTGGCATGATTCGAACGCAAGTGTTGAGCTTTTCTCGACTGGCGCTAAGAGTATTGCAAGAAGTAGGTGGCGCTGCCAAAATTCATATGGATAAGATCGGTGTTCATATGTTATTACGAAAAATTGTTGAGCAACATAAGAGCGAGTTTCGTCTATTTCAAAAGGCGACAACAAATCAAGGTTTTATAGATAAAATGGAGCAAATGCTGATTGAATTGAAGCGTTATGAGATTGATGGGACAAAGCTGAATGAACAATTACAGTTATGGTATGAATCTGAGCCTTCATCATCACTTGAACGGTCACTTTACGATAAATTATACGACATTCAACTCGTATTAGATAAAGTAGAAAAAGAGCTTTCCTCAACATATTTAACTGCCGAAGATTATTTGCACATCTTAGCTGAACAAATTCCACAATCTCGTCAACTAGAAAAGGCAACTATTTATATTGATGGTTTTCATAGTTTTACACCAATTGAATTGACGGTTATAAAGGGGCTTGTGAGTCACTGTCGTGATATACATATCGCCTTGACGCTTGATAAACCTGTACAAAAGGAGACCATTCTTCACCCGCTTGACTTATTTTACGAAACAGCGAACACGTATCAACAACTTATTCTTGCATGTGATGAAGCTAACATAACGTCAATTCATCATCACCTTTTTCAGGAGAGTCAACGATTTAAAGCAGCGGGATTAAAACACCTAGAAGAGCAGGGAGGGCGGCGTCCTGTCACACCATCTTACTCACATGAAGGAATTAGAGTCATAAGTGCTGTGAATCGACGGGGGGAAGTGGAAAAGGTCGCGAGAGAAATTAACTCGTTAGTGCGAGATCACGGGTGGCGGTATAAACAAATTGCCATTTTACTTAGAAACCCAGTTGATTATATAGATCATTTTGAGACCGTGTTTTCGGATGAGAAGATTCCTTTTTTTATGGATCAAAAACGCTCAGTGCTTAATCATCCCCTAATTGAGTTTATTCGTTCTGCATTAGAAGTGGTTCAGAAGAACTGGCGATATGAGACTGTTTTTCGCATGTTAAAAACAGAGTTTTTGTTTCCATTAGGTTCATCTGTAAGAGAGAAAGTTGACCAGTTAGAAAACTATGTCCTAGCTTACGGTATCCAAGGCCGAAAATGGTATAGTGGTGACGTGTGGAGATATAGAAAGATGGCAACGACCGCCGAATACGAGTTAGATAAATCTGATGATGAAATTACCATTGAAAAGGAATTAAATGAGTTAAAAAATAAAATATTAAACCCTGTGTTTTTATTTCAGGAACGTATAAAACAAGCGAAAACGGTAGAAGATTATTGTCGAGTTATTTTTAATTTACTTGAAGATATAATGGCTGCGGAAAAGCTCGAACAGCTTCGTCATACAGCTGTTTCAGAACATCGTTTACGCGATGCTCGAGAACATGATCAACTTTGGGGAACGCTTTTAAGTATTCTTGATCAAATGGTGGAAATGAGCGGGGAAGAAGATGTTCAATTCGACTTATTTATAAAAATGATCGACACTGGTTTTGAAGCGATGGAATTTACGATTATTCCTCCAGCGTTTGATCAAGTAATGATTGCCAATATGGAAACCTCGCGATTAACTAACATAGACTGTGCTTTTATAGTTGGTGCTAATGATGGGGTTTTACCAGCAAAACCAGATGAAGGAAGTATGATATCTGAAGAAGAACGTGACAGCCTTGAAAAAACAGGCATGAAGCTAGCGCCAGGCGCTAAGCAACAGTTAATAAACGAGAATTTCCTTATGTATTTAGCTCAATCTATTCCTTCGTCTAAGTTGTATATTACCTATCCAATTGCTGATGAAGAAGGAAGAAGTATGCAGCCGTCGATGTACCTTAATTACGTGACGCAAGCTTTTCCAAATCTTAAAATTGAAATGGCATTTAATACGCCTTTGGATGTTGAAATAACAGAGGAATTATCGTTTATTACCCATCCTGATCGAACGTTAACCCATCTTGCTTTTCAATTGCAGCAATGGCGGAAAGGTTACAACATATCACCGATTTGGTGGGATGTGTATAATTGGTTCGTTGAAAGCACTCAATGGCACGATAAAGCAGCTCGTATTCTTTCAAGCCTAGAATATAAAAATAAGCCAACACGACTTCCGGAAGATTTAGCAGTCAAACTGTATGGTGAATCGTTAAAAACAAGTGTGTCTAGACTTGAACAATATAATGCCTGCCCATTTTCACAGTTTGCTAATTACGGACTTAAGCTGAAGGAACGAGAAACATTTAAATTGGAGGCACCAGATATTGGTACATTATTTCACGCGGCTCTAAAGGAAATGGCCGAATTGTTGAGGCGTGAAGGGAAAGATTTTTCCACATTATCAAAAGACGAAGCAATTATTAAAGCAAAAACGATTGTTGAACAGCTAGCTCCGAAAATTCAACGAGAAATTTTACTTAGTTCAAGCCGCTTTAAATATATCCAGCAAAAGCTTGAAGAAGTGGTGGCCACCGCTTCAACAATTCTAGCTGAACATGCTAAAAAAACGGGTTTTTCCCCTGCTGGTTTAGAAGTAGGATTTGGACCAGGTCAGCAATTACCACCATTAACTTTTAAATTAGATAATGGGGGAATTGTTGAGCTTATCGGTAGAATAGATAGGGTGGATCAAGCTAAAGATGAGTCAGGTGTTTATGTACGTATCATTGATTATAAATCGAGTAGTAAAGATATTAAACTTGATGAGGTGTATTATGGGTTAGCTTTACAAATGCTCATCTATTTAGACGTCGTAGTAAGCTTTGCTTCTGATTGGCTTGGGACAGAAGTCTCGCCGGCAGGCGTGTTATATTTTCATGTTCACAACCCAATTATCCAAACAGATCAAAAATTAACCGTAGAGCAAATTGAAGCAAAAATCATAAAAGAGTTTAAAATGAAAGGCTTGTTATCATCTCACCCTGAAGCGATTAAGCAAATGGATACATCGTTAGAAAGTGGGCGTTCTGATATAGTACCGGTCGGTTTTAAGAAAGACGGAGAAGTGTACTCAGATTCTAAAGTGGTGACGCCTGACGATTACGAACACTTAAGGACTTATCTTAGACAACATGTAAAGCGAATAGGGGAAGCCATTTTAACAGGTGACTTAGCTATTTCGCCTTATATGAAAAACGGAAAGAGTCCTTGCCAGTTCTGTTCGTATAAAGCATTATGTCAGTTTGATGCAACGCTTGAGACGAATGATTATCGACGTTTACCAACACAATCTAACGAAACAATGAT
This sequence comes from Bacillus sp. A301a_S52, assembly GCA_024701455.1. Lineage (GTDB taxonomy): Bacteria > Bacillota > Bacilli > Bacillales > Salisediminibacteriaceae > Salipaludibacillus. The sequence goes on along the minus strand of JABXYP010000001.1, from coordinate 2,360,852 downwards.
CGCCACTATACGTGAGAAAGGAGGCCAACGTTATGGAGATATCACCTAAACCGCCAGAGGTTTTTTGGACGGAAGATCAATGGAAAGCTATCGCTGCCGAAGGAAATAATATTCTTGTTGCTGCGGCAGCCGGCAGTGGGAAAACAGCTGTGCTAGTAGAACGAATCATTCGAAAAATCGACGATGGGAGCGAGCCCTGTGATGTGGACAGGCTACTCGTTGTGACGTTCACCAATGCTGCGGCAGCCGAGATGCGTCAACGTATTGGAGAAGCGATTGAAAAGAAGTTAGAGGATAATCCTCGGTCTTTACATTTTCAACGGCAATTATCGTTACTTCATCGTGCGCAAATTTCAACGTTGCATGCTTTTTGTATGAATGTCATTCGCAAATATTATTATTTAGTCGATATTGATCCTAATTTTAGAATTCTTGACGATACAGAAGGTGAATTAATAAAAGAAGAGATACTAGATGACTTGTTTGAGGAAGAGTACGGTAAGAATCACAATCAATCTTTCTTTCGATTAGTAGATCAATATAGCGGTGATCGTAGTGATGATAAACTAAAACAGTTATTACTGAATCTCTATTCTTTTTCGCGTTCTCATCCACAGCCATTTAGCTGGCTGGAGGAAATAGCGGAAAATTATAAAGTGACTGATGTGGCAAGTATTGACGAAGTGTATTGGGTCCAAGAAGCTATTACACATGTGAAGCGTCAAGTGACTTTTGCAAAACAGCTACTTAATAAAGCGCAGACTTTGGCAGAAACCGTTGATGGACCGGAAAAATATATAACGCTTTTTACGAATGAATTAGCACAAATTGAAAAGCTTAATGCCTGTGACACGTGGCAAACGCTATATGAAATGTTTCAACACGTCACGTTTTCCCGTTTACCGTCTATTACAAAAAAAGAGGAAGTAGACCCACTCCTGAAGGAAAAAGCAAAAGAGTTGCGTGATGAAGCCAAAAAGATCATCAGCGACCTACAAACAGCTTATTTCATGCAGTCACCACTAGAGGTTATGGAAGATTTGCAGGCAATGGCACCCTCAATGGACACGTTAACACAGCTTGTTAAAGAGTTCTCCCTCCGGTTTTCTTATGAAAAAAAAGAAAAAGGAGTTCTAGATTTTGCAGATTTAGAACATATTTGTTTAAACATTTTTATTAACAACGAGATGAGTACAACTGACAAGTTACACCCATCAGAGGCCGCTTTAGATTATATTCATTATTTTTCTGAAATTTTAATCGATGAATACCAAGATACAAACCTTGTGCAAGAGACAATACTTTCGTTGATCTCTAATGGTAACAATGCTTTTATGGTTGGAGATGTTAAACAATCAATTTATCGGTTTAGACTAGCAGAGCCAGCTCTCTTTATGCAAAAATATAAGGCATTTGATTTAACTGGGGACCAAGCGGGCTTACGTATTGATTTAGCTAAAAATTTCCGAAGCCGGAAAGAGATTCTGTCCGGGACGAACTTTATTTTTAAACAGCTAATGGATGAAGATGTTGCCCATATTGCTTATGATGATGCAGCGGAGTTGAAGCAAGGTAACACGTCATATCCTGATATGGAAGGTTATGATACAGAGCTCATTTTAGTTAATAAAGGTGAGCCAATAGCTAGTACGAGCGTAAGTAGCTTATACGAGACTGACATTGATGCAGAAGAAGATATAGAGACATCGCGATTAGAAGCAAGAGCCATGATAAAAGAAATTAAAGAACTTATAACGACTTCATACCCCATTTTCGATAAAACATTGAACACCACCCGTCCAATTACCTATCGAGATATCGTAATATTAATGAGATCGATGCCATGGGCAGACACGATTATGGAGGAGTTTAAGAAATCGGGCATCCCAGTTTACGCTGAACTTTCAACTGGTTATTTTGAAGCAGTTGAGATAAAAATGATGATGGCTTTGCTTAAGACGATCGACAATCCGTATCAAGATATTCCATTGGCCGCTATTCTTAGATCACCACTTGTTAATATGACAGAATCTGAATTAGCTGTTATACGTCTTCATAAAGAAAGCGGAAGCTATTATGAAGCATTAAAAGAGGTTATCAACGTGGAGGAGCAAGAGCACCAAGCATTAAAAGAGAAATGCGAACATTTTATTAATAACTTAACTACTTGGCGTAATAAAGCACGAACCGGCTCTGTATCTGAACTTATATGGCAATTATTTCAGGATACCGGATTTTTTGATTTTGCAGGAGGAATGCCTGGGGGGAAACAACGTCAAGCTAACTTGCGCTCATTTTATGATAGAGCGAGAGCATATGAAAAAACGTCTTTTCGCGGACTCTTTCGTTTTTTAAGATTCATTGAGCGAATGCAAGAGCGAGGGGATGACCTCGGAACTGCTCGAGCCCTCGGAGAACAAGAAGATGTTGTACGAATGATGACTATTCATAAAAGTAAAGGACTTGAGTTCCCCGTCGTATTTATTGCTGGAATGAATAAAGCCTTTAATCGTCAAGACTTACGAGGAGATTACTTGCTTCATAAAACATTAGGGTTAGGTTCTAAAAGAATTGATCCTGATTTGCGCGTGGCTTATCCAACAGTGCAGCAGCAAGTCATTAAACAGCGTATTGCCTCAGAATTATTGGCAGAAGAAATGAGAGTGTTGTATGTAGCCTTAACGAGAGCAAAAGAGAAGTTGATTTTAATCGGCTCTGTTAACGATGCAGATAAGGCGTTAACTAAATGGATGGAAAACAGTGAAACTTCCGAATGGCTTTTACCTGCTATCACCCGTGAAAAAGCAGCTAGTTTTTTAGATTGGGTGGTGCCGGCTGTTTTGCGTCATTATCACGCTTTTTCATTTTTGGAAGCAATGGGCTATGGGCCGTTTAATCCTACATCTTCTGAGGTAGCTAACGATGATTCAAAATGGCAACTTAAGCTTGTTAATCAAGAGGAAATCGGAGAAGCAGAAAGTGATACGTCATCTCACGAGCATGATTTTAACACTCTTGTGAATCATTTTAAAGCTGTTCCTATAAAGTCAGAGGACCATTCGAGTGTTATTAGACAATTAAAATGGACTTATCCATTTAGAGATGGCACAACCCATAAGGCAAAGCAATCAGTCAGTGAGTTGAAGCGCCTTTTACAAGACGATTATAGTGAAGCCGTTATGTCAACAGGTTTTCAATCCAAATATGCAGAGCAACCAAAGTTTTTACAAAGAAAAAGTTTACGTTCAGCTGAGTTAGGGACAGTGATGCATACTGTGATGCAACATTTAACATTTTCACCTAAGGCTGATAGAGATACAGTCATCAGTGATTTAGAACGAATGGTAGCCATAAATATGTTAACGGCTGAAGAGGCTGAACAGGTGAATGTAGAGTGGATTTTAGCCTTCTTACGATCTGATATTGGGACAAAGTTATGTCGTTCCTCAGACATACATCGTGAAGTTCCTTTTAGTTATGGCTTGGCAGCATCTGAAGCATACGATACATGGACTGGACAAGAAGATGATATTGTGTTTGTCCAAGGTATGATTGATGTTATTTTCAGAGATAGTGACGGCAAATTAATCGTGTTAGATTATAAGACTGATCGTACAGATAGACGTTTTACGCATCTATCAGATGAACAGATCATCGCCTATTTTAAAGAACGTTATCGCTATCAAATAGAGTTATATAGTCGTGCATTAGCGGATACGTGGCAAGAACCTATTAAAGCAAGTTATTTGTACTTATTTGATGGCGATTACAGTGTTCCAATGTGAGGAGTGTAAGACAATGCGTTTACTTCATACAGCTGATTGGCATATCGGGCGAACGATTGAAGGCCGAGATCGTCTCCCTGAACATGACGCTTTTTTTGATGAATTAATTCAAATAACAAAAGACGAATCGGTTGATGCTGTACTGATGGCTGGAGATGTGTTTGATTCGGTCAACCCGCCTGCGAGAGGAGAGGAATTATTTTATGAAAGCATGGCTCGTTTAGCGGACGGAGGTAACATACCGATCATCATTATCGCAGGAAACCATGACCATCCTGAACGGCTTTCAGCTGCTAGAACATTATTAAGGAAGCAAGAAATTTATATTCAAGGCTATCCAACATTGACACCACTTCGTGTTCCGGTACGACATAAGAATACGTATTTAAATATAGCAGCATTGCCTTATCCGTCAGAATCTAGACTTAAAGAAAGTTTCTCTCATGAAGAGGATGAGCTTGTTCATAGAGATGCTTATGATGCTAAAATACATCACCTTTTTAACACTTTAACACGCTCATTTTCATCAGATGAGATAGCGATTGCCATGAGTCACCTATTTGTAGCCGGAGGTTCAGGTACAGACTCGGAGCGTCCCATAGAAGTGGGAGGTGCATATACTGTCCGAGCAACTCAGTTGCCAGATAACGTGCAATACACAGCTCTCGGTCACCTTCATCGACCTCAAAATATAAAGCATGCAAAAGCACCAGCCCGCTATGCAGGTTCACCACTAGCCTTCAGTTTTTCAGAAACTGGTTATGCTAAATCAGTGTCTATCATCGACGTTGAACCAGGAAAAACTGCTACTATCAATGAAGTCCATTTAAGTACAGGAAAGCCACTCGTTAAATGGCATGCTGAGAAGGGTCTTTCCCAAGTGCATCAATGGATGGATGAAAAAAAAGATACGAACGCATGGATTGAGCTTGAAGTACACGTAACAGATAGTTTAACAATGGAAGAAATCTATAAATTAAAAAAAGCCTACCCTGGAATATTGACGGTTCGTCCGATCTTCCCTGAATTTGAATATGATTATACAGTTAATCGGAAGCATGTACCGATTGAAGAACTATTTAGTCAGTTTTATAAACGACAAACAGGGGGAGCTATGCCTGATGAGGCAGTCACGCGTCTATTCCTTGAGCTTCTTAATGAAGAAGGGGGAGAGCCTTCGTGAAACCTTTAGAGTTAACTATCCAAGGGTTGCATAGCTTTCGAGAAAAGCAGACAGTGGATTTTGAAACGTTATGTGAGAGCGGTGTATTTGGTATTTTTGGACCGACAGGGAGTGGAAAATCCTCTATATTAGATGCCATGACATTATCTTTATATGGGAAAGTTGAAAGAGCTCCTAGTAATACACAAGGTATACTGAATCATGCTGAGAACCAGCTGGCAGTGTCTTTTACTTTTTCTCTAGGTAAACATGGTGTAGACACTATGTTTAAAGCTGAAAGAACATTTAAACGCACGAAGGATAATAGTTTACGTCAAGCAACAGCAAGACTGATTGACCTCACAAATGACTCTGCTGTTATCGCTGATAAAGCGCAAGATGTCACAAAAGAGGTGGAAAAGCTTTTAGGCCTTTCGATAGATGATTTCACAAGAGCTGTCGTTCTCCCACAAGGAAAATTCTCAGAATTTCTGTCTTTAAAAGGAACAGAAAGGCGGAAAATGCTCCAACGTTTGTTCCACTTAGAAAAATACGGTGACGAACTAAATCATAAGTTGAAACAACGTTTAACAAATGAAAATCATAAGAAAGAACTAATTGAAGCAGAACAAAAAGCTCTTGGGGATGCTTCTAAAGAAGCTGTTGAGAAAGCGAAAGAGCACGTGGATATCCTTGATAAACAGATCGAGCTCGAAAAACACGCGTTAACAAAAGCTGAAAAAGAATATGATACGGCTAAAAAGTTGAAAGAACACTTTGAACAATTAACAGAAATTAAAGAAGAAAGAAACAAGCTTGAAGAGCAGCAAGGTTATTATGAACAATTAAAATTAACAATATTAACGGCAAAGGAAGCCAACATCCTTTATCCTTATGTAAAAGAAGTTAGGGAAAGTCATCATATATTAAAAGAAATCCAAACTGATTTAGCGACAGTTAAGGAGGAAGCAGACACGCTTAAGCTACGAATGGATAAATGTCAACAGGCGTATGATGCTGCTTTGACATATCAGCAAAAAGAAGAGTTTTCTTTAAAAATGAAACTTGAAAATATGAAAACCCTATCTCGTAAGGTTGATCATTTAAATGAGCGTATATCTGAAAACAATCAATTAAGTTCAGAGATTAACGAGTTAGTACAGCAGGAAAAAAGTTGGCGCACTACGTTAGAGGCGATGAAAAGTAAAAGAACGACCTATGAAAAAGCACAAGATGCATTAAAACAGGAGTTATCCACCACTAGACCGACTAGTGAGGAAAAGCAAGTTCTTTATAAAGCTAAAGATGCTAAACAGAGATTGAACTATTTAAAAGAGCAATTAAACGAGTCCGTGTTAGAGCTAAATGAAAAGGTGGATCAGCAAAAACAGGCCGATAAAGAGAAGACAGAAACTGAAAAAAAAGCATTAGACTTAACAAATGAGTTAAGTGAGAGTTTTAAACAATTGCGTTTTTGGTATGATCAATCGCGTGATAAGAAAAAACAAACGGATACAATCGTACAGCAAATTGAAGATTTGGAGCGATCAGTAAAAGATAAGCAACAAACTGAAGCTATAAAGGCACTTAGAAACACATTAGAAGAGGGACAAGCTTGCCCAGTTTGCGGATCTTTCCATCACACGAGTAACACCCAAAAGTTCGATGAGATTGCAGTAACTACAGACGTTTCTATGACATATGACATAGAGGTTCTTAAAAAGGATGTAAACCAAATAGAAAAACAACTAAATGAGTATTGCTGGTCACTAGATAAAGCCGCTCAACAATCACCGGTTGTTCCTTCCCAGGAAGTCACTGACTATTATGAGAGTGTTCATGAAGATAAAACATTGCCGCATGTTAACGATCGAGCGTTTAATGATCAGTGGTCCCAATGGAAGAAGAGATGGGGAAGTGAGCAGGAAGCAATCGAACGTGTGTTGCATCGTTGGCAGGAGAATTTAAATAAATTTACTTCTTATCACGAAAAGCTATCTGCCCACAACCAGCTACTTAACCAGTTCAATACACAAGTGTTGGAGGCTCAGGAAAAAGTAGCTGACAAACGATCAGCATACGAAGAAGACATGCATGCGTGGGAAACAATATATCCACAGGTCGTATTTACCGAGGTTGAGACAGCATTTCAAAAACTGCAAGAGCGCGAAGAACAGGCAGAAGTGATTCGGCAACGGCTTGATAAGAGTGTTTCAATTCTTGATAAACTGCAAGAAGACATTGAGGAAACTTCAGATAAATTGCAACATGTGACAATTGAATTATCAAAAAAACAATCTATTCAAGAAGAAAAAAGGGCGTTGATTAAAGAAATAACAAATGAAATTGATACAGCTACTGGTGGAAAAGATGTGAAGGATCTGATTAAACGATATGAAGAAGACTTACACCAGATTGAACGGGCTACCATTATAGCAAAAGAAAATGTAGATGAAGCGACTAAATTACATCAAAGTACGATGGAAAAGGTCACACAGTTAACCCATTCGATTGAAGAGGCTAATAAACGTTATAAACGTGCCAATGACAACATTGAAAAGCAGTTAGAAGAGTCGTCCTTTTCAAAGATTGAAGAGGTGGATGAGCATCGGCGGGAAAACGCTGCTATACATCACATGGAAAGCCAATTGTCGACTTACGAGCATAAACAAAGAGATTTACAGTTACAAGAAAAGCAAATCCAAGAAAAAATAAAAGACAAACGATTTTCTTATGACACATTTCACCTCTTACAGGAACAATGTGCTGAATTAAAACAGGCGCTGGAGGAGTCGCGGACGGCGTATGGAGCAGCTAAGCACCATTTACAAGAACTGACTGACAAAATGGCTCGATTTCAATCATTGGAATCAAAACGGCAAGACGCTAGTGAGTTAGTAGAACAGTTTACGAAACTGGACAAAGTATTTCGAGGAAAGGAATTTGTTGAATTCATTGCAGAAGAACAACTTATCCAAGTTAGTAGACTTGCTTCCGAACGTTTAAAAACCTTGACACGTGGTCGATACGCGATAGAAGTAGATTCCACTGGTGGTTTTATTATGCGAGATGATTTAAATGGGGGCGTAAGACGTCCAGTTACATCGTTATCAGGTGGGGAAACTTTTCTAACCGCTCTTGCTTTAGCGTTATCTCTGTCTGCTTCTATTCAATTAAAAGGTGAGCATAATCTTGAGTTTTTCTTTTTAGATGAAGGCTTTGGAACACTAGATCCTCATTTACTAGAAACGGTTGTAACAGCCTTAGAACAGCTTCATACAGCACACTTATCAGTAGGCGTTATTAGTCATGTTCCTGAACTTAAAGAAAGATTGCCGCGTAAATTAATTGTCACTTCCGCTGAACCAGGTGGCTCCGGTAGTAAGGTGAAAATTGAGGATTTATAAAGCTAAGCTTCAATCAGTGGGGGGCTTTGTTCATCTTCCACTGATTGCTCGTTTTACGGACGGTTACTGTGACAAAATGCCCTATATTTGATAGAGATGAGTTATAAGCACTCGTCCCTATCTACATAAATGATGAATTGTCATGTGATTGCCACTATTTCTGCTGGAAAATTCGTTATAATAATAGAGAAAAAGAACCTTGGTTTTTAATGCGAGGGGGAACGACCAATGATCTATTATCTTGTCACTAAAGAAGAATGGGAATACGCCAAACAGGACGGAGAATATTGGCCTTCAGATTTTGACGACAGAGGCTATATCCCGTGTGCTGATCCAGGCCAAACAGAACAACTTGTACGAGAACTAAATTTACAGGGAGAGTCATTGATTCTTTTGTCAATTGATACACAGAAGCTAGAAAGTGTTGTTATTTATGAAGATGTGGAGGAAAGTGGACGAATGTCTCCGCATGTTTATGGATATATTAACATTGATGCTGTTCAATCTTTGGACGAATATGACACTTTTCCTGTTACAAGTTAATTGTAAAAAATGGCGTATAGCTAAACCTTATGAATGAATCATCAGAAAACATTTTATCAACACAAGACCCCGGGAGAATTTTCCCGGGGTCTTCGCTTACTTAGCCTGAGTTTTTAATGCAATATAGTCATCGTATGTCATGTCTTTGTCGAAGACACCATCATCACGAATTTCTATAATTCGATTCGCAATGGATTGGTTGAATTGATGGTCATGTGATGTAAAAATAACAGACCCTTTAAAGTTAATCAGACCATTATTTAGTGCCGTAATAGATTCTAAATCTAGATGATTGGTTGGTTCATCTAGTAATAAGACATTTGCGCCGCTTAGCATCATTTTAGATAACATGCAACGAACTTTTTCCCCTCCAGATAGAACGCTCGCTTTCTTTTTTGCCTCTTCTCCGGAAAAGAGCATGCGTCCGAGGAAACCACGTAAAAATGTTTCAGTTTCATCTTCAGGAGAATATTGTCTTAACCAATCAATCAAAGATAACTCACAGCCTTCAAAATATGCAGAGTTATCTTTAGGGAAATACGATTGAGACGTCGTAATACCCCATTTGAATGTGCCACTATCTGGTTCTACCTCTCCCATGAGAATCTGCATTAACAATGTTTTTGCATTTTCATTTGGTCCTACGAGAGAGACTTTATCATCTTTTTTTAAAGTGAAGCTGACATTATTTAATAAGGTGACACCATCCACTGATTTTGTAAGTCCTTCAACAGTCAGCAAATCATTTCCAATTTCCCGTTCTGATTTAAAAGCCACATACGGATATTTTCGGGAAGATGGTCTTATATCATCCAATTCGATTTTATCAAGCAGCTTTTTTCTCGATGTAGCTTGCTTCGATTTAGAGGCGTTTGCACTAAAACGCGCCACAAAGTTTTGTAGTTCCTTAATTTTTTCTTCTTTCTTTTTATTTTGTTCTTGAGCCATCTTTAAGGCAAGCTGACTGGATTCGTACCAAAAATCATAATTTCCAACGTAAATTTGAATTTTACCAAAATCCACATCAGCAATATGTGTACACACATTATTAAGAAAATGACGGTCATGGGACACGACAATAACAGTGTTATCGAAGTTAATTAAAAAATCTTCCAACCATTGAATAGCTTCTATATCAAGTCCGTTAGTCGGCTCATCAAGAAGAAGAACATCTGGGTTGCCAAATAATGCTTGAGCAAGTAACACTTTCACTTTCTCTCCACCAGTGAGATCAGCCATTTTTTTACTGTGTAAATCTTCATGAATGCCTAATCCTTTGAGAAGCACAGCCGCATCAGATTCAGCTTCATAACCATTCATCTCTGCAAATTCTCCTTCAAGTTCAGCAGCTTTCATGCCATCCTCATCGGTAAAATCAGCTTTCATATAAATAGCATCTTTTTCTTTCATCACAGCAAATAAACGTTCGTATCCCATCATCACTACATCTAGGACAACCTCGTCTTCAAATGCAAAATGATCTTGTTTCAGGACTGCTAAGCGGTGATCTGGCGGAAGGTGCACATGACCTGACTGAGCTTCCACTTCGCCAGATAATATTTTTAGGAAAGTAGATTTTCCAGCACCGTTAGCTCCAATCAATCCATAGCAATTACCAGGTGTAAATTTAATATTTACATCTTCAAACAGCTTTTTATCGCCATAGCGTAAGCTGACATCTGTAACATTTATCATGTATTATCCATCCTCTACGTTAAATTACGAAGAAAATTATAACATTTAAAGCGTGGAATTACGAGTACCTGAATTTTTTTCTTCTGAAAACAAAGATGCTGCATAAGCTATATAGTGTGATATTTTTGTTAACGCACGTTTGTTCGTCTAATATAAGGCGGCCCGAATATCATGGATCACTCATTTTTTTGGGGAGGGAGTTAGTTGAAAAGCGAGATGGATCATCATTTCATTATACGTGTTGCACATCCACTTAACCTCTTGTTTAAAGAATATGAACAAGATTTTAAGTGTGCCATTTTTAGTTAGTGATGGGGATGCTTAATTGGTAGTAGAATTTACAAACTATCTACATCGCTGATGAAAGTAAATGGTTTATGTTTTATGAAAGAAGGCTATTAAACATAATGGGTTGATCAAGATCCCACATAAGAAAGGAAGTTATCATGACAACCTTGGATAAAACACTATTCTTACTTAAAAAATATCCCGAAATAATGGACGATTCTTTTATTTTTATAAGTGCTCATACGTCCTTAAAAGATAACTATACAAGATTAATTTTTGAAAATGACATGAGCGAATATCATTACGTCTACTTTTTCCATTCAGAACTTGCTCCAGCTGATGTAGGAGCATTTTTTGATGAGATGGCTAAAGAATTGAAACAAAAGGCTAATGCTCTTAATTTTATTTTAGCTTCATCTCATTTAAAAGATCGCTACAAACAACTTTGCGACCAATTGAATATACGGTGGTTTGAAATAAATGATAACCGATTGAAAAAATGGTTGCACGTAAATAATTTAAATCAAGGAAATGTTCGAAAAGGGAAAGGTATGCTTTATGACGACCTGCTTATGCTGGCAGAAGACATTTTAAGAATGGATTTAAACAGTAGCTGGGCTGACTTTTCTCTCTTAGTCGGGACACAAGAGACGGCAGTTGTACCACAAGATAATGTAATGAAAAAACAACGGCTTATACAAGTTTATTACAGGCAACGTTTAACGTACGAAGGAGTTATTCAATTAGAATATGAAAAAGATAGGATAAATCGTCAATGGCCACGCTGGCTGTTAGTCACAGTGAATGACATATCGACAAATAGAAGAGAAACAGCAGAACCATTTACGCATAGTGTGGATTTATTTGATAATTTAGACTGGGCAACTGGGAAGATGTACCTTGACATACCGATAAACCGTGATGATCTCGAGATGAATGACATTGAGAAAGTTTATTTTCTTTTGGAGAAGTGGGGGTTTTCCCAAAAACATTCTTGTCACATTCGCTCTTTTACAGCAGAAAATAGGGATTACTTTATAACAAAATTAGTCTCTTTAACAATCCTATTAAAGACAGTAAATAAAGTAGTACCAAATAAGGCGGGGAAAGTAATTATTTAGGAAAAACATTTTATCACAAATAACTACCCGTAAAAATTTCGCGTCAAAATAGAGAGGAGAGGTAAATCTATTTAGGCGGGAGCAATGAACCTAATTCCTGATTGAAGATTCGTATTATGTATTAAACTGTTTGTTGAACACTACTTTGCCAGTAGGAGTGATTTAGGAAGAAGCGATTTTATTCACGACAGAACGAAGACGATAGTGAAGGTCAATAAGTTTATGTTTGTATGGCATGAGGCAATGGAAAGGTATGGTGCTTTACAATTTGATAAGTTTAATCACATCTCATCTATTAGGGGAGGAAGTAAAGGGAAATTAGGATTTATAGTCATGGTAGTAACCTACAAAGTAAACCACCTTTGCTTGCAGATAGTGGGGCAATAAAATATAAAAAGGGCTAACTAAGAAGGTTCCGACCACCAAAGAATGATGGTCGGAACCTATATTGATAATTATTTAGCATCTAAATTCCATCTTCAACTGTGTTTCTTCTTATAAGAAGAACAAGCCGGTGGCCACTCCAATAACCCCAATAAAGAATAACGTGTAGACAGGCTTGACAGGCATTTGACCATCCATTTCCATAGCCTTCCCGAACATAAAGAATACGAGAGGGTGAACGAGAAATGGCATAGAAAAAATAAATGGTATTAAAGCAGCCGCTTCTGCCCCAAACATACCGCCTTGAATAGCCGCAAAAAGACCGAAGTGAGAAATAGCGCTTGTTTGAGCCATGGCTCCATAGTCCATCGAAATAGAAGCGAGACTAAGAAGTACTAACCCGCCAAATACGGCACAAATCTGCCAGCCAAAAGAAAACTGCATGAGAGCATTAACTTCTTTTCTATCACTACCATCTGCCCGGCGAAGTTGGCGAAGTGAAAGAATAGTTAATATAATTCCTACGGACACTAATATTATAGTAGGGAAGAGCCAAAGCTCACCACGTTCAGCACTAATGGCTAAAATTGAGAAAACAAAAATGTGTCCAAAAAATGGGATATTAATCATAATAGGAGCCCGTCTTGCAGCTATCTCTCCAAAGTCACCAGCTGTACATGCCCCTGTTAAACCGGAGTGGGAAAGGGCACCTGCCATCCCTGGCGCCAAGTTCCGAGTATGATTTGTTCGGGAAAAGAACATTAGCAGTGCAATTCCACCGAACATCCACATTAGTTGTCCGAAGAAGCCATAAACTAATACTGAGTTTATCCCATCGATAGTAAATGCTTCACCAATTCGCGACCCACCGATCATGAAGTTTCCCGCTAGAACGACAGGGATACCTCCGAATAAAAGAGCTCTAATAGTTGGACCAAAAGACCAACGATACATTATAGCACCTAACCCAGCTGCGATCATCATAGCAAAGAAAATTTGTGGTAAGGCAATAAGCGGCTGGATCATTTGAGCTATATGATAAGAAAGAATAAGAACAGCAAATATTCCTGCAATTTCTATAATCCCTTTGCTCATATATTTACGCTTATTCATGACAATAGCCTTCGTATCAATGCATATTAGAGCACCAACAAGACCTATATACCCGATAAGAGGGTAATATTTACTTAACGGTGCATCTAATCCTGTCCCTAAAATAAGACGTGTTAAGCCTTCTAAACCGAGTAACAAAAAGAAAGATCGTACAATGAAGATGAGCTGAGTACGATTTGTGCCTAAGACTGTTTCTACTTCAGAAGGAACGATGGATAATTCCATATTATCTTCTTTATTGCTCAGTATCTTTCTTAGCTCCTGTCCACCGACAAAGAAAGATACAGTTAAGGCAATAATTGTCGTGCCTGCCATTAAACTAACGAATGGGAATTCGGCTAAACCAGGTGTTGCCACATCGCTTACAACTAAAATATACCCCATTGCTAAACCAAAAATAACAATGATTAAAATAGGAGAATACCGTGTTCCAGCAACGATCGTTCTAGAAATAAGGATCATTGGAATAAGAAAAAACAGTAAAATCCAAAACTGATTAAAAAGTTGAACATTCATCATTTGATCTGCCATTTACTAACCCCTTATCATTTATGTGTTATATACCTCGTAAAATATTACCCTATTTCATACTATTTCACAATATGACCCAGTACATTTTTAACAGGTGGACAGTTTAAAATGGGTAAAATCAAGGCATAAAAATATTTTGTCATAAAAAAGTCAAAATGAATACGCTATCATTGTGAATGTGAAATACTTCACAATTTGTTCATTTAAATTTTAATAGTGAGAGGCTATAATCAAAGTGTAATATAAATTAAATAAGCGCTTAAAAAATTTAAAAACTCATGTGAATATATTCACATATTAGAGGAGGCATTTATCATGGCTGTTGAAGAAAAGAAGTTAAAGAAAGTTAATGACACAACAAAAATGATTAACACGCTAGTTGAGCAAGGGAAGAAAGCGCATCAAACATTGTTAACCTTCGATCAGGAACAAATTAACTCGATCGTACATGAAATGGCCCTTGCTGGTTTAGATCAGCACATGCCATTAGCAAAAATGGCTGTTGAAGAAACAGGTAGAGGTGTTTACGAAGATAAGATCATCAAAAATATCTTCGCCACAGAGTATGTACACAACGCCATTAAGTATGATAAAACAATCGGTGTTATCAATGAGAACGAACATGAAGAAATGATTGAAATAGCTGAACCAGTAGGTGTTGTGGCAGGTGTAACTCCTGTGACAAACCCAACCTCAACAACGATGTTCAAAGCACTTATTTCTATTAAAACAGGTAATCCCATTATTTTTGCTTTCCATCCATCCGCACAAAAATGTAGTGCGAAAGCCGCAGACGTGTTACACCAAGCAGCGGTGAAGGCTGGTGCTCCTGAAGGTTGTATCCAATGGATTGAAGCACCATCTATTGAAGCCACTCAGCAATTAATGAACCATCCAGGTGTTGCAGTTGTGTTAGCTACTGGTGGAGCTGGAATGGTTAAATCAGCATATAGCACAGGTAAGCCGGCATTAGGTGTTGGTCCAGGTAATGTGCCTTGTTACATTGAGAAAACAGCCAATGTTAAACAAGCAGTAAATGATCTCATTCTTTCAAAAACATTTGATAACGGAATGATTTGTGCTTCTGAACAAGCGGTTATTATTGATAAAGAGATTTACGAAGAAACGAAAGCGTTATTAACTGACAATAAGTGTCACTTTTTAAGTGATGAAGAACGTAAAAAAGTTGAAAAGCTTGTTATAAATGAGGATACTTGTGCTGTTAATCCACAGATCGTCGGTAAGCCAGCTGCTGAAATTGCAAAACTTGCTGGTGTAACAGTACCTCAAGAAACGAAAATTCTCATTGCAGAACTCAAAACTGTAGGTCCTGAATCTCCGTTATCTCGTGAGAAATTAAGCCCAGTACTTGCGTGCTATAAAGTTAAAAATCATGAAGAAGGCTTTAAGCGCGCAGAAGAAATGCTTGAATTTGGTGGACTTGGTCACTCTGCGGTGATTCATTCGGACAATGACGATCTTATTAGAGAATATGGTTTGAGAATGAAAGCCGGCCGTGTTATCGCTAATTCGCCATCTTCCCAAGGTGCAATCGGAGATATCTACAATGGCTACATCCCATCTTTAACTTTAGGTTGTGGGTCATACGGAAGAAACTCTGTCTCTCAAAATGTTGGAACAGTTAATCTAGTAAACGTCAAAAAAATAGGGAAGAGAAAAAATAATATGCAATGGTTTAAAATTCCACCAAAAGTCTATTTTGAAAAAAATTCTACTCAATATCTAGAAAAAATGCCTAACATCTCACGGGCGATGATAATCACTGACCCGATGATGGTAAAAGTAGGTTACGTTGATAAAGTCCTTTATTATTTAAATAAACGACAAGATAAAGTCCAATACGATGTATTCTCTGATGTAGAACCAGATCCATCTATCGAAACCGTCATGGCAGGGGCAGAAAGAATGAGAGCGTTCGAGCCAGATGTCATTATTACTCTTGGCGGAGGTTCAGCGATGGATGCTGCAAAAGGTATGTGGGTTTTCTATGAGCATCCAGACTTGGAGTTCCATGGCCTTAAACAAAAATTCTTAGATATTCGTAAACGTGTATTTAAATATCCTAAGCTAGGCAATAAAGCCCAGTTTGTTGCAATACCAACTACTTCAGGTACAGGTTCTGAGGTGACATCTTTCTCAGTTATTACTGATAAAGAGAATAACGTCAAGTATCCGTTAGCTGATTATGAGTTAACTCCAGATGTGGCAATCATTGACCCGATCTACGTTAAAACAGTTCCACCTTCAGTGACTGCCGATACAGGTATGGATGTTCTCACTCATGCTATTGAATCTTATGTTTCTGTGATGGCTAATGATTATACTGATGGCCTGGCCATGAAAGCTATTCAACTCGTGTTCGAATACCTACCTAAAGCATACAAAAATGGTAATGATGAGTTAGCACGTGAAAAAATGCATAACGCATCAACAATTGCAGGTATGGCGTTTGCGAATGCTTTCTTAGGTATTAATCACAGCTTAGCCCATAAATTAGGAGCAGAATTCCATATTGCACATGGACGTGCTAACACTATTTTAATGCCACACGTTATTCGTTATAATGCTAAAAAACCGACTAAATTTACTAGCTTCCCTAAGTATAATCACTTCCGAGCTGATGAGCGTTATGCGGAAATTGCTAGAATGCTTGGATTGCCAGCTAAAGATACAGAGCAAGGTGTGGAAAGTCTGGCACAAGCTATTATAAAATTAGCAAAAGAACTCAATATTCCAATGAGTATCGAAGCATGCGGAATAGATAAAAAAGATTTTGAAGCGAAAGTTGATTTACTTGCTGACAGAGCATTTGAAGATCAATGTACAACAGCTAATCCTAAGTTGCCACTCGTGACTGAATTAGCAGAGATCTATCGTTTAGCCTACAAAGGTGTTTAAATCCTCACCAAAAACTTCTGTGGACCATCCGCAGAAGTTTTTTCTTTACAATATGACTCGTAGAATGGCATTTAAAATTATTAAAGTTTAAGCCTCCCTTTCGTGAAACGAATGAGTTGACAAACTCGTAACTATATACGAGGAGGGAATTATATGAAAAGTTTAAACGAAGAAATAATGGAAGTGAAAGAAAAGTTACGGAAAAAAGAGAAGTGGTCACACCATTTAGAAAGATTGAACGACCAGATACATATAAAAGAACATAAGGTTGCAGAATTGTCGCAGAGGCTAACAGAAGAAAAAGAGGACGTAGAAAAGCTACACCATTTTTCTATAGATAATATTTTTTCTACATTGGTTGGTAATAAACAAGAAAAACTGCATACAAGAGAGCAAGAAGTTATTACTGCTAAATTGAATTATCAAGATGCCAATCAAAAGTTACAAGAGTTAAAAAAGGAATATAGTGACTACTCAAACAAGTTAAAAGGAGTCATAAACGCAGGGGAAGATTACGAAACCTTGCTTGATAGGAAAGAAAACTTAATCCATGATGAGGGGAGCATATGGAGCGAGGAATTATTTAGGATAACGGAAAAAGAGGCAGACCTTTCTAATGTGTTAGTAGAGTATGAAGAAGCATTAGAAGCAGGGAAAAAAGCTCTTAAAACACTTAAAGAGGCAGCTGTTTCTTTTGATAAAGCTAAAAACTGGTCGACAGTTGATATAATTGGAGGAGGGTTTATCACAACAGCGATCAAACATAATCATGTAGATGATGCAAAAGAAAAAATTCATGATTCAGAAGTTCAACTTAGACATTTTAAAGAAGAACTGTTGGATATTCAAAATCAACTAAACATTGAGCTGACAATTGGAGACATGTTAACTTTTGCAGATTATTTCTTTGATGGTCTGATTGTAGATTGGCTTGTTCACGATAAGATTTCTCAAGCAGCTGATCAAATTGATAGAACAATCAGCTTAGTTACGAAAACTTTAACGAGCCTTCGTGAAGACAATAAGCGTCAAACAAAAAAATTACAAGAATTATCTGTTAAACGAATAAAGATTATAGAACATGCTTAATAATTAATTTACAATAATTATATTATGTCAACTTGTAAGAGGATAGAGAAGATCGATAGCCTTTTGAGGAGGGGGATTTAATGTCTGATCAATCATCTATCGTGTTTGTATACGGCACGTTACGTGAAGGAGACATCAATTATCATTACTTAAAAAATTCAGTAAAGCTATTTAATCAAGCGCGGGTGAGGGGAACGTTATATGACACTGGAAATGGTTATCCAGCATATATAGAAAAAGGGGAAAAATGGGTTTATGGAGAACTTTATGCTGTCAGTCTGTGGACACTGAAACAATTAGATAGATTAGAAGGATATAGTGAAGGACAACCTGATAATTTATATAATCGCGTAAAGTTACCAATTGAAACAGACATCGGTATTATCGAGGCATGGGTGTATACACTAGATGATCAGCACGAAACAGCTCTTACTAGCAAAATTGGCTTCCAAGATTGGAGAGTACATCAATGGTTTAATAACTTTACTGAGGTTAAGTATTTTGCTTACGGTTCATGTATGGACACAGAACGTATTGAAAAAGCAGGTATGTTAACCCCTTTTTCCCAGCGAGTCGAGACGGGCAAACTAACAGGGTATAGTATGTGTTATACGCTCCAGAGAGACGATGGGTCTAGAGCAGATATCGTTGAAACAGAAGATACGTCCTCTTCTGTTGAGGGAATTATCTACACATTACCAAAGGAGGCCATCGACTATTTATTTTGTAGAGAAGGTGTCTTTACTGGCAGTTATCGTGCCACTTTTGTTAAAGTGGAGATAAACGGTGTGTTTCATCAAGATGTCTTAACATTTACCGTCATTAATAAACAAGCAGAGACTTGCCCACCACGTCATTATGGAGAAGAAATTTTGAGAGGGGCAAAAGGAAGATTGTCAAATAACTATTATGAGCAATTACTAACAAAACTGACATCCTTAGGCTACAATCACATAGATGGAGACCATTAACTGTGCAGAAAGGCCCTCACCGGTTTGAAGAGGGCCTTTCATAGTGTAAAAGGATAAATGAGAGTGCTAGAAAGGTTGCCAATTGATAGTACCTTGCTGATTTTTATAATCGATAGATACGGCAAAATCGTGTTTTTTATAGAAATGAAATAAACGATCGAGATGGTCCCAGTCTCTCGGTGAGATATAGCCTGAAATTTTACGCATATTTTGCTCTTCTATATATTGTTTAAAATACGACATACATACAGAGCCGAACCCTTGATTTACCTCGCCTCTTATATCATCTATTTGAATGTGGAAATCTCCTATGTAAGAAGCGTGGATCGAGAAGTCCCATGTTCCATTAAATGGCGTCTCACAATTGTGTGCCATAATTTTACAGACTTCTCCGTTATCGGAGACATAAACAATCGTCCACTTTCCTAATTTTGTTTGCTCAATACCGAGGATTGACCATTTTTTTGCAATCTGTTTCAGATTTACTTGCATTCGAAATAGTTGAAATTCCAGTTTTTCATATTCGATTCGTAATGCTTCTTTGTTTTTATCCTGCTTCATATTAAAATTTGCAGGGGCCAACATAATGAAAACTCCTTTCATGTTAAATCCAAAAGATTATGAATTGGGAAAATGCATTTAGAGCTTATGAGACTTTACTCTATAAATCAAGACAGCTTAACCTCTAAAATACTCACAATTTCGGTATTCTACTAGAATCCGATCAATTATTCAAGACGTTTTAATAAGAAAAAAAGATTGCATCTTTTAGTAAATAACGTTATGCTAGTAACATCATCATATAGATGCTTTTCAAAAAAAAAATCTATATATGGTATATATGGTATTAAAATAAGAAAAATAGGTGCTTGTTTATCGAGCTTAAAAGGGAATCCGGTGCAAGTCCGGAACTGTCCCCGCAACTGTAATTTGCTGACGATATGAGAGACCACTGTTGAAGATTATTTTTAATAGTCTACTATGGGAAGGCTCATAAAGGATGAAGCATAAGTCAGGAGACCTGCCTATTTTTCTCTAGTTTCTGACCTTCGGGGGGTGAGTGTTTGAAACGGTAGAAGCATCCTTAGTAGCGATTTGTTAACTATCGTGAACATTGTCGCTTTTTAGCTGACGAACTCTGCCGTTTTAACACCTTCCCGAATGGGAGGGCTTTTTTAATGACTAATTTGATCGATGGAAGGATGACAAAAATGACACAAGGGATAGCACAAAAGACAAATGAACACCACATTAACACCGTCTTGCAAAATCGATTTCCTCATTTAACATGGGAGCCGTACTTAAGACGAATTGAATTGCACAATGACAAATCAGCCCTTATTACTGCAGCATTAGATCAGCTTACAGCAGAGGAATCCGATTGGACGTTTGTTGCAGCAAATTTATATTCTTTACAGCTTAAAGAGGAAATTGCGATAAATCGAGGCATTCCTGCTTATGAGCAATTCGGGGTATTGATTACAAATCTTGTAAATGATGGTTTTTATCAGAAAGAGCTTCTTAATGTTTACACAGCTAAGGATTTTGCAGTGATGGAAAGCTGGATGGATGAAGCAAAAGATCAGCTCTTTACATATATTGGACTAAAAACATTAGCTGATCGTTATCTAGCTCGTTCTCACGATGGACGTTTGCTTGAATTGCCACAAGAGAGGTTCATGGTAATTGCTATGAGTCTTATGAAAAACGAAACGGAAGCTAAGCGACTTGACCTTGTTAAAGAAGCCTACTGGGCTCTATCAAATCTTTATATGACAGTGGCAACACCGACGTTGGCGAATGCTGGAAAAACACACGGTCAGCTGTCAAGTTGTTTTATTGACACAGTGGATGATAGTTTACGAGGGATTTTCGATAGTAATACAGATGCCGCTACAGTGAGCAAAAATGGTGGAGGCTTAGGTATTTATCTAGGTAAAATTAGAGCGAGAGGGTCATCTATCAAAGGATTTAAAGGAACATCCTCAGGTGTGTTACCGTGGATGAAGCAATTGAACAACACAGCTGTTAGTGTGGATCAGTTAGGTCAAAGGCAAGGCGCTATTGCTGTTTACTTAGATGTTTGGCACAAAGATATTTTTCCTTTTCTCGATGCTAAATTAAATAATGGTGATGAGCGTCAACGAACGCATGATTTGTTCACTGGTGTTTGTCTCCCAGATTTATTTATGGAAAAAGTTGAAGCACGTGAAGATTGGCATTTATTTGATCCGCATGAAGTTAGAGAAGTTATGGGGTTCTCTTTAGAGGATTTCTATGATGAAGAACAAGGAAAAGGCAGCTTCCGTGAGCATTATGAACAATGTGTTGCGAATGAAAACCTGTCATCAGAGTGTGTACCTGCCATTGATATTATGAAACGCATTATGATCGCTCAACTTGAAACTGGCACACCTTATATGTTTTATCGGGATACCGTGAATCGAATGAATCCTAATAAGCATAAAGGTATGATTTATTCTTCTAATTTATGTACAGAAATTATGCAAAATATGAGCTCTACGACTGTACAAGAAGAAATTAGTGCTGAAGGCGAGATTATTACTAAAAAGCAAGCAGGCGATTACGTAGTGTGTAATTTAAGTTCTATTTCATTGGCTAAAGCTGTAAAGGATGATGTCATTGAAAGACTTATTAGTATACAAGTACGTATGCTCGATAACGTGATCGAACTGAATACGATTGAAGTTCCACAAGCACAAATAACCAATCAAAAATATCGCGCTATCGGGTTAGGCACCTTTGGTTGGCATCATTTATTGGCCGACAAAAAAATTGCTTGGGAAACAGAAGAGGCTGTGCAATATGCTGATGAACTTTATGAAGACATCCATTTTTATACAGTGAAGGCGAGTATGGAGCTGGCGAAAGAAAAAGGAGCCTATCCAGCATTTAAAGGCTCTGACTATGAAACCGGTGAGTATTTTTCGTCACGAGATTATAAAAGTGACCGATGGACAAACTTACAACAAGACGTCAGTGAAAACGGGTTGCGGAATGGCTATCTTTTAGCCGTTGCTCCTAATTCAAGTACATCGCTTATTGCTGGTTCTTCAGCATCAATTGATCCTATTTTTAAGAAGGAATATGCAGAAGAGAAAAAGAATTATAAAATCCCTGTTACAGCACCTGGGTTATCTAAAGAAAATACATGGTATTATAAAGCTGCCCATACGATTGACCAACTTTGGAGTATTAAACAAAATGGGGCGAGGCAAAAGCATATTGACCAATCCGTGTCATTTAATTTATATGTCACGAATAATATCAGGGCTAAAGAACTGCTAGAGTTACATTTGAATGCATGGAAGAATGGTTTAAAAACGACTTACTATGTCAGATCCACATCTAATGAACTTGAAGATTGTGAAAGCTGCTCAAGTTAACAAGGAAACTAATAAGGGAGTAATTTGGGGAGGAATAGAGAATGACAAAATTAACAGAGAGAAAATTATATGATGTAACAGCACCTAATGCATCCACTGGGATTATACTTGGTGAGAGTTCAAACGTATTAAATTGGGATGACGTCAGATTCTCATGGGCGTATCCACTATACAAAAATATGTTAGGAAACTTTTGGACACCTTTTGAAATTAATATGAGTTCAGATGTGAAGCAATTTTCATCCTTATCTGAAACAGAAGAAGATGCTTTTAAAAAAATCATGGGCTTATTAGCTTTTCTTGATAGCATCCAAACGGATTATGCGATGCATGTATCTAAATATTTGACAGACTCAAGTTTAAATGCGCTTATGACGGTGCTTGCTTTCCAGGAAGTTGTTCATAATCAAAGTTACTCTTACGTGTTGTCAAGTCTCGTCAATAAAGATGAACAAGACCGTATTTTCGAATACTGGAAGCATGACCCTGTTTTAAGAGAAAGAAATGATTTTATTGCCCAGGGCTATGAAGCTTTTGTTCAAAATCCAACACCTAGAACACTTCTTGAATCAATCGTTTATGACGTGATTTTAGAAGGTCTGAATTTCTATTCTGGATTTAGTTTTTTCTACCATTTAGCACGGAACCAAAAAATGGTTTCTACATCGACGATGATTAACTATATCAATCGAGATGAACAACTACATGTCTATTTGTTTGCTAACATTTTTAAAGAACTAAGAAACGAATTTCCTGAATTGCAAACACAAGAGGTGGATGAATTTGTGCAGCGCACGTTTGTGAAAGCGGCTGAACTTGAAACGAAATGGGCGGAGTATATTATAGGAGATAAAATTCCAGATATACCATTCCAAGATTTGGCGGATTATATTAAATTTATGGCGAATAAACGGGTGAACGAATTGGGGGTCGAACGTCCGTTTGAAGGTTACCGATCAAATCCGATGCGTTGGATTAAAGTATATGAGGATGTTAATCAAGGAAAAACAGATTTCTTCGAACAAAAATCACGTCAGTATACGAAAGTATCAGACGATAACGGATTTGACGACTTGTAATCTTTTTTGAGGGGGTAAACCGATGCGGGAGTTAATCAAAACATTTGAGGGAATTGAGCAAGTAAGCAGTGAATCATTGAAGGAAAATGCTAATGTGGATGGTCATTCGCCTCTTGGCAAAATGAATACTTTTGCTTCAGAAGTATGTAAGTGGTATACAGATGAGTTTTTATTGTCTGAAAAAGTAAAGGACGCTTTGGCAGACAATATATTGTATATCCATGACAAAGATTTTTATCCAACAGGAACAACAACTTGCAGCCAAATACCATTGGACAAGTTGTTGAAGAATGGCTTTTATACTGGGCACGGTAGAATTCGTCCACCTAAATCTATTCAAACAGCCTTAGCACTAGCGGCTATCATACTGCAATCAAATCAAAACAATCAGCATGGGGGGCAATCATTTCAAAAATTTGATTATGATCTAGCTCCATATGTTAGAAAATCATATGAATCCCATAAACAACGTCTAACTGAGCTTTATAAAGGGTCATTCACGTCAGATAAAGAACTGGACCAACGGGCATGGGAGGATACAAAAGAAGAAACGTTCCAAGCGTGTGAAGCCTTTATTCATAATGCCAATAGTATGCATTCACGTGGTGGTGGTCAGGTGCCATTTGTCTCAATAAATTATGGGACAGATACATCACGTGAAGGTCGTCTATTAATTCAAGAATTGTTAAGGGCAACGAAAAAAGGATTAGGTAATGGTGAAACGCCCATTTTTCCAATTCAAATATTTAAAGTGAAAGATCGTGTTAATAGTCAAGAGGGAGATCCCAATTATGACTTATTTATACAAGCAGTAACGACAACTAGTCGCCGCTTGTTTCCAAATTTCAGCTTTTTAGATTCGCCCTTTAACAGTCAATATTTTGATGGAACGCCTGAGAGTGAAGTTGCGTATATGGGGTGTCGAACACGGGTGATGGGAAACATTCATGGTGATGATACAACAGTGGGAAGAGGTAATATTTCATTCTCATCCTTAAATTTAGTCCGGCTAGCTCTTATGTCTGAAGGCAATAGAGATGTTTTTTGGCGCGAATTAACGCAAGCCGTCCAATTAGCTATCACTCAGCTATTAGAACGATATGAGTATCAGAGAAAGAAAAAGGCTGCTGAGTTCCCATTTTTATTTTCTCAGGGAATTTGGACTGGCGGAGATAGATTACACCCCGATGAGGAGATTGAATCTGTTATTAGGCATGGAAGTCTAAGTGTTGGTTTTATAGGCCTTGCTGAAGCACTAGTCATATTGACTGGTAAGCATCATGGAGAGTCAGAAGAATCGTGGGAACTAGGTAAAGCTATTATTCAATACATGCGAGAAATGGCTGATAAGGCAACTCAAACATATAATATGAATATCGGTGTGATTGCCACACCAGCGGAAGGGTTGTCCGGTAAATTTGTTGGTGCGGATCGCGAAGCATTCGGTACGATAGAAGGGGTAACAGATAAAGATTTTTATACAAATTCTTTTCATATCCCTGTCTACTATCCTATATCAATCTATGAGAAAATTCGTCGTGAGGCCCCATTCCATGAGATATGTAATGGTGGTCATATCACTTATGTCGAAGTGGACGGAAATGCTAGCCAAAATACGGAAGCGCTCATTCAAATTATCAAGCAAATGAAGAAAGAAGGGATAGGCTACGGGTCAATTAATCACCCTGTAGATCAATGCTTAAGTTGTGGATACCAAGGAGTTATGCATCATCAATGTCCTGCTTGCGGTGAAAGTGATGAAAACAGGCTTCATAAAATTCGCCGAATTACAGGTTATCTCGTAGGTGATATGAAACGGTGGAATAAGGCTAAACGCCAAGAAGAAGCGAATAGAGTGAAGCACGGGCGATGAAAATTCTCTCGCTTATGCACGATTCAATCGTGGATGGACCAGGGCTAAGGACAGTTATCTTTTTTGCTGGCTGTCCTCATGCCTGCCCAGGCTGTCATAACCCTGAAAGCTGGCTGCAAGCAAATGGTCACGAGTACTCTTTTGATGAATTAATCACTATTATTGATAACTATCCCATGAATAATATAACGTTTTCTGGTGGCGAACCTATGATTCAAGCGAACGAAATTTTGCCGCTAGCGACAGCACTAAAGCTGAGAGATAAAACGATTTGGTGTTATACGGGGTACACATATGAATGGCTTAAACATTATGGAAATCGTGAGCAAAAGGAATTATTAACTTTTGTGGATGTACTTGTTGATGGGCCATTTATAGAACGATTAAAAGATTCGACACTTTTATTTAGAGGTAGCAGTAACCAGCGCCTTTTAACACTTGAGTATGGTGAAATAAGTAAAAAGAATCAATACGCTTCTGTCTAAAAAAGGAAGAAGAACCTTTCTTTTTTGCAAAGTTAAAGGTTTACTATTTAAACGAAATAAGATATAAGAATTAAAGAGTAACTAAAATAATAACGCAAAAAATCGCCTCCTTAAATGTTTGTTCAAAACTTACACTATACAAGGATAGGCGATTTTTTTGCTCTCTACTTTAGTATCTTATCAATCTTAGATATTGACTGAAAATTGATCAGCTTTAGCAAAGATAAGAAAATTATTATTATTAAAACTGTTCTAATGGTACAAAAATACTAGTTTTAATTACAATTTTGATCCTGTTAATTTAGTAATATTTTATATTAATTGTATATCATTGACTATTAAAATAATTCAAAGTAGTATTTCGATAAAGGCGAAAATATCCTCTTATGTTATTTTCTTAAATCCTCATATATACGTTCAAAACCAGGGCTGGATAATGAATAAGAAATTGTAGTGTCCATTCAGATGTCAGCACCAAACTTATTACCCTCCTGGCAGTTAGCTAATCATGTCAATCTAATGAGCTACCTTCTTTGCAGTAGTTAAAAAATATACTAGATTCAATTCTCTGCTTATATGGGGGAATATAGGCAATGAGATGCATTTTATTGTTGTGTGTGATTCTCAAGTATTTTTTCAAAATGATTGAATCTCTCTTTAATGATTTCTCACTAGCTACTTTATAGTTTTGACTTGTTAATAGAGGACAAGGTTAGGGAAGAAGGCTGTTTTTTGCCTACCTACCAGATCTATATTACTTAAATGTCACTTTAAAGCTAAGTAATGATGAAAACGTATAAGGAGGGAACTATGAAAACACTTCAGGATGTGAATTATCTAAAATGTTTACAGCAACCTAGTCGTGACAACCCTTTTTTACCGAGAGAATGGGTGCAAATGTATCATAAAATTGAGATCACGAGAGAAAGTGATGGCGATGCTATTATTGTACCTTGTACTTCTGCAAATTTTTTCTTAATGGATTTAAACCCCGTGTGGTATGTGGAACAACTTGTTAAATATGGTGGAAATACCTTTTTTATATTATATCTCGATACCACAAATTCCTGTACGGACAGATGCCCAATGTGTTTTACGGCATTAACTAGGGGATTAGAAGGCTTTCAACAAAGTTTACAGGTTGATTTAGCTTTAAAACGTATAAAAGAGTTAAGAATAAGATATCCTTCTACATTTCGAATGGTAAGCCTCGCAGGTCCTGGAGAACCATTAAATCATAAAGGTATTCATACTCTAATAAAGGGAGCGCATGATTTAGGGAGTGCCGTAAGAGTTTATACAGCTGGTAAACGACTTATAGATGAAACTATAAGGAGAACGTTACTTGATTATTCAAAATTAATAAGGGTTAGCATTGATGCTTCTAAAGAAGAGACATATCAACGAACCCATGGAGTAAAAGGCTTAAAAGAAAGGTTAGTAGGTATAGAAAAAATGGTTGAAGAGAAAGTCAGATGTTCAAATGATACTCTTATAGGCATGCACTTTGTAATTCAAAAAGCAAATATGAAAGAGATAGTACCTTTTGCAACACTAGCAAAAAATTTAGGTGTTGATTTTGTTGTTTACAGCCAAGAAACATTTGGAAAAGTAAACGGTGGGTTTTCTAGAGATGACTTTGAAAAAGTGGTTCATGATTTAAAAACCGTTGAAATGATGCATTGTTATGAGTTTAGAACGGTTGTTCCTCATCTTGTGCAACGCCAAACTTACACAGAATTTGACAAAACGTATTATTCAACACCTGATGAATTAAATAATTGTCATAATAGTAAACACAGATTATTTTTTGGTGTTCAAAATGATTTTTCAGCATGTTGGTTAGCAACATTAGATGCAAAATTTAGAAGAGAATCATTTATAGGCATGCTTGATAAAGATGATACGATGGCATCTCTATATAACGTGGTTGAAAATGGTGTGGGTAGTGAACTCACCGATGGGGCACGATTGAGCTGTAATACGTGTGTGGCAGGTAATTATAATTCAATGATTGATCAAATTTGTCGCTTCTTGAAAAGTGAAACCCGTTATACAACACGCTTAATAGAGCATACTCCTGGAACTCATAATGATAGTAATTATAAATTCATCTTAAAAAATTGAGGTGTGGTGATAACGTGGCAAACGGAAAACTAATTGCGTTAGAAGGTTTAGATGGGGCCGGTAAAACCACTCAATGTCATTTATTGGTTGACTATTTAACATTAAATGATATACCAGTCACCACATATCCATTATATCGTCACGACATTGTGGAAGTCATGCTTGAACGATTAGATGAAACGGAGTTTATTTCAAATATTGCAAGTCGTTATGCTGTTATTTCAAAAGTGTTGTGCCGACAAGAATGGGAAATAAAAAATAAGCTAAGTAAAGGGGAATATGTGATTTTAGATAAGTTCCTCTTAACTTTTTTTGCTACAGAGATGGTAAGGGGATGTTCAATTGAAGAATTAATGACGACGACGATGGATGTCGTGAGTCCTGATATCACATTTTGTTTTGATATCGATCCTGAATTTGCATTGAAAAGGAAAAAGAAAATAGGTTACAGAGAATCCGGGTTAGATATGACTAAATTTAAGGGTGAACGAGTGGAATACTCCCTTTATAAGAAGAATGCTTATCCAAATGAATGGCTGCAAGAACAATATGTTGATTTTCAAACTAAATTAAGACAAATACTCATGAAATTAATGAGTCACAACAAACATAAGTGGGGAAGTGTTACTAAATTGGATTGTCGTGTTGCTCCATTTTTAATTCACGAAACAATTAAAAACAATCTCTTGCTTTAACATTTTAATGAGAAAGGCCATGCTATGAATAGCGAATATAGGCAGATAGATAGAACAATCATTGGAAAAGAGATTATTTGGAAAAACAAATCGTTTATGACCATGTGGGTAGCTACGATCATTTATGATTTTACCTTTCATGTTTATTTATTAGCAATCCCTTTGATCATTTTTGACTTGAGTCACTCAACATTGGCTATGAGTACTATGAGAGCTCTAGACTTTGCTCCTAACATTATTTTAGGTATTTTTATAGGTGTAATTGTAGATAGAACGAAGCGGAAGAATTTTATGAGGTACTCGCTTTTAATGCAAATTATTCTGCTTATACTATTAGTTTTTTTGTTAAAAAATGCTACTATGTCTCTCGGAAATATATACATGATAGGTTTCTTAATATCGGCGTTTGGCTATTGCTTTTGGAATGGATTCCACAGCTCTCTTCCACAGATTGTCGAGAGAAATCAGTTAACAACGGCTAATTCGGTCATTTCTTTAGGGTATCAAATTAGTAACACAATAGGTCCAGGACTAGCGGGTGTATTATTAGTAGCATTGTCATATTCCAACGGATTAATTGTTACGATTTTCGGGTTTAGCATGGTTGTAGGATTAATAAGCTTTTCACATATTGAAGAAAATCATTTACTTAGCAGAAACGACAAGCAACCTAACTCAAAACCATTTTGGACTGAGATTAAAGAAGGTTGGCTAGAAGTCAAGCAAAATCATCGATTATTCTCTATGACGCTAACGATTTTGTGTTTAAATATGGCTTCTGGGATTTCCAGTGCGGTCATCATTTTTTATGCGTTAGACAAATTCAATTTAACATCTGCCCAGTTAGGAATAGTACTAGCAAGTACTGCAATTGGTGGTATTCTAGCAGCATTGAGTGCAAAGAAAAGTAGAGAACTGTTTAGAAGAGGGAAACTCATTATTTTCGCCATCTGCATAGGAGCAAGCGGTCAGTTTTTATTGTTTGTTTCTTTTCATTGGAATATATTAATGGCTGGCATGGTGTTAATTGGTTTTTGTACTGTGTTTATTAATGTTCATTATCAAACCTTAAGGCAAGAGTCGACTCCTGCACATTTACTTGGAAGAGTTTCTGGTACAACCTCAATGTTAATGAAGATTGCTACCCCAATTTCTTTCTTAAGTGCTGGCTTGCTAGGAGAGGTGATAGAAGTACATTGGATCTTTCTTATGTCGTCTATGACCATGACTGTGTTAATGATAGTACTTATAAAGCTAGATGTATTGACATTTTCCTAAAGATTTATAAACACTTTTTTTGTGTTTATAATAAATTCTTTCTTTATCTTAAGGAGGTGGTAGCATGGGACAAATGATAACGATAGGAAAAAAAGTAAAAGTTGTGGCCAAAAAAAACAAAAAATAGCAAACAACAATGATGTTTTAAAACTTTGAAGAGGGGTTCCTATGGAACGTCCTCTCTTTTTTCAGTGAGCCATAGTTTTCTATCAATAATTTAAAGTTAATAGCATATTAGAAAATGTATTTAATAGAAGGAGCATTTATATGACTGATATAAATAGCAAGCTTTTTTTCTTATGTACTGGAAGAATCCAGTTAGATGAAATTAAAGAAAAAGAGGAAGATGAATCTTTTATTTATAAATATGCTCTGAAACATAGACTACTCGACTCTCTTGTGTCAATTAACCCAATGTTTTTTAACAATAATACCTCGAAGTTAATAAGAAGTGAGAAAGCAAAAAAAGAGAGGTGTTTTCTAGACGTCATGAACAGCTTTAATCAAGCAAGTATAAACTATATATGTTTAAAAGGGCTTGCGATGAAAAAATATTATCCGAAAAATTTGGATCGTCAAAGCAATGATTATGATTTATTGGTAAAAGAGCTAAATGACTTTTGGAAAGCTCATGTGATTTTGCTGAAAAAAGGCTATACATTAGAAAACTATCCTTATGCGACAAATAACACGGGAAACATATGTGGGGTTGCGTCTTATCGAAAAATAACCTCGAGTTTTATGGTAGATATTGAAATCAATATCGGAGGATTTCCATTAAGTGAATGCACGTGGTTAGTTGAACCATTGCTTTGGTCTACAAATCAGACACTAGTGATTAATGAAGAGATCATTCATATACCAAGTGATGAATTTAATATGATTATATTAATCGCTGAGGTGGGGACTAATGGAAAAAAACGCATACGAGATGCAGTAGATTTTTACTATTTATCACAAAGTGGATATGATACACAATTTGTAGACGACTTTTTAAAGAAACTCAAGTTAAAGAAGGCTGAAAAGGTTTTAATTAACATGCTCGTTCAATTAGAGCAAAATACATTTAAAAACTCTAAGACAGGACTCATAAATGAACTATATTACCGTTTTAGAACAGATCTCTATCATATTATTCCTACTTATAGATCCAGTAATATCATAGCTAGAATAGTGAATCATTACGTAAGGCTAGTTTTAATCACTCTTGTTCAAAAAGATTTTTTATTAAATCAACTTATTTATTTTAATAAATTTGTTCATCCGACTCTTTATTTAAAATTAGGACTTCCTGTTTATTTAATTCAACTGGATATGAATAAACATGCATTTCAATTGCTAACAAAAGGGAGTGTTTTGATCGTTAAAACGCCTATTGGCACTTTTATGGCTAGTAGTTTGTGTTTAAATAGGGAAGAAGACTTTGAAATTGCACACAATGCGTCAAACTCTCGTCGGGACACTTGATTAACTAAAAATCTCCCCTTTATTAATGTTTACATGTATTCTCCTTAATTAAAATGAGCGATGAATATTTTATTAAATACCATGCGACATAATCCTTAAAAAAACAGCTAAACCCTTGATCCCCCCAATATAGACAGGTACTTCTCTTAGAGCGGATCTCCAGTCATATTTAATCGTACTAAAATAAATAGAAAAAGCTGGGATATACGTTATCCCAGCTTAGCAGTTTCTAAAACACTTCAATTTTTAAGGAGTTATTTTATTAATCTTCAGGTAAATAAAGGTCGGAAGTACCTTCTGCTACGAAACCAGAGAACTCATATTCTAATACCATGTAGTACATATCTTCTTCAGAAAGACCGAGATCCTCGTGAGTGACTTCTTGATTTTCTATTGCTTCTAAGAACTCCAACTCTTCATCGGTTAATTCATAATCGAAGAAGTCTTCCTCATAATAATCTTCGTCATAATAATCGTAATCCATATTTTCCAATAGATAAGTTTCAAACACAGATTGTAATTCAAAAGCGATATTTTCCATATCTGCTTCTGTCAATTCCTCACGCTCTGCATTATAGAAAGCAAATTCAACATCGTCACCATAAGAATAAGTAGAAGAAGTATCGCCAGTTAAGGAAATAGAAACACCATCTTGTGACATTGATAATGACATAGTCGATTTACTTTCTACTATTCTACCTTGTTCGATGAGGAAGCTTGCTTCAATAGAGAAAGAGAGATTTTCTAAATCTTCTTTAGCATCATTAAGTTCCTCAATATGTGTGGCTACTTCTCCTTCGTAAAAACCTTCGTATACTTCTTTTGCTTCACTATCTTTTTCAACTTCTTCCAATCCGTAAATAAAAGCATCAAGTAGAAGATCTTCTCCCACGTTAACAACGATCCAACCGTTTTCTTCTGTTACAACATCATCTTCGCTATGTTCATTTAAGTAATCGAACATGTGTTCTAGTATGAAGATGTTAAGAGCTTTTCCATCTTCTTCATTATCATAAAACAAGCTTTCATCAAAATCCATAGGTTCAGTCAGTTTTTTACCAGTAAATCCTTCTTCAATAACAGGGACAACTAAGCTAGAAAGCTCATTAGCTAGAAAATCACTGACATCTTCACCGTTTGTATACATGGCGAGGGATTCTTCAGCATCTGGAATATTAGGGACGACGTTATAAGCTATTAGATCAATAACTTCAGGTAAAAATGCGGCATAAGGGTCTAAATCAATACCCATTTCATTTTGCTCTTCATCAAAATATAAGTGGAAAGGAATTTGTAGGTCGATCTCTTCGCCTTGAACATCACCAGTAATACCAAAAGAGGAGCCAATTTCCATCACTTTATTTTCATTGTCAATAATTACTGAGCTGGTACCGTGAATGTTTTGCATCATATCCATGACTAAATCCATAGATGCTTGGTCTTCATCAGTATAAATTCCTAAAAGTTCAGGATCAGCATCAATATCAAGAGCTAAATTAAAGTCACTTTCAGTTTGAATAACATCTTCTTCGACCATTTGCTGTAATGCACTTGCTAGTTTTGCTTCTGGTGATGATAGAAGAGAATATACTAATATCCCTGCTATTACCACAATGGCTAATGCGCCGATTCCTAAACCTAACTTAACTTTTTTTTCTTTCATTAGAACTAACCACCCTTAGCTGTAAATAATTTATAAAAGCACAGGTATTATTATCGCATAAAAAGACTAGTCATAGAGAAGCAATTTTTATAGGGACTTTTGACCTGATTAACTTTGGAGAATAATGGCATGATATGCAATTTATTGAGAATAAATAGTGTCGATTAACGTTTTTTCTATATTAGGCCTTAAGAATTAGCAATTCAAATGATTTATGAAAAAGCCAAAATGACCTAGTTTTATTTAAGAAATATTAAGTGCGTTTATAAAAAAACTTGATAAGCTAATAAGTATAATGTATGATGACAAATAAATGACTGAAAATCAATTTTAGTCAAGAAGGGGATGCACATGGTTAAAAATAAGCGTCAAAAAATATTAGATGCGGCCACAGCCACCTTTTCTGAATATGGTTATAAAGGGACGACGATGGATAAAGTAGCAGCAGCGGCCCATATAGGTAAAGGCACGATCTATACAGCATTTAAAAATAAAGAAGAATTATTTAATGCTATTTTACAGAATATTATTGAGGATATGGCATATATATGTCATCAATATATCGATCCCGCCAAAGGCGTAAAAGAAAATATTAACAATGTATTGTACGAGCTTCTTACCTATCGAAAAAAACATCAATTTTTGCAAAAATTAAGTGAAGAAGTAAGTTGGTCAGGTACTATACACGCTCATAATGCTCTTAAAAGGGTGGAGAGGGCAATCGTTGAATATTTAAAACAATTGTTAATTCACGCACACACACAGAGGAAAATTTATTTATCAACACCTGAAATTACGGCATATTTACTCTATAAACAATATATGACTCTCGTCGTCGAATTTGAAAAAGATTACTACTCATTGTCTAAAGAAGAGATTATTCACATTTTTAATAATCACATTCTTTTTTCACTTGTTCATAATCAAGAAATTTAGTTGTTTATATTATGTGGAGTTATTTATTCCTAAAATGAGCTTAGTTTAGCAAGCTTGGCAATCAGCCAAGTTTTTCTATTTTATTAAAATGACCAATTTTAAATATTAGTCAAAATTTTGGAGAGGTGACACGATGGACGGAGTTAAGACAGAATTTAATGGTATATTTAAAAATAAAAAATTACTTATCGCACTAATAGGCATATGCCTTATGCCTTTACTTTATGGAGGTGTCTTAATTTGGTCTTTTTGGGATCCATACGGTCACATTGAAGAACTTCCAGTGGCTGTAGTGAATAAGGATCAAGGAGCAGACATTAATGGAGAAATGATATACGCTGGCAATGATTTTGTTGAAGAATTAAAGAGAACTGAGACTCTTAAATTTGACTTTACTGATGAAGAAACTGCAAGGGCTGGAATGGACGAATTAGAATATTACTTCTATGTCGAAATTCCTGAAGACTTCTCTGAGAATGTAACGTCCATTATAGAGGACAAACCAATTAAAGCGACGCTATATTATGAAGTGAACGCCGAGTACAATTATGTATCGTCTCAAATTGCTAAAACGGCCCTTACTAATATGGAAACGAGTCTATCAGAAGCCCTTACGCTTGCATATGCAGAAGTGGGAAATGATACGTTTAGTAATTTTGTCCAGGTGATGCTAGACCTAGAAGAAGGGGCAGAAAAAGTAGCTAAGGGTAATGAAAATGTTTATACTAATATGTCCTCCTTATCTGATGGGTTGCAAGAACTAGATAATGGAGCCGAGATGTTAACAGCGGGGCTGTTAGAGGCTAAAAATGGAACATCATATTTATATTCGGGGTTAACGGATGCGCGGGAAATGATTACGTCATCTGAAGAGTATGAACAGGCCATTCAAGGACATAGTCAATTATTGTCTTTAGTACAACAAGCTAAAAGGACGATGGATACAAAAGATTTCAAAGATGCGGCGAAAGTTTTAAAAGAAATAAACACGATTTTAAATGAGACCCATCTGTCGTTAGAGAAGCTAAACAATTATTCTCAAAGTATTGAAGATAATATTAACGTAGTTTCCGATATGCTTATAGAATTAAATCAGGATACTGAGTCGTTGTTGAAAGAATTAGAGCACTTAGCAGTTAAACTCGATGAGCAAACATCATTAGAAGAAATAAATTTAGATGATGTTGATGAACAAATTAATGATGTTCTAAATGAGTTGTCAACTCTTGAAGGAGAAGATGAACTGGAAGATCAACTTTCTTCTTTACCTCATATGCTCGATAATCTAGATGGAAATTGGGAAGAGAATGAGGCGTTAGTTAAATGGGTAAATGAGACGGAAGATCTTATGGAAGCCCAGTCAACATCTCACCAAGAACTCACTGAATATTTAGAAACCTTCCAAGCTAGTTTGCCGGACTATGAAGAAACAGTTGAAGCAAATCTTGAAACGGCTTCCCTTGATATCATGGACTTTATCGAGATACTAGAATCATCGCTTGCTACATCTGATGAGATTGAACAAGGGATCAAAGAAGATTTGGATTTGTTAAATGAGGCAATGGGGGATTTTCAAGAGATAATTGATCACTTTCAAGAAACTGTACCTGAAGCTATTGATCCGAAATTGGTAAAGCAATTTGAAGACGATATTCATGAGGCATTAAATGATGCTGAGAAAAAATTAATAGACGTGGCAGACGAGTACGAAACAGCTGTCGGAAAGCTTGATGACCTATTTCAAGGTGTGAGAGAGCTAGATGACGGTATGTCAGCGTTATACGATGGTTCAGAAGAGCTTCAGGAGGGGATCGAATCAGCATTGGAAGGAGCTCTTAAACTCACCGATGGCACTTCTGAACTTAAAGAAGGGTCAGGAGATCTCTTGGAAGGTATCCATCAGCTCGCTTCAGTGATCCATGGGATTAACCCGACTCACGCACATGAATTAATGGTGTCGTCTCCTGTAGAAACAGTGGCGAATGATAATAATACGAGTTACTCTTACGGTGAAGGTTTAACACCTTATTTTCTGTCAATTGGCCTTTATGTAGGAGCGCTGACATTATCGATCATTTATCCATTTAGAGAACCTTTAGGTGTTCACACGACTAGTGGAGCTTGGTTTACAGGGAAGTTAGCTGTTATTTACAGCATTGGCTTTATTCAGTCATCACTTATCGTTCTTTTTTTGTTGTTAGGTATTGGGCTAGATGTCCAGAACATACCAGGCTTTGTCTTTTTTACGTATTTCACAAGTTTTGTGTTTATTACTCTCATATTTGGTCTTGTGAGTTTGTTAGATAATCCAGGGCGTTTTGTAGCGATTATCTTGCTTATTCTTCAATTAGGCGGTTCAGCAGGAACATTTCCTGTAGAACTTTTAGCTTCTCCCTTGCAAACGCTACATGGATGGCTGCCAATGACCTATAGTGTTCTAGGTTTTCGCTCTATGATATTCATGAATTCACCACAACTACTATGGTCAAGTGTCCTATTTTTGTTGATAGTACCTGTTGTATTGCTTAGTGTAACTTTTTATTTTTTCAAACGAAACTATACGTTATATAACACACTATCCATAGAGGAAAGGGCATCGTAAAATTTAGAATTAAGGGGCGTAGGTCCAAGTAGTTATAATAAATATGAACGTTTAATCATAGCATTTGAATGTTTAAAATCTGTCATAATAGTGAACATAATAAAGGACAAAACTTTTAACACTTTAACAAGGAGGGAACAAAAATGGCGGATACCATTTTAACAACCAAGGCAACGGCTTCTGGTGGACGAGAAGGCCATGTGAAATCAGATAATGGGATCATTGATGTAAATTTATCAATGCCTAAAGGAAAGGATATACCATCAGATGCGTCGAATCCTGAACAATTATTTGCAGCTGGTTATGCTGCTTGCTTTGACGGGGCGCTTAATCTCATGGCATCTAAACAGAAAAAAGATATTACGTCTACCATAACAAGTGAAGTGAGCCTGTTAAAAGATACAGAAGATAATGGATTCAAATTAGGTGTTACCCTTCATGCCGAAATTAGTGGCGTTTCGCAAAGTGAAGCTGAAGAACTTGTTCATAAGGCTCACGATTTTTGTCCGTATTCAAAAGCAACTAGAGGAAATGTGGACGTCGACCTCGTTGTAAAAACAAATTAATTGTTTGAAAGAATCCGGATACCATTTTTATCCGGATTCTTTCATTGTGTTTAAATAATCGTCTTTGATATGAAAAAGAATGGAAAACAAGTATAATTAATAATGAATATGAAAGTAGTGATCTAAAAAAACTAATAATCACCCAGAATCCCCTATGATATTTTATGCTTCGATAATAAAGGAGTTGTTAACGCATGAAGAAAACATATGAAAAAGCCACATTCGCAGGAGGATGCTTTTGGTGCATGGTAAAACCTTTTGATGAACAGCCTGGAATTATCAAAGTAACTTCTGGCTATACCGGTGGTGATAGGGTTAATCCTTCGTACGAACAAGTTAAAACGGGTGAAACAGGTCATTATGAAGCAGTAGAGATCACATATGACCCCGAACTGTTTTCGTACGAAAAATTACTTTCACTATATTGGCCTCAAATTGACCCCACTGATGAAGGTGGCCAATTTTTTGACCGTGGTCCCCAATATAGAACAGCTATTTTTTATCATACTGAAGCTCAAAAAAAGCAAGCTGAGAAATCACGGCGTGAAGTTGAGAAAAGTGGTCGGTTTTTAAAGCCGATCGTGACGAAAATTTTACAAGCGGCTCCTTTTTATGAAGCGGAAGAAGAACATCAAACATTTTATAAAAAAAATCCTGCGAAATATAAGCAGGAGCAAGAGGAATCAGGTCGTAAAACATTTATAGAGGCCAACTGGATGTAGGAAAAGAATGAAAATAGAGACTATACATCGTCTAATTGTTTTATTATATAGTGAACCTGATGATTTAACGAAAGGAAGATATGTGAATGAAACCTTTGAAGGGTATCCACCATATTTCAGCCATTACCGCTAATGCAAAAGAAAATCTTCATTTTTATACAGAAATTATCGGAATGAGGCTCGTAAAGAAGACCGTTAATCAAGATGATACAAGCATGTATCATTTATTCTATGCAGATAAACGTGGGAATCCAGGGACAGATCTAACATTTTTTGAGATACCAAACGCCGGGAGGACTTACCCAGGAACGCAAAGTATTAGCGAAACATCATTGAGAGTGGCCAATGATGAGGCTTTAGCTTATTGGTCAAAACGACTAACTAGCTACGGTGTCTCACACGATAATATACAAGAAGTCTTTAATCGGAAAGTACTGAAGTTTCGCGATTTTGAAGGCCAACGT
This sequence comes from Bacillus sp. A301a_S52, assembly GCA_024701455.1. Taxonomy (GTDB): domain Bacteria; phylum Bacillota; class Bacilli; order Bacillales; family Salisediminibacteriaceae; genus Salipaludibacillus. Next base: position 2,322,480 of record JABXYP010000001.1, on the reverse strand, counting down.
CTTCAATTTATCTCTGACGAAACGAACGAAGGTGTGGCAGGTGGCGAGCCTTGGGCCGATAGCCCAGTACCTGTAGAGGAAGGAGTTATTGGATTAGGCCCTGTAGAACTAACAGTGCCTCGCCCAGAAAAAACACACCGTATTTTAACAGACGTGATGGGCTTTAGAAAGGTAGGGTCATATGAAAATGAACTTGACAATAGAATAACTGTTTTTGCTACTGGTGAAGGGGGAACGGGAGCTGAAGTGCACGTTAAAGCTAGTCATAATGCACCTAGAGAACGTCCAGGTCGTGGTAGTGTGCATCACGTCGCTTTCCGAGTAGAGTCTGAGGAAGAGTTACATAAATGGGTAAACTATATTAGTTCGCTTGGGATGACGAACTCGGGTTTTGTAGAACGGTATTATTTTCAATCATTATATTTTAGAGAAAGTAATGGTATTCTTATTGAGCTTGCTACAGACGGCCCAGGATTTGAAACTGACGAGACACTGGAAAACCTTGGTCAATCATTAGCCTTACCACCTTATCTCGAAAATAAAAGAGAAGAGATTGAATCGAAAATAAAACCACTTTAAATCATATCAAATATGATGAAGAGATAAACACCTGTATGAAAATGAGATAGGCTACGAATTATAGTACATCTTTTAAGGGGGAGTTATGGATATTTTATCGCTTCTTCTCATGTTCTTATTCATTTTTAACATATTGTTCGCTGGAATTATCATATTTATCGAACGAAAAGATGCTTCTACAACATGGGCATGGTTAATGATCCTCTTTTTTATCCCGTTTATTGGATTCGTTGTTTACTTATTTCTAGGGCAGAATTTGACGAGACAACGATTGTTTGATTGGGAAGGTATTCGTAAAGTTGGAATTACCGACATAATCTCTAAACAAATAGCGCAAATTAGAAACCCTGCTTTTTCATTTCACGATGAAAATGTGGACCCTTATCGTGATCTGATTTATATGCACCTTATAAACAACGATGCTATTTTAACAAAAGATAATGAGATATCCATTTTTACAGATGGTCAGGAAAAGTTCGATCAATTATTTCGTGATATTCAACAAGCGAAAGATCACATTCATATTCAATATTATATTTTTAGATACGATGATCTAGGGAAGAAATTAATAGAAGAATTGACTAAAAAGGCAGAAGAGGGCGTTAAAGTTAGAGTGTTATATGATGAACTTGGTTCTAGAAAGCTACGCTTAAAGAATTTTAACTCACTCATCAGAGCAGGAGGAGAAGTAGGGGTTTTCTTCCCGTCAAAATTTCCATTAATAAATATCCGCTTAAATTATCGAAACCATCGTAAGATAACGATTATAGATGGACAAATTGGCTATGTTGGTGGTTTTAATGTAGGGAATGAATATCTAGGTAAGAAGAAAGAATTCGGTTATTGGCGTGATACTCATTTAAGAATTTGTGGAAATGCTGTCGACCCGATGCAAACCCGTTTTATCTTGGATTGGAATCAAGCTTCAAAACATTTTACGATTGATTATGAACCACGCTACTTTCCTATGAAGAAAAACAGTGGGAACGCTACTTTACAAATTGTCTCCAGTGGACCAGATTCAGAATGGGAGCAAATTAAAAATGGCTATATGAAAATGATCATGGATGCAAATGAATCAATCTACATTCAAACACCGTACTTTATTCCAGATCAAAGCCTTTTGGATGCTTTAAGGGTGGCTTCTCTCTCTGGTAAAGATGTACGAATCATGATACCTAATAAACCAGATCACCCATTTATTTATTGGGCGACACTTTCTCATATTGGGAAGTTACTGAGATCAGGAGCAAGTGTTTATATTTACGAGAATGGGTTTATCCATGCTAAAGCTCTCGTTATCGACCGAAAAATGTGCTCTGTCGGAACTGCTAATATCGATATGAGAAGCTTTAAACTGAATTTTGAAGTGAACGCGTTTATATATGATCAGCTAACAGCTGAAAAGATTGCCCAATCATTTGAACAAGACATGCAGAATTCAACACGATTAACTGAAGAGCTTTATCAAAAACGCCCGCGCTGGATCCGTTTTAAGGAATCAATTTCTCGACTACTGTCACCGATTTTATAATCAAATAGTAAGGTTACTTTTTAGACTGCTGAGATCTCGGTAGTCTTTTTTATATTCTTTCCTAAAGCATTATTAAAGAATTAGCCTATTTAAAAATAAAAAGGTAGAACAATCCAAAAACGTATGGAGACATAAATCCATAGGGAAGGGCACCCTACAAGGCTTTCAGACGTAGAGAAAGTACCTTGCCTCCTCCTTGGTGCATAGGAGGAGTTTATTAAAAAATATTTACCTATAGCTTCTTATTCTTCTTAAAGAGTTATTGCGTTTATTCAATATATCTCTTTATACCTAACGCAATCTCTATAACACTATTTACAAGCATGGCTAATAAAACATTGTATAAAAATTAATTTATCTACATAAAAATGTTGCATATATATGTATGAGTGAGTATAATAATTAATTAATTCACCATAGTTCGGAAAGGACGATGATCGCTTTGAAACAGGTTGCTATTGTTGGAGGTACTGGGTACGGAGCCATAGAACTCATAAGGCTTCTTCAAGGTCATTCAAAACTACAGATTACAAAAATTATCTCCCATTCACAGGAAGGGCAAAGATTAGACGAGATATATCCACATTTAAAAACCTTTGTACCGCTCCCTATGGAAGAGTTAAATATTCATGCACTGGATCAAGAAGTAGACATTGTGTTTTTTGCTACGCCACCTGGTGTTAGTAAACAATACATCCCTCATTTACAATCTGTGCAATGCATAGATTTGTCCGGTGATTTGAGGTTAGATTCTCCAGAGAAATATGAAACGTGGTATGGACAAAAAGCGGCACCAAAAAGCCTACTAGATGAGGCTGTTTATGGGTTAAGTGAGATTTACAGTGAGAAACTAGCGACAGCTCGTATTTGTTCTAATCCTGGATGTTTTCCTACAGCTAGTTTACTAGGTTTGATTCCAGCTGTTCATCACGACTTAATTGATCTAACCTCTATCGTTATTGACGGGAAAACAGGTGTCTCAGGGGCGGGGCGCAAACAGTCTCCTATGACACATTTTTCAGAAACTAACGAAAATGTAAAACCATATAAGGTTGGCAAACATCAGCATATCCCTGAAATTGAACAATATTTAACTGATCAAGCTGATCAACAAGCCTTTATTAATATGACAACTCATTTAATTCCAATGACACGTGGTTTGTTGTGTACGATGTATGCACAGTTAAAAAACAGTGTAGAGTCATCATATATTCATGAGCTCTATTCAAATTATTATCAAGATCACACTTTTGTAAGAGTCAGGCCGGAAAGTCATTTCCCATCCACAAAAGAAGTTGCGGGGAGTAACTTTTGTGATATTGGCATCCATATAAATGAACGGACAGGACAGCTGATGATTGCTTCTGCGATTGATAATCTCGTTAAAGGGGCAGCAGGTCAAGCGATCCAAAATGCAAATATAATGAATGGCTGGAATGTAGAGGAAGGCTTACAGCTCATCCCTATGTTTCCATAAGCGAAAGGAGACGATAACATGTTGGTGAAAACTAAAAAGCACCATATTGACATAATTGAAAATGGCAATGTAACTAGCCCAAAAGGTTTTTCTGCAGGAGGTGTTCATACAGGAATTAGGAAAGCTAAGCTTGATTTTGGTTGGCTTCATTCCGATGTTCCTGCAGCAGCAGCAGGTGTTTATACGGTAAATGCCTTTCAAGCACCACCATTGAAAGTGACGCAACAAAGTCTTAGTGTCGATCACGCTTTGCAAACAATTGTTGTCAATTCAGGTATTGCGAATGCATGTACAGGGGTCCAAGGGATGGATGATGCTCTTCAAACGCGCAAATGGGTTGCCGAAAAGATGCGTATCAATGAACATCATGTTGCTGTTGCTTCCACAGGATTAATCGGTGTTACGCTCCCAATGGAAAAAATAGAAGCGGGAGTACAGGCCATGGTATCCAAAGATAATATGTCATGTGATCGCTTTGAGCAAGCGATTTTAACAACGGATACTGTTACAAAGAAAATTGCTGTTAAATTAAAGATTGATGAAAAAGAGATTACGATTGGTGGGGCCGCAAAAGGTTCTGGGATGATTCACCCTAATATGGCCACTATGCTAGCTTATATAACGACAGATGCGAACGTTGAAGCCGAAAGTTTGCAGCAAGCGCTCCGCACTGTGACAGATCATACGTTTAATATGATTACCGTGGACGGTGACAGCAGTACTAATGATACGGTGCTTGTACTGGCAAATGGCTTACAAAACAATCATCCTTTAGATGAAAACCATCCACAATGGGGGTTATTCGTAGAAGCTTTACAATTTGTGAGTCAAGAATTGGCTAAACAAATTGCAAGAGATGGAGAAGGTGCTACGAAGCTTATTCAAGTTAATGTCAAAGGAGCACCTACGATTGAAACAGCTAGACAGGTAGGTAAGGCTGTTATTTCATCTAACCTTGTAAAGTCTGCTGTTTATGGGGCAGACCCAAACTGGGGGAGAGTGGTATGTGCTGTAGGTTACAGCAACCAGCCAGTCTATCCAGATAAAGTGGATGTTGCATTAGGTGATATTCACGTTGTGAAAGGCGGTTTACCATTACCTTTTAGTGAAGAAGAAGCAAAAGCTTACTTATCGAATGACGATGTTCATATCACAATTAATTTGAACGATGGAAAAGAATCGTGTGCTGCGTGGGGTTGTGATCTTACGTATGACTATGTCAAAATAAATGCCTCGTATCGAACGTAAGGAGAGAGCGATGACACACTTAATCTGTAAAATTGGCGGCAGTATCATCCAAGAATTACCTGATTCATTTTACCGTATTTTCATAGCTTTGAAAGAAGCGGGATGGCAGCCGATTATCGTTCACGGTGGTGGACCAGAAATTAATGAAGCTTTAGATAAATGGCAAGTTTCTACCAAGTTTGTGGATGGTTTAAGAGTGACGACACCAGAGGTACTGCAGGTGGCTGAAACAATCTTAAGCGGAAGCATCAATAAAGTGATCGTAGGGAAATTACTATCAGCAGGTGTACCAGGCATTGGTATTAGTGGCGTGGACGGACAAATACTTAAGGCTTCCCCAATACACAACGATGGAAAGCTTGGGTTCGTCGGTAAAGTAGATAAGGTCAATACGGCTTGGTTAAATGTGATTATGAACGAAGGCGGTATTCCAGTTCTTTCTCCAATCGGTATTGATGACAAAGGGCAAAAATATAACATTAATGCCGATATGGCAGCAGCAGCAGTCGCAAAGAGTTTCAAAGGAAATCTTGCTTTTATTAGCGACATACCCGGCGTCATGCAAACAAAAAAATCAGAACAGATTATTCATGATAAATTAACGGAACGTCAAATACATTCTCTTATTGATCAAGGAGTTATATATGGCGGAATGATACCGAAAGTGACGGCTGCTATAAATGCATTAAACGAAGGAGTTCATAATCCTGTTATATTGAATGGCTATGAGCCGGAAGAATTACTCCGTTACGTAAAGGGCCAATCGGCAGGTACACAAATCGTCAGAGAGAAGGAGGTTTATCATGCCTGATACAGCGTCAATCAACAAACTATCAGCGGTCATGTCTACATATAGCCGTTTTCCCATTACAGTTACAAAGGGCAAAGGAAGTTACATGTGGGACGATGTTGGTGAAAAATATCTTGATTATACCTCAGGAATCGCTACGTGTAATTTAGGTCATTGTCCGGACTCAGTTCAACTAGCATTACATGAGCAAGTAGACCAGCTTTGGCACAGCTCAAATCTTTATCATATCCCGCAACAAACACAGTTAGCAGAAAAGTTGACGGCTGTTAGTTGTTTTGATCAAGCGTTCTTTTGTAATAGTGGTGCTGAGGCAAATGAAGCGGCGATAAAATTAGCTAAAAAATATGCACATGATCATCAGCTGACACATAAAAATCAAATCGTTTCGTTTACTTCTTCTTTCCATGGAAGAACAGGTACGACGATGGCAGCCACTGCACAATCCAAAATTCATCAAGGCTTCGCTCCCTTGACGCCCGGTTTTCATTATTGTGAATTTAATGACCAAGAAGCGATAGAGGGGATCGATTATGATACGACAATAGCCGTGATTTTGGAACTTATTCAAGGAGAAGGGGGTGTACGCCAGGCTAATAAAGAATGGGTACAAACTCTCGTTGCTAACTGTAAAAAACATAATGTCCTCGTTATCATAGATGAAATTCAGACTGGCATGGGACGAACAGGATCCTTGTTCGCATATGAGCACTATGACATTGAGCCGGATATTATCACACTTGCTAAAGGGCTTGGCTCAGGGATTCCTGTTGGAGCGATGCTTGCAAAACAACATGTCTCCCAATCTTTCCAGCCGGGCACTCACGGAAGTACGTTTGGAGGTAATCCTTTAGCGATGACAGCTGGAATTGCCACACTTAATACGTTGACTACGGATCATATCTTAGCCAATGTCGTGCAATTAAGCTCAACCCTATTTAAGGAACTTGAAGAAATGAAAAAAAGTATAGATCAAATAGAGGAAGTCCGCGGTCTAGGTTTCCTTATAGGTATTAAATTTTCTCACGAGGTTTCACCCCTCGTTAAAAAATTGCGCGATAAAAATATACTATGTCTTATAGCGGGCCCGAAGGTTTTAAGAATTCTTCCGCCACTTAACACAACGGAAACAGAAATGAAAACATTTATTTCTGCATTAAAAAACATTTTGACAGATCAGGAGGATGCATCATGAGTAAAGGCTATCTCATCCTTGAAACAGGAGAAACATTTGAAGGTGATTGGATTGGATCTAAACACGAAATTGCAGGAGAGGTCGTATTTAACACGAGTATGACTGGTTACCAAGAAATGATGACTGATCCATCCTATGCAGGACAAATATTGACGTTTTGCTATCCAATTATCGGTAATTATGGTGTGAACGAAGAGGATGATGAAAGCTTACGCGTATCTGTTTCAGCAGTGATTATAAACGACTTATGTGAAGAGCCGAGCCACTATCAATCAACGGCAACATTATCAGAACAACTTGAAGGTATAGGTATTCCAGGTCTTAAAAATGTCGATACAAGATCTCTTGTAGCTGCTATAAGAAAACATCATACTGTACGAGGCAAACTCGTTAAAAGTGTTGGTCAACATAGTCAGCTCCATTCATGGGGGATAGAGGCTGACGGACAGTTAGTTAAACATGTGGCAGTTAAAGACGTGATTAAATATGACAACAATGGGCCACACGTTGTGCTATTAGACTTTGGCTATAAAAAATCCATATTAAATGCATTGCTTAACGAGAAATGTCAAGTGACCGTAGTACCTTATGATATGCCACTAGAACAAATAAACAGTTTACAACCTGATGGGATCCTTATAAGTAACGGACCTGGTGATCCAATGGAAATGAAAGATTATTTTCCAAAAATAAAATCATTGACTAAAAAATATCCAACACTCGGAATTTGCCTAGGTCATCAGCTGATTGCACTAGCATATGGAGGAAAAACATCAAAAATGCCGTTTGGTCATCGTGGAGCCAATCATCCTGTAAAAGACGTGTTGACAGGAAAAGTGAAAATGACATCACAAAATCACGGTTACGAGGTGGAAGAAGCGAGCATCGATAATCATGAATTTCAAATCCTTTTCAGAAATGTGAATGATGGTTCTTTAGAAGGCATGAAGCATCACACATTACCTATTCAATCTGTCCAATTTCATCCTGAAGCACATCCAGGACCTAGTGATACAGAATACATCTTTAGTGAATTTATTAAACAAGTGGTAACTTCAGGAGGGAAGTCGTATGTGGAAGTCTGATGGATTAACGAAAGTGCTTGTCATCGGATCAGGACCTATAGTGATAGGACAGGCAGCTGAGTTTGATTACGCTGGTACACAGGCATGTTTAGCATTAAAAGAGGAGAACATTCAGGTCATACTTGTTAATAATAACCCAGCAACGATCATGACAGATGATGCCATCGCAGATAAAGTGTATATGGAGCCATTAACCGTGGAAACGATTGAGAAAATTATCGAGAAAGAAAAACCAGACGGAATAATCGGCAGCCTCGGGGGCCAAACAGGCTTAAATTTAACCGTACAACTCCATGAACAAGGAGTACTTGATAGGCATGGAGTGAAGATACTCGGAACCTCAGTAGCTTCTATCCAGAAAGGCGAAGATAGGGAACTCTTTCGTCAGCTTATGAAGGATATTGGTGAACCTGTTCCTGACTCTCATATCGTGGAAACAATGGAAGAAGGATTGGCATTCATTAAAGAGATCGGTTTTCCGGTTATTTTGCGTCCGGCATACACCCTCGGCGGTGGCGGCGGTGGTTTCGCTTATGATGAGGAAGAATTCCGAAATATTTTATATCAAGGACTGAAACAAAGTCCTATTCATCAAGTACTTGTTGAAAAAAGTATAAAAGGTTGGAAAGAGCTTGAATATGAAGTCATGCGAGATGCAAACGACACATGTATTATCGTCTGTAACATGGAAAACATGGACGCAGTTGGCGTTCATACAGGTGACTCTATCGTCGTTGCCCCTTCACAAACGTTATCAGACGTGCAATATCAAATGCTTCGATCTGCTTCGTTAAAAGTCATTAGAGCGTTAGATGTGGTGGGCGGATGTAATATTCAATTTGCTCTAAACCCTCAGTCTAATGAATATGCCATTATTGAAGTAAATCCACGAGTCAGTCGATCATCAGCTTTAGCTTCTAAAGCAACGGGTTATCCTATCGCGAGAATGGCTGCGAAGTGTGCAATAGGTTATTCTCTCGATGAGCTTAAAAATCCAATTACAGGTAATACTTATGCATCTTTTGAACCAGCCTTAGATTACGTGGTTGTTAAATTACCTCGTTTTCCTTTTGATAAGTTTTCAGAAGCTGACAGAACGCTAGGCACACAAATGAAAGCAACAGGAGAAGTAATGGCAATTGACCGGACGTTTGAGGGGGCTTTAAACAAAGCTATTCGTTCCCTTGAAATGAATGTCCATAGCCTGGACTGGCCGTCAATGGCGAAAAAATCAGACGAGGAATTAACATCGTTGCTCAAGAATCCAAACGATTTACGTTTATTCGCTATCGGTGAAGCCTTTAATCGTGGATGGTCCATTGAACATCTTATGGAACTGACTGAGATAGATTTTTGGTTTTTACGCAAAATAGAACGTATTTTGCTTTGTGAAGATGAATTAAAAAATTGTAAGTGGCCAAAAGTGACCAAAGAGGTTTTACTAAAAGCCAAACGTATGAATATTAGTGATGAAAAGATCGCAAAACTGATAGGTACCGACTTAACGAGTCTTAGGAATGAATATAAACGATTAAATATAAAGCCTGCATATAAGTTAGTTGATACGTGCGCAGGAGAATTTGATGCGATTACCCCGTATTATTATTCAACGTGGCATGGCAGTGACGAGGTTCCTGTATCATCGGCTAACAAAAAAATATTAGTACTTGGTTCAGGCCCCATTCGCATTGGGCAAGGTGTTGAGTTTGATTATTGTTCGGTACACGCTGCATTAGCCCTCAAAAAAATAGGCTATGAAGCAATTGTTATGAATAACAATCCAGAAACTGTTAGTACAGATTACTCAGTAGCAGACCGCCTTTATTTCGAACCACTAGCATTAGAGGATGTGTTGGCAGTGGTAGAAAAAGAAAGTGTTGAAGGTGTTTTAATTCAGTTCGGTGGTCAGACGGCTATTAATTTAGCAGATGGCTTAAAAGAAGCAGGTGTTCATATTTTTGGAACGAAGCCTGAACATATTGATGAATTGGAAGACAGAGAAGCTTTTTATCACGTTTTGAACAAACTAAATATTCCTCATATCGCTGGCAATATCGCACATGCTCCAGGGGAGTTGCTGACATCTGCAGAATCCTTAGGGTATCCTGTCTTGATCCGCCCGTCATACGTTATCGGTGGTCAATCAATGTTTATCTGTTATAACGAGAAAGAATTGGCTCAGTATGCGGCACGTATTCAAGAGGAAACAAATGATCGGTGCTGGCCATTGTTAATTGATCAGTATATACCTGGTCTTGAATGCGAAGCGGATGTCATATCGGATGGAAACACAGTTATCGTTCCAGGCATTTTTGAACACTTAGAAAAGGCCGGTGTTCACTCTGGGGACAGCATGACCGTTTTTCCACCAGTTACATTGACTGACACCCATAAACAAGACATTGTACGGATCGCTGAAAAAATTGCGTTAGCGGCTCCAGTAGTCGGCATCATGAATATTCAATATGTCATTCACGATGACACGATTTATGTCCTTGAAGTTAATCCAAGATCATCACGAACGGTTCCGATTATGAGCAAAGTAACAGGTGTCCCAATGGTAGAATGGGCTGTAAGAGCGCAATTAGGCTTTAACCTGACTGAAATTAGTGATGCGACTGGCTTGTTGCAAGAACCTGCTTATTATACGGTGAAAGCACCTGTGTTTTCTGCTAGCAAGTTAAAAGGTGTGGACCATGTGCTCGGACCTGAGATGAAGTCTACGGGCGAAATTATTGGGTTGGGGTTATCAAAGAATGAAGCGTTAAAAAAGGTCGCATCATTTACTGATTTTTCACAGAGAAGTAATCTCGAGGAGCCTCTACAAGCATTTGTGTCTGTATCCGATCGTATGAAACAGCTGAGCTTGCCTATTATTAAGCGATTAAACGATATGGGTATCAGCATAACCGCTACTGAAGGAACAGCTCAATTTTTAGAAAGTGAAGGAATTGAAACGACTGCTATGATGAAAAATAAACCGCAGCTTTTGGCACATTGGAAGGAGTTTGCTCCGCACGTCGTGTTGAATATTCCTAATCAAGGCCGCGAAAAAGAAAAAATTGGTTTTTATATTAGAGAGTTATCTGTTAAATATCAAACACCGTATTTTACTAGTATTGAGACACTTGAATCTATTCTTAGCTGGATATCTGAAGGTACGATGTCCGAAGAAGTGAGAGCTTTACAAGAGCTTGTACATCCACATCCTACTAAAACAGAGGTGAAGGCATAATGACAATGGAAAGTATACAAAAAAAAACCGATACTGATTGGACACTTCAAGCGGATCATCTATTAAAAATAGCTGATTTATCTAGTCATGAAATAATGAGTTTAATTGAGGAAGCAGCCTTACTTAAGCAACAGTTGAAGGAGGGAGTTCCTCATCCTCACCTACAAGGGAAAACATTAGGCATGATTTTTGAGAAGTCATCAACACGAACGCGTGTTTCATTTGAAGTGGGGATGATGCAATTAGGGGGGCACGCTTTATTTTTAAGCTCAAAAGATATTCAGTTGGGCCGCGGAGAAACAGTTTCTGATACGGCTAAAGTGCTTTCTCGCTATGTTGATGGGTTAATGATACGAACATTTTCGCATGAGACAATTGAAGAATTTGCTCATAATGCCACCGTTCCTGTTATTAATGGTTTAACAGATCCTCATCATCCAACACAAGTACTTGCTGATTTACTCACAATATATGAGCAAAAAGGGCGTCTTAAAGGCCTTAAACTCTGTTATGTGGGAGATGGCAACAACAACATGACACACTCATTATTAGAAGGAGCAGCCTTGACAGGAATGTCCATGACCGTAGCGAGCCCTTCTCAATATGAACCTAACGAGGGTATATTAAAAAATGCTCAACTTATGGCTGAGAAAAATGGGGCAACTATTTCATTTACTCATGACCCAGTAGAAGCTGTCCAACAGGCAGATGTCCTCGTGACGGATGTGTGGACGAGTATGGGGATGGAAGCAGAAGAAGCTGAGAGACTGAAGCACTTTCAACCTTATCAAGTGAACACAGAATTAGCTGCCCATGCGAAAAAAGATTATATCTTTCTTCATTGTCTGCCAGCCCATCGTGGCGAAGAAGTTACAGCAGATATCATCGATGGGTCGCATTCCGTCGTGTTTGATGAAGCGGAAAATCGATTACATGCTCAAAAAGCATTGTTGAAAAAAATAATGAAAAAATGAATTTTTTTGTAGACATATGCATGAATATACGTTAGGATAGATAAAAATACCACTTCTGAGGAGAGATCTACAATGAGTAAAGGAAAAGTCGTTTTGGCTTATTCAGGAGGACTTGATACCTCCGTTTCTATTAAATGGTTGCAAGAACAATACGATTACGATGTTATTGCACTTGGTTTAGAAATAGGTGAAGGTAAAGATCTTGAAGCTCTTAAAGAAAAAGCATTGAGTGTTGGGGCAGATAAAGCGGTTATCATTGATGCAAAAGAATTGTTAGCAGAAGAATATTTGCTTCCTGCATTAAAATCTAATTGCTTATACGAAGGCAAATATCCGTTGTCGTCAGCTCTTTCACGTCCCTTAATTTCAAAACTGTTAGTTGAAGTCGCTGAACAAGAAGGAGCAGTTGCAGTCGCACATGGTTGTACTGGTAAAGGGAACGACCAAGTTCGATTTGAAGTATCGATCCAAGCATTAAATCCAGATCTTGAAGTTATTGCACCTGTCCGAGAATGGGGAATGAATCGAGACGAGGAAATTGCATATGCTAAAGAAAAGAATATCCCTGTTCCTGTAAATTTAGAGAAACCTTACTCTATTGATGCCAATATTTGGGGCAGAGCTTGTGAAGCAGGTGTCTTAGAAGATACGTGGAAAGAAGCACCAGAGGAAGCATTTGACTGGACGGCATCGATTGCAGACGCTCCTGATACACCTGAATATGTAGAAATTGAATTCAAAGAAGGTAAGCCTGTGGCATTGGACGGTCAGGCATTACCGTTAGTTACAATTATCCAGCAGTTAAATGAGCTCGGTGGTAAGCATGGTATCGGTCGTATTGACCATATTGAGAACAGACTGGTCGGCATTAAAGCCCGTGAAGTGTATGAAAATCCAGGCGCACTGATCTTAATTAATGCTCATAAAGAAATGGAATTTTTGACATTGCCAAAAGAAGTGACGCAATACAAAACACAGATCGATCAAAAAATGACACAGCTTGTCTATGATGGCTTATGGTATTCTCCTTTAAGAACAGCACTTGAAAGCTTTATTAACGAGACACAGAAAAACGTGAACGGTAAAGTGAAAGTGAAGCTTTGGAAAGGGACACATATGGTAGTGGCGCGTGATTCTGAAAATAGTTTATATAATGAAGAGTTAGCAACCTATTCAAAAGGTGATGCATTCGACCATAACGCAGCTGTTGGTTTCATTAAACTTTGGGGTCTTTCAACAAAAACGTATTCACAAGTAAACAATAAAAAGCCTGAACTTGTGAAAGCTGATAAATAGTTTGAAACTGAAAAAGCAAGAAAGAATTCACCGCAGGTTTCTGGACTTTAACAGTAGCCTGCGGTGATGTATGCTTTTATTAATGAGTTATAGTTATAAGGAGGCGTTTTCTATGTCCAAATTATGGGGTGGAAGATTTACGAAAGAAACGAACAAACTTGTGGAAGAACAGACGGCATCGATACACTTTGATAAAAAACTGGCAGATGAAGATATAGAAGGAAGTATTGCTCACGTTCATATGCTAGCATCAACAGGGATTATTTCGGAAGACGAAGGGAAAGTAATTGAAGGTGGGTTAAAAACAGTACATGACAAAATAAAAAAAGGTGAACTAACGTATTCAGTGGCCAACGAAGATATACATATGAATATTGAAAAGTTCCTCATTGATGAAATTGGCCCACTTGGCGGAAAGCTGCATACTGGACGAAGTCGAAATGATCAAGTTGCCACTGATATGCATCTGTATTTAAAGAAACATACAGAGAACATTATCAGTCTTTTAAAAGCTGTACAACAAGCAGTCATTAATCAAGCCACAGACCACGTGGATACGATTCTACCAGGTTATACGCATTTACAGCGGGCACAACCTGTCTCTTTTGCCCATCATTTGCTCGCTTATTTTTGGATGCTTCAGCGTGATAAAGAACGCCTTATTGACAGTTTAAAACGGGTAAATGGCTCACCACTAGGAGCAGGGGCACTTGCAGGGACAACGTTCCCATTGGACAGACAGCAAGTTGCTAATGAATTAGGGTTCGATTATGTTTACCCAAACAGTATGGATGCAGTCAGTGATAGAGATTTTATTTTAGAATTTATGTCTGCTGCTTCGATCTTAATGATGCATATTTCCCGTTTATCAGAAGAACTCGTTATTTGGAGCAGTCAAGAGTTTCAATTTATTGAATTGGATGATTCGTTTTGCACAGGTTCAAGCATTATGCCACAAAAGAAAAACCCGGATGTGCCTGAACTTCTCCGAGCTAAGACAGGACGTGTTTACGGAAACCTCATGGGGCTGTTAACAGTTTTAAAAGGACTTCCACTCGCATACAACAAAGACATGCAGGAAGACAAAGAAGGTATGTTTGATACGGTTGAAACATTAGAAGGCTCATTGGGCATGCTTGCTCCAATGATTGATACGATGATCGTCAAAGTAGGTAACATGAAAAAAGCAGTTTCTGAAGATTATTCTAATGCCACAGATATTGCGGATTACCTTGTTAAAAAAGGCATGCCATTTAGACAAGCGCATGAAGTGATTGGAAAAATAGTATTATATGGTATTGATCATAACAAATACTTGCTTGACTTGACGTTAGAAGAATATCATCAATTTAGTGAATTATTTGAGAAAGATATTTACGAGGTCCTTGCTCCCGAACAAGTGGTCAGAAGCCGTCGAAGTTATGGAGGCACTTCTCAAGACGAAGTAAGGAATCAATTAGATCTTGCCCGTCAATTTCTTCAGTGAATTGTTTATTACAGATGAGCGTCCGTAAACTCCCGTCTCAAAATAGAGAGGAGAGCTAGCTCTATTTAGGCGGGAGATAATGTCCTGATTGAAAGTCGTCTTATGATTGCAACATTATTCAGAAAATAAGTCTTTTCAAATTCGCTAATTGTGTTAGAATAAAACACATTCACTGATTAAAGCGGGGAAGCAACGTGGTGTATTCCGTTCGTTATCTTTGGATAGAACACCTCCACCTGATAGTCATGGACAACTTTAACGAAAGGTGTGTTGAAAGTGATCGAAGCGAAAGTAGATATTGTTGAAGCAAAAGAAAAGAAGGCGAAACCAGATCCAGAGAATTTATCTTTCGGTAAAATCTTTACCGACCATATGTTTACAATGGAATACACACGAGAAAAAGGTTGGTTTAACCCTAAAATCGAACCGTATGCACCGATTGAATTAGATCCTGCTGCGATGATTTTTCATTATAGTCAATCAGTTTTTGAAGGGTTAAAGGCTTATTTAGATCCTGAGGGGCATATTCAACTTTTCCGTCCACAGGAAAACTTTAAACGAATGAATCGATCAAATCAAAGGTTAAGTATTCCTTTAATTAACGAAGAACTTGTTTTAGAGTATTTAAAACAACTTTTAACATTGGAGAAAGAGTGGATTCCATCATCGGATGGGACGTCATTATACATAAGACCATTTATTTTTGCTACGGAATCAAGCCTGTCTGTAGCGCCAGCTCATTCCTATAAATTTATTATAATCTTATCACCTGTAGGTTCTTATTATCCAGAAGGCATTCATCCTGTGAGCATTCAAATCGAGCATGACTATACCCGTGCTGTTCGTGGAGGCACAGGGACTGCTAAAACAGGGGGGAACTATTCTGCTGGTTATATAGCTCAAGCGAAAGCAGCAGATCAAGGGCATGCTCAAGTAATGTGGTTAGACGGCGTTGAAAAAAAGTATATTGAAGAAGTTGGTAGTATGAATGTCTTCTTTAAAATAAACGGGCAAGTGGTAACGCCTGAATTAAATGATAGTATTTTAGCCGGAGTCACTAGAAAATCGATTATCGAGCTTTTACACGATTGGAATATTGATGTCGTTGAACGAAAAATTTCTGTATCTGAGATCCATGAAGCGTATAAAGAAGGCACGTTAGAGGAAGCATTTGGCGCTGGTACGGCTGCGGTCATCTCACCAATCGGTGAACTAAGTTGGGGCGAAGAGGCCATGATCATTAACGGCAGACAAACTGGTGACCTGACGAAATCCCTTTATACAACATTAACTGGGATTCAAACTGGAAAACTTTCTGATCCTTTTGGATGGACGGTGAAAATAAAGGGTTAAAACAATCATATACCTTCGGACATTGCTATTCTCCCCTTAGAGGTAGACAGATTTAAAAATAAACATCTGTTTATCTGAGGGGAGTTAATATGTCAAGCTACTAAATTAACGTAACCATTCATTATTATCATCTTTTAAAATAGCATAAAGTAATATGTTTCTAGGCTCACCTTTTACAATCATTGCTTGCCGCATCATTCCTTCATAGCGCATCCCAACCTTTTCCATCACACGGGCTGACCCTCGATTACTGTCAAAACATTTGGCTTCAATCCGTATAAGATCCATGGACTGAAAACCGAATTTTACAACAGCTTTCATAGCTTCTGTCATGATACCATCTCCCCAGTACTTACGGGATAGAGCATAGCCAATTTCCGCAACGCGATGTGCAGGTTTCCAAGTGACAAAATCTATCGTTCCAATTAATTTGTTTGTCTCTTTTAGCACGATTCCCCAAGGTGCTAACTCATTGTTTTCGTATTTAATGAGTATGTGATCAATGAATGCTTTCGTCTCTTTCAATGAAGGATGGGTGTCCCATGTTACATATCGACTGACTTCCTCATCTGATGCATAATAAAACATATCCTCCGCATCCTCTTCCGTTATCTTTCTTAACTTAAGTCGATCAGTAGTTAAAGTAGGTAAATCTGTATAAATCTCTTTAATACTCACCATATGTTTTCTTCCTTTCTTAAACACTGTGGTCTAGTACTACCTAGAAATTTGATAGTGCTGTATAAATACGTAATTCATACATAAATTTGCATTTATTATAACAGCTATTCTGACTCTTGTGTGAGGAAATTAGTGATATTAATCGACAATTTAAACGTTCGTTTAAAAATTTAAGGGATGATGTCGACCAAGACTCAATAAATATGAAACGAATCTTCAATCAGGACATTAGCGTCCGTAAAACTACCGCCTTAAATTGCCCGGGAGGTTTACGGACGCTTAACTGTGATAAATTAATGAAAATGCTTTCTGTTAAGTTAACTAAGCTGATATATGATAGGATAGTAGAGTAAATGTAGATAAGGAGCGTAAATTATGAGCGAATTGTGTATTATTCCATGTGGTAACAAAAAGATTTGGAGCAAACATCCTAACTTAGAGGTAGTAGCAGCTTCTGATGCCTATATTAGTACGTTTCATCGACTGTGTAGAGCATATGCAGAGAGTTTTTTTACCCAATACGTTATTTTGTCTGCTAAGCACGGCTTTCTTTTTGCTGAAGATTATGTTCCTGGGCCATACAATGTCAGCTTCTCAATGAAATCTTCGGAAGTTATCTCCACAGAAACGTTAAAAAAACAATTTGAAAATAAACGATTACACAATTATGATCACTATATCGTTTTAACAGGAAAAAAATATGTCCCAGTTATAAATCGTGTTTTAAACGATAGCAAGGACGTAGAGTTTCCTTTATTAGATTATCAGGGAATTGGATTTATGCAACAAGCATTAAAGCATGCTCTAGAAACAAATGAACCTCTTCATGGAAAGAAGATAAAAAACCGATGAAACGCCAATCGATGCAACCAATCGTCGCTTCTGGAGCAAAAATTCTTTTGCTAGGTTCCATGCCTGGAGAACAATCTCTCATAAAGCAACAGTACTATGGCAACAGGCGTAATCACTTTTGGTCAATCATAAGTGATCTTCTCAATGAAGATTTTACAAGCTATTCATATAATCATAAGTGCCAACGTTTAAATGCTCACGGTATCGCATTGTGGGATGTGATTGCTAGCTGTGAACGAGAAGGGAGCCTCGATTCAGCTATTCGTCATGAAAAAGCAAATGATCTTAAAGGGTTGTTGCAACAATACCCAACAATTAAATGGATTGGATTAAACGGAACCAAAGCCTACCAGTCGTTTCTAACATACAAGAAAAATGTTGTTGATTTCCCAGAGTTACCTTTTACGAAACTACCATCTACTAGTCCTGTTCCAGGTAAGAATGTGAAGTCCTATGAAGAGAAGGTAGAGGCTTGGCGAGAAATGAGTCATTACTTATAATTTTAAAGGAGTACATCATGAGTGATAAAACATTGTTATTAATTGACGGATTCAATTTATTAAGTAGGGGCTATTTTGCAACTGCGTACGGAAAATCAGATGAGCAATTGTCTAAAAATGATCAAGGTCAGTACATTAATGCTGTGCGTGTTTTCTTTCAAAAATTATTTCAATTAACGCGACAATACCCAATTACACATATTTCTGTCGCATGGGATGGGAAACGTCAGGATACGTCACGTAATCAACAGTACGCGTTTTATAAGGCGCAACGACAAGATTTACCGGAGCCGCTGATCGAACAGTACCACTTAACAAAAGAGCTGCTAGACAATTTAAACGTACATCAACTAGCCGTAGGCGGTTATGAGGCGGATGATATCATCGGTGCTTTTTCGACATTGTGGGCAGAAAGTGGCTTTGGACAAACGTATATTTATAGTAACGATAGAGACTTATTTCAACTGCTTAACCCTACGACCGCTCAGATTTTGTCTAAAAAAAAGCAGGAAATTGTCTATAGTGATGAAGCATTTCAAGCAGAGTACGATATTACACCTACTCAATGGGTTGATGTAAAAGCGTTGCTAGGAGATGCCAGCGATAATATTCCAGGTTGTCCCGGTGTAGGTGAAAAATCTGCGTTACCCCTTATCCGTCAGTATGGCGATCTTAAACAAGTGTTTAAAAATGTCGATTCGTTGGATCCTACTTTTAATCGTTATAAGAAAAAACTTCGTGAAGGAGAAGAAACGACGTGGATCAGTTACGAACTTTCGCAAATTATCACAGATATTGAAGCCGTCAAAGTGGTGAACCATTCCGAACTTGAATTTTCATGGGATGAAGCGAATGCGTTACACACAATGGCTGCTAAAGGGATTAAAGTAAAAATAAGATGATCATTAAGAGAGAAAGAAGGGTGATTAGTGTTTAACCTATTCAAGCGAGCAAAAAGGTGTACTTTTTGTGGTCGAAAAACAATGAAGCCAACAAGTTATTATAACGATCATGGAGATGAGCTCGTCGTTTGCTTTCAATGTGTGCCACAAGCAGAAAGGCGCTCGTTACTTAAAAAATGAAATTTGAAAGGAATAATTGCTAGTGACATCATTCTGACTGTCAATCACTTAATTTAATGCTATAAAAAGGGAGGACGCCTCATGCGTTTAGTATCTATTTGCCCTAGTAATACAGAGCTTGCTACTTATGCGGGGTTAGCTGATCACCTCGTCGGTGTTGATAATTATTCGGACTGGCCATCAGATAAATTGACGAATCTAGAAAGACTGGGTCCAGACCTGAATATAGATATGGATAAGTTAGAAGCATTAAATCCAGATTTAGTGTTAGCCTCTGAGACGGTTCCTGGAATGGAAAAAAATATTAAAGAGTTAAAAAATAGAGGGCTTCCTTATGTGATCGTTCCTTCGCCTAAGACATTATCTGATATTGGCAGTCAATTACTATGGGTTGGTGAAAAAACAGGCTATAAGGAAAAAAGTTTAAAAGCTCACGAGAAATTTAATTATTGGATTAATTACTATAAAGGCTTGAGTGATTCCGTGGAAGAAAAGAAAACGATCTACTGGGAATGGTGGGCTAAGCCTATTTTTACTCCAGGTCACACTAATTGGCTAACAGAAATGTCTGAATTGGCAGGAGGGATCAATATATTTGCCGACCACCCTCAATCTAGTGTAAAAACGACCTGGGAAGACGTGTATAAACGTAATCCGGACGTGATGGCTATTATATGGGTCGGCGTTCATAAAGAAAAAGTTAATCGTAAAGTGTTGGAGAAGCGACCTGATTGGCAATCTTTAAAAGCTCCCACATCAAACAACGTCTATATCCTTGATGAACCATTCTTTTGTCGTCCCTCACCGCGCTTATTAATTGGCCTTATGCAAATAGCAAATCTTTTGCATCCGGATATTTATCCTACGTTTACCGAGGATGTGGATCCGATGTTAGCTGACTAATCAAGAAAACGCTGGCGCTGTTTGGGCGTGGGCACCATACAATTTTCTGATCTACCAAACCATGTGTATCTATGACGAGCAATAAAGCGGTAGATAGGATCGCGCATAAATGCTGGAATAATTAGGAGTATGGAGGCTAGCTTCCATGCTCCTTTTAGCTTTTTTGCAATTTGAAGCGCGGCGGAGGAATGTATATATGATTTGCCATTTGCTTTTATTAGGACAACGCTGTTAGACTCCTGAGATATCCTCGTTTGTCCGATTAGATTTTTACCTACATCACTTTGTAATGAAGCAAAGGCAAAGTGATTTTTTGGATCGCGTTTTATAATAAATTGAACACTTGATTGGCACAAATGACAAACCCCATCAAACAAGATAATATCTCTTTTTTCCATGCTGATCGACTCCTTTTCTTTTTTTCAAAGTTATGATTAAACTAATTTATACATACAAAATACACGTGTAGGAAACGACTTACACAATGATCTTACGCTAATGTGAGATAGATGATTTATCATTGTTCCTATTGAAAATTTAATTGTGATACATTTTTCTGTTTTATAAATGAAAAAGAGCATAATTAGATAGGGCTAGTCACTTTTGGAGTTCTAATTGAGAAAAGAAGTGTTCAGTATCGTGTTAGCGAATTAATAAGTAAAGATAATATAACCGTTTTAGTCAGAACGTTTAAGCAATTTTATTGCTATCGTTTATTTTTCGAGAAAAATACCATTTTAACGCACTTGGAGCAACTAAAACAATGACCATAACACGCATTAACTGTAACGACGTCACAATTGCCGGATCGGCACCAACCATCGAGGCCGTTAACACCATTTCTACTAATCCTCCTGGTGCTGTGCTTAGTAAGGCTGTTGGCAAATCCATCGTTGTCATTGATTCAAGCAAAATTCCAAAACCAAACGATAAAAGGATCAACCAACAAGCGAGCCCTGCGTATATAATGGCGTATTTTCTTGTAAGTTTAATATCTGTTAACGAAATACTCTTGCCTAGAGAAGTCCCTACGAATAGCTGGGCAATTAAAAAAATCAGGGGAGGAATAGAGGGAATATTAATTGAGCTGATACTTATAGTAGCCGTTACAGCTAACGGGATAATCATTATTCCCGCGGGCAAAGAATGCTGGTATTTGATACCTAACAAAATCGGTAATATGAGCCATAATCCATGTAGCGATAATATGTTTGTGTCAGGAATCGTCATCACTGCTGATATGGCATTGCTGTCATGGGGGAAAAATTGGGTAATAATAAATGGGACAGTGAATAAAACGACTAGTAAACGGATTGTTTGAAAAACCATGACGAAAGCTGAATTTGCTTTAACATCTTCACTTGCTAAAACCATTTCCGCTAGCCCACCAGGAATTGAACCGAAAACACTTGTTTTTTTATCAATGTTAATCCATTTTGTTATGAATGCACTATTAAAAATACTTATAAGAATGAGTATAACTGTAATGAGTAAGTACGGAATAATAAAGGGTACAACTATTTTTAACGATTCAAACGTAAAATAAAATCCAAATGATATTCCTAGAATAATAAGGCCCGATTTTTTTAGGAAATCCGGCCAAACTAACGTCCTTGTAGTCAGTCCTTCCCATAACATGACACTAGTGAGCGGGCCTAGCATCCAAGCAAGTGGTAGAGAAAGGACGTGAAAAAGCCCTCCACCTATCACTGAAATAACGATTGCTTCAATAAACGGTTTTATTTGATAACTCATTGTATTTCATCTCCAAATAAGTCTGATCTTTATTGTAACATGAGAAAAGAGGAGAGAGGTGGGGGATGATCGATAATAAGGTAGTATTTACAGAAAAAACCCTGCTGCATACAAGATGCAACAGGGAAGTGTTAGACATTTTAAACAGTGTGACAGATCATTTAATCTTCTTCAACTAGTTCATAAACACCTTCTTCGTTATGAACTTCTTTACCTGTAATAGGTGGGTTAAATACACAGACCATCCTCATATCGGTATTTGCACGAAGTAAGTGCTCATCATGTTCATCTAAGGCATAGAGTGTATTGGCTGAAATAGGGTGGATTTTATTGTCAGACAATGTTTCCACTTCACCGTCACCTTCAATACAATAAACAGCTTCGAGGTGATTTTTGTACCAAATATGCGTTTCTGTTCCAGCTTTAATGGTCGTATCATGGACTGAATACCCCATATTATCTTTTTTAAGAATAAGTCGACGACTCGTCCAGTTACCACCTTTAACTTCTTGATCTGTCCCT
This sequence comes from Bacillus sp. A301a_S52, assembly GCA_024701455.1. Lineage (GTDB taxonomy): Bacteria > Bacillota > Bacilli > Bacillales > Salisediminibacteriaceae > Salipaludibacillus. The sequence goes on along the minus strand of JABXYP010000001.1, from coordinate 2,299,915 downwards.
ATAATATCTTCTAATTTAACGACTTTCATGGTTGTTCCTCCTTGTGTGTACAGTTGATTATTAATTGGTGACTGTTTCTTTTTCAAGTTTCATTTGTTTAATAGTATCTTTTATACTTCGTTCGATGAGTTCAAACCCTTTTTCTAATCCTTCTTCGGCAATGTTAATAGCAGGGAATAATTTAAATACTTGATCATGTCCACCAGCTGTTTCCATAATTAGCCCATGGTTAAAAGCATTCTTGCAAACTTTTTCACTAAAGCCGTCAATGTCAGAAGAGATTCCTTGCATAAATCCTCTTCCTTTAACGAACCCTTTCATCTCAGGATATTTTTCTACCATGTTAGTGAGGAAATCTGTGATTTTAACTGCTTTATCTTGAATACTCTTTTCAAATTTTGGATCTTCCCAATAACTTAATGCCTCTGTGGCAGTAATAAAGGCATGATTATTACCGCGGAATGTCCCGTTATGTTCACCAGGCTTCCACTTATCTAATTCAGGATTTATTAATGTTAATGCAAGGGGGAGACCATAGCCGCCAATAGATTTAGATAAGCAAACTATATCAGGTTTAATATCCGCAGGTTCAAACGAAAAGAATGTCCCTGTCCGGCCAACACCAGCTTGCACGTCGTCAATAATGAGAAGAATACCCCATTTTTTGCATATAGCATCTAATTTATTTAGCCATTCAAAGCGTGCAACATTAAGACCGCCTTCACCTTGAACGGTTTCAAGGATAATGGCTGCAGGTATGGAGACGCCACTGCCGTTATCATCTAAAAATCTCTCAAGGTAGGCAAGTGTATCCATCTCATCACTTTCGTTAACAAACTGATCGTATGGCATAGTGACGGAGTGGTTTAATGGGATACCAGCGCCTTTTCGTTTCATAGAATTACCGGTGACTGACAAAGCGCCAATCGTCATGCCATGAAAGCCATTTGTAAAACTGATGACTTCTGTTCTACCTGTCACTTTTCTTGCCAACTTTAGGGCACTTTCAACCGTATTCGTGCCTGTTGGTCCAGGAAACATGACTTTGTAATCAAGATTCCTTGGTTGAAGTATAACCTCATGAAATTTGTGAAGAAACTCACTTTTTGCTTCTGTTGCCTTATCTAAAGAGTGAGTAATACCATCATCAAGGATGTATTCTACTAATTTTTTCTTCATGTTCGGCTCATTATGTCCATAGTTTAGAGCTCCAGCTCCAGAAAAGAAGTCAATATATTCTTTTCCGTCTTCATTCCACATCTTATACCCTCTAGCTTGGGTGAAAACTGTTGGAAAGCTTCTCACATAACTTCTTACACAAGATTCGTGCTCTTCAATAATCTCTAAATGGTTTTTAGTCATAATCGTCAAATCCCTCCGTCTTTTTTATTCATACTTGTTTAGCCAGATCATTTACTTGGAAAAAGGTCCAATACGATACGTATATTCAGCTTTTTGGCCTTCTTCGGGAAATATCTCTTCCGGAAAGCATTCTTTCACTTCATAAGCTGTATCGTGATCTCGTGCCAGTCGTTTAAATAAAGACTGAGAGGCTTTGTTCTCTTCAGTGATTGTCGCCTCAACGTAACGAACATTTTTACATGCTTTACGCTCAAGTAAGTCATTTAACATTTTTGAGGCAACCCCTTTTCCGCGTTGAGATGAATCCACACCAACCTGCCAGATAAAAATCACGTCTTGGTGTTCAGGTTGAATAAAACCTGTGATGAAACCAACGACTTCACCTCGTTCTTTAGCAACCACACACGTCTCAGAGAAGTACTCGGCCATCATAATGTACTTATAAGCTGAGTTCAAATCGAGAGTGGTGTTTTTGGCTAATGCCCACATAGCCTGCCCATCTTCTTTAGTTGGCTGCTCTAACGAAAATGTTTCAAGTACTGCCGTTGTGCTTTTGCCCATCGTGACATTCCACCTTTGTTTTAAATTGTATTGAGTTGTTGTTCCACTCAACACGTTTCATCTCAACCAGTCAACATTATTAATGATAGGTAGTTCGTGTTAAATTATCAAACATGGTTAATCTCGATGAATACGTATATATGTGTGTCTGTATAGCTTAGTGCTCCTCAGACCGTTCAGCTTATTTATTGCTCTTGTATTGTTAGAATTACAGCAGATTTGAATGTAGGTTTTTTGTAAATTGACGATATTAGAAGCATATAGAAAAGAGACCTCGCTGTGTCCAGTGAGATCTCTTCTAAGGCGTACATTTAGAGCATATTAATTGTTTTTAGCAGAAAGTTTCTTTCTTTTCTCTTCACGTTCACGCATACTTTTATCAAGAATTTTTTTACGTAACCGAATAGAGTGAGGGGTGACTTCACAATATTCGTCTTCGTTTAAAAATTCTAACGCTTCTTCTAGCGTTAAAAGACGTGGTTTTTTCATGGTAACCGTCTGTTCTTTCGTTGCAGACCGAATATTCGTCTGTTGTTTCATTTTTGTAATGTTAACAGTCAGGTCATTATCTCGATTATGCTCACCGACAATCATACCTTCATAAATTTCAGTGCCAGCTTCAACAAAAAGGATACCGCGATCTTCTACTTGGAGCATGCCATAAGGCGTCGCTTTACCATTTTCCATTGAAACTAGAACACCTTGACGCCGTCCGCCCACATAGCCTTGCGCTACAGGCTGATAGCTGTCAAATGTATGATTTAGAATACCATAACCTTTTGTTTGAGCCATAAATTCAGTCGTATAACCAATCAAGCCTCTTGATGGCACTAAGAAATCCATTCTTACTTGACCGTCACCTTTATTCACCATATTTAATAGCTCGGCTTTACGTTCTCCAAGAGATTCCATTACCGCACCTGTATATTCTTCAGGTACGTCCACTTGAGCGTTTTCAAATGGTTCACATGGCTTACCATCTACCTCACGAATAATAACTTCAGGCTTGGACACTTGTAGTTCATAGCCTTCTCGTCGTAAGTTTTCGATGAGGATGGAGAGGTGAAGTTCACCACGACCTGATACGGTCCAAATGTCTGGAGAGCTTGTATTTTCCACTCTGAGACTTACATCCGTTTCAACTTGTGTTAATAACCGAGCTTCGATCTTACGACTTGTGACATGATCACCTTCACGACCTGCAAAGGGACTATTGTTTACAAGGAACGTCATTTGCAAGGTAGGTTCATCAATACGTACAAGTTCCATTGGGTCAGGATTGTCAGATGGACAGATAGTTTCGCCGACCATAATATCTTCAATACCAGCAATGGCAATTAAATCGCCTGCTTTTGCTTCATCAATTTCAAGTCGTTTTAATCCAAGAAATCCGAAAAGTTTTGATATTCTGAACGTTTTGATTGAACCATCACGTTTCACAAGGGAGGCTTGATCACCTTTTCGAATGGTTCCTCTAAATACACGACCAACACCAATTCTTCCTAGGTAGTCATTATAATCAAGCATCGTCACCTGGAATTGGAACGGTTCTTGTGAGTTATCAATAGGTGCAGGGACTGTTTCGATCACCGTGTTAAAGAGTACGCGCATATTATCGTCTTGTTTGGTAGGATCAGAATCAGCGCTAGCTGTGCCATTAATAGCAGAGGCATACACGACAGGGAACTCTAATTGTTCTTCATCCGCTCCTAATTCTATAAAGAGGTCAAGGACTTCATCTACAACTTCTTCTGGACGGGCCATCGGACGGTCAATCTTGTTTACGACAAGAACAGGTGTTAATTTTTGTTCCAACGCTTTTTTAAGGACGAATCGTGTTTGCGGCATACAGCCTTCAAATGCATCTACGACTAATAAAACACCGTCCACCATTTTTAAAATCCGTTCTACCTCACCACCGAAGTCTGCGTGGCCAGGGGTATCAAGAATATTAACGCGAACACCTTCATAATCAACGGCGGTGTTTTTCGCTAAAATAGTGATACCTCGTTCCTTTTCAATATCATTATTGTCCATGGCTCGTTCATTCACTTGTTCATTTTCTCTGAAAGTTCCTGATTGTTTTAACAGTTCATCAACGAGTGTTGTTTTTCCATGGTCTACGTGGGCGATAATTGCAATATTTCTTATGTCTGACCGTATAGTCATTATAAAACGCTCCTGTCTAACTTAAAATTGTTCAACTATACTATAGTATCATAAAAAAGCAACCACTTCATTAAAATTGTATGTTATTATGATTATTTTACTAATTGAGTCGATTTTATAAAGATATTTTTAATGAAATAACACGAATAAGTGGATAAAAAGTGACAGAGCTTAGACGGCGACTCCTGTAGGAGGAATCGACATCTGAAAATCCATTCTGACTGAGCTTTGCAAAGGCAGAATGAGTTGAAGACGAGCCCCGCGGAAAGCGTCGGTCAGTCATGCAAATGAGTCATATCGTTCGAAGGTAACGATACAACCATGATTTATCAAATCGATTCAATTACTTATTTAAAATTAAAACTATAAATCCCAATTAAAAGTATATCAAGTGAATGACGCATAAATATCCCTGTGATTGGTACTATACGAAAAATAGTTTATTACTTTGAAAATGAACAACTAATCGCAAGTATTATCATTTAAATTTGTGGTGTAAATTTCCAAAGTGTTTTTTTAATGGGGAATAGGGGAGGTGAAGAGATTAATGTCTAACTAAATAAAAAACCATCCAAAATAATAATGGACGGTAAAAATGATGGATGGCTTTATTATAATGTCTTATTTTGTTTGTCCTTCACCATATACATGGTATTTCGTTGTTGTCAAAGCTTCAAGTCCCATTGGTCCCCGTACATGCAGCTTTTGTGTGCTAATTCCTATTTCTGCACCAAAACCAAATTCAAACCCGTCTGTAAACCGCGTAGAGGCGTTATGATAAACAGTAGAAGCATCAATTTTATTGAAAAAGAGCGCTACATTTTCTTTTGTCTCGGAAATAATCGCTTCTGAGTGCTTTGTCCCATAAATCTCAATATGATCAAGGGCTTCATGAATGTTCGGTACAATTTTAACAGCTAACGTTAAATCAAGGAATTCATCTGCCCAATCTTGTTCTGTTGCTTGACCAATCTCTGGAGCTAATTGTTGAGCGACATGATCCCCCCGTAAGGTGACATTACTCGTTTTTAATTCTTTAACTAGGGCTGGGAGATGCTTCTTCGCCCAGTTTTCATGAATAAGGACTGTTTCACACGCATTACAGACAGAAGGTCGTTGCGTTTTTGCGTTGACAACGATTGAAACAGCCATTGTCTTGTCCGCACTTTCATCAATATACACGTGACAATTTCCTGCCCCTGTTTCTAAGACAGGAATACGAGCATTTTCTACAACCGTTTCAATGAGCTTTTTACCTCCACGAGGAATGAGGACATCGATTAAGTTTTTCATCGTATAAAGGCTGGATAATACGGCTCTATCTGGGTTTTCAATAAGTTGCACTGTTTTTTCAGGAAGCCCGGCTTCTGCAAGCGCTTCTTGAATGACTAACACTATCGCTTTATTTGAATGAATAGTGGAGGTGCTCCCTCTTAGTAAAATGGCGTTACCTGTTTTAATAGACAACGCTGCAGCGTCAATGGTAACATTCGGTCTTGCTTCATAAATCATCGCAATCACGCCTAGTGGCACAGCTACCTTTTTAATTTGTAATCCGTTAGGTCGCGTTGTTTCTGAAAGAACATTCCCTACTGGATCTTCTAACTTCATTAATAAACGAATAGCGTCTACCATGCCTGCTAATCTTTTTTCTGTTAAGGTTAAACGATCGATAATTGCAGAAGATTGACCATTTTCCTTGGCGTTTGTCACATCTTCAGAATTTTTTTGTAATATGTGATGTCGTTTTTCCCATAGCCGATTTGCTATCTTTTGTAACGCTGCATTCTTTTTTTCAGTCGCCATTCCTGCCAAGGTAAAGGTTATTTCTCTCGCTTTTTCGGCTTTTTCAACTACTTCATTCATGATTGTGCTCCTCTCCATGTTAAATTTATAGAATTGAAAACCATTGGTTGCGGTGAATCGCTTCTCTATGTTTTGCATCCGTATTGTCGGAACAACCGAGCATCTCTAACAAATCCCCCGCGTCATAATTGATCTTGCCTCGGCCAATCAGTCGACCATTTTCATTAAAGACGTCTACCACAGCCCCAGATGAAAAGTGACCTTCTACTTCTTTAATTCCCACTGGTAATAAACTTTTACCTCGCTTAAGCACAGCCTTTTCCGCTCCGTCATCAATGATGATTTTCCCTGAAGAGAGTGAATGGAAAGCGAGCCATTGCTGTTTATTTTTCATCATTTTTAGTGTATGTGGATAAAGGTAGGTACCGTTGCCGTTCCCTTTAATAATTTTAATTAAAGAGTGCTCTTCTACAGCAGTACCAATAAAAACAGGTACACCCATCATGTGAGCAGTTCTAGCAGCTTCGAGTTTAGACTTCATACCGCCGGTCCCAACTTTAGAGGAGGTACCAGAGGCACTTGTCATCAATTTATCACTGACGCCAGTTAAGTGCTTATACTTTCTAGCGTCAGGGTTTTCCATTGGATTGGCATCATAAATACCATCAATATCTGTCAGAATAATGAGTTGGTCAGCGTGAACAAATCCACTAACCAGAGCAGATAACATATCATTATCTCCAAATGTTAATTCATCAACAGCGATGGAATCATTTTCGTTAATGATGGGAATAACATGTCGTCTTAAAAGCTCATCAAGCGTATTGAAAGCATTACGATATTGCTCTTCTTCAACAAAATCATGCCTTGTAAGGAGGAGCTGTGCTGCTACGAGTTGTTCTTTTGAAAAACAATCAGCATAGGCTTGCATTAATAAATTTTGACCTACAGCAGCTGCAGCTTGTTTTCCTGCAACTGTAACTGGTCTGGCTGGATAACCAAGTTTCGTGAAGCCTGCTGCCACAGCGCCAGAGGAAATTAATATAATGTCATGCTCGCACCGTTTTAACTCAGCGATCATCCTCGTATAATGGTTAATATTGTCTAAAGATAATTGACCATCTTTATTTGTTAACGAACTACTGCCGATTTTAATTACAAGTCGTTTTCGAGCCAACTGTACTCCCTCCTTAAAATAATACTTTAACAACTATCTAATTTTAAGCTTATACGTAAAAGGAATCCCTTTAAAAACATTAATTGTTACAAAAAAACTCCCGTCCTTATCATAAATGAAAGGACGGAAGTATGATCCGCGGTACCACCTTAGTTGACATATACATGTCCGCTTTAAACTTGTATCGTAAGTCAATCGTGCTTATATTTAGTAGGATGAACAGGTTCAACAAGCGTTAGCTAAGGAATCTTTCAGCCAATGGATTCCAGTCTCTGCTAGCTCTGCCTTGCATACTAATCTCATCTATAAGCAGTACATATAAGATTATCACAAAATAGTTTAAATATTGTTATATTATCCGACACTCCATTATAGTTGTCAAGATAGCCGAACAAAAATTATATAAAATGGGCTTTAAGTTTGAATACGGCGACAGTAGGATTTAATTGAATCGTCATGTCGCGAGGGGGAGAGGTAGACATAAAACGAACCTTCTATCAGTGGGAGTTGAGTTAATTAAGACATTAGCGTCCGTTATTTTTCCTCTCTATTTTGAGTTGGAAGGATCTGTGATAAATCATAAATAGAGGGCTGCATAGACACTTACAGCCCTAGGAAAATCTTAATTAATAAGTGATTGTAGAGGTGCTGGAATACGGCCAGATCGAGCTATGAGCTTCTCCGAGCTAAATGGATTTAAGCCCATTACAGGAGCTCTACCTAACAAACCACCGAATTCAACCATATCTCCTTCTTCTTTTCCTGGAACAGGAATGACACGTACTGCTGTCGTTTTTTTGTTAATCATGCCTATTGCCATTTCATCGGCGATAAGACCAGAAAGGGATGCTGGTGAGGCGTCCCCACTGACTGCAATCATATCTAAACCTACTGAGCATACACATGTCATAGCTTCCAGTTTATCGAGGCTTAATGACTTATCCTCAATTCCTCGAATCATGCCGTTATCTTCACTGACTGGAATAAAGGCACCGCTTAATCCTCCCACATAAGAACTAGCCATAGCACCACCTTTTTTCACAGCGTCGTTCATAAGGGCTAATGCAGCGATCGTACCATGTGTACCAACACGTTCAAGGCCAATTTCTTCTAAAATTTCAGCAACACTATCATTCATAGCATTTGTAGGGGCGAGTGATAAATCCATAATACCGAACGGTAAATTTAAACGATCAGCTACAACTCGGCCTATTAACTCACCAGCCCTCGTAATTTTAAAAGCTGTTTTTTTAATAACATCCGAGACGCCACCTAAATCGGCGTCTGGATAGCGTTTCAATGCATTTAACACAACACCAGGACCACTTACGCCTACATTAATTACGGCTTCTCCTTCGCCCACACCATGGAAGGCACCAGCCATAAACGGATTGTCTTCTACAGGGTTACAAAAAACGACAAGTTTAGCGCACGCTATACCGTTCTGGTCCTTAGTCAATTCCGACGCTTTCTGTATCACCTGTCCCACTTGTTTTACAGCCTCCATGTTAATCCCACTTCGAGTGGTGGCAACAGAGACAGATCCACAAACTCTTTCAGTTTGACTCAAAGCTTCAGGAAGTGCATCTAGTAGTACTTGGTCCCCTTTGTTAATGGCTTTATGTACAAGTGCAGAGTAGCCACCTATAAAATCAACACCGAGGACGCGAGCTGCTTTATCAAGTGTTTTAGCTAGTTGAACAGCTTCGTCTTTCGTAGCATGACCAAGAAGTTCAGCAATAGGGGTAATAGAAATTCGTTTGTTAATAATGGGAATGCCGTATTCTTTTTCTACATCTGCTGCTACAGATGTCAAGTTTTTGGCATAGTGTGTAATTTTGTCATACACCCGCTGATCCATTTTTTCAAAATCAGGATCAACACAGTCTTTTAAATTTATTCCCATTGTGACAGTGCGAATATCAAGGCTTTCCATTTGCACCATTCGAATGGTTTCTTGTATCTCAGCAAAAGCAATATTCATTATCTGTCTCTCCTTTTAAATACGGTGCATTGATTGAAAAATATCTTCTAATTGAATGTTGATTTTAAGACCTAGTTCATGGCTTGCTTGATCAAATTCGGATTGTAATTTATCAAGATTTTCAGCTTCTGAGACGTCTACTAACATCATCATTGTGAAAAAATCTTGTAAAATTGTTTGGCTGATATCAAGCACATTCATGTGATTATCAGCAAGGATGGCTGTTACTTTAGCAATAATACCGACTTGATCTTTACCTACTACACTTACCACTGCACGTTTTTGTTCCATAATGTTCACCTCATTTAAATTAATGACACAAGAAATAGCTTCCGTTTAAACATATTCCAACACTTACCTCATTTATTTTAAAGTTAGTCAAAAACGACAGCTACAAGGAAGTGAAGAGTGGATAAAGCTGACTGTCATCTTTTAAACATCCACCGTGAATGACGCATCATTTAACCTTTAATATATAGATGCAAGAAATTTGTTTATTGTCATGTTGAGAAGGAGGGCAGAATCTATACACAGCCCTTCTCACAGAAGCTGTTCTCATTAATAGTTTAATCCATAACAGTAAAGACGTCTACGAAAGTTGTAAAAATAAGCTACACACAATTGACAAAAGCCATTTCTTTCTAGTTAAAAAGGACGACATGTTCAATACATGGTATTAGAAGGTAAAAGCATGTTATATTTAATCCAAATTGCTCGATTATTAAAGGATGTCGGTTGTGTTGTTTAATAAACTTAGTCTGTTACTAATGATTTTCTTAATATGTTTAATGATATTATTTATTTACGTTTATCTGTCGAATGATACGCCTAAAGAAACGACTTGGGAGTTTCATGAGGATATTGAGGCAGCTGGTTGGAATCTTGATGCGCTTGAACAAGCGAGACGTTATTATGAGTCAATAAATTCTACTGCGGTCATGGTTATTTACGAAGGGAAGGTTCTCCTCTCATGGGGGGAGGTTGCTGAACCTACTAATGCTCATTCCGTGAGAAAAAGTTTTTTAAGTGCTTTGTTTGGGATTGAGTTGGAAAAAGGGACCTTTCACTTAGAAGAAACCCTTTCAGACTTTGGGATCAATGATCATACACCACTCACTGATATAGAGAAAAGCGCTTATTTAGCGGATTTATTACGTTCCTCCTCAGGCGTTTATTTACCAGCAGGGGAAGAATCATGGGGAATGCGAAGAGCTAGGCCAACTCGTGGGGCGCACTTGCCAGGAACTTATTATTACTATAATAATTGGGATTTCAATGTTTTAGGCACAATATACAACGAGGGAACAGACAGTGATTTGTTTGAGGACTTCTATGAACAAATTGCCAGGCCAATCGGTATGGAGGATTTTGAGCTTAGCCATACAGAATATAAGTATGAAAATCGTCGCTCTCAGCACCCTTCTTATTTGTTTAGAATGTCTGCGAGAGACTTTGCCCGCTTTGGACAGTTGTATTTACAAGAAGGGGAGTGGGAGGGGAAGCAGATCATCCCGAAAGAATGGATTGAACAAAGCACATCTAACCACGCTAGTGTACCTAACAATACACTTTTTGATTACGGATATCTTTGGCGGGTGGCGACAGAGTCTCCATTTCATGACCTGCAGATGTATTCAGCAGTTGGGAGATATGGCCAGTCCATTGACATTATTCCTGAACTAGATCTCGTTTTCGTCAATCGTGTAAATTCAAATGGTTGGATGTTTCCCTTCACAAGAAGCAGTGTCAATGACCTTCAGCGGCTCCAGTTGTTACAATTAATTATTGATGCTAAAAGGTCTGATAGCTAAAACCACGTTCACATTTGAGAACGTGGTTTTTAATGAGTCTCTAGCATAGAGAATTAAGAATATCCTACTAGCTTTCCTTTATTTTTAACCTTTGCGAGGGATCAGCTTCAACATAAGGAACACCGACCTTTCCAATAATCAGATAGCCGTAGCGCCATTTATTTAGCCAGTAGATTGTCACTATTGAACATAATAAACTGAATCCAAATAAAAGAAAAATATACATAACTCCTAGCTGTAAAGGATATAAACGAAATAAGTAATCGGCTATAAAAATATAAAAATAATGTAGCAAATAAATCCCAAAAGAATATCTACTAATCAATACGAGAAACTGTGGCAGTTTTTTTAATAAAGAAGTGAGATAGAATAAACAAAAACATATGATTGCAGTATGAAATAGTATGTCTATTCTTTTTGAACTGTGAACGACAATTATATCAGTGTGGTATAAAAAGAGGACGATACCGCTACTTACTAACGGGCCAACTAAAAGAACATATCGCCATCTTTCCAGAAAAACGATAAGTTTCTCATAATACAATCCGGCATAGTACCCTAGGACAAAATAAAACAGCCACCCAAATAAGGGCATCCAATAAAGGCGCTCCCATATGTATTCAGAGTATGGAAGGCTATCAGGAGGAGAGGTAAAGTTAAACGTCCATAAATAACTACCATTTATTAAAAAAGCGAGTAAAAAAACTATTTTGGGAGGCATTTTCTGTAAATAATGATTAAAATATTTATGAAACAAATAAAACTGGAAGATAATTAATATAAAGTATCCATGGTAATCCCCTAATAATACATTCATTGCAAATTTAGTTAACCAATTAGTTGAACCTTCAAAAAGAGTTGGTAACGAGTAAAAAAAGGCCATAAAAATAAAAGGAATCAAAATATACCGAAATCGTTTAGTTAAAAAATGATTTGGTAAAGGGCGTTCTCTATAAGAGTATGAAATTAGAAATTGTGAAATGAAAATAAACATAGGCGTTCCGAAGTAGAGCAGCAGTTGTAACGAATCAAACAACGCCGCTGATAAAGCGCCAATTTCCCTTTCAGGAAGGGTTGTGAGAGCAATATAAATACTATGTAAAAAAACAATACATAAACAGCCAATACTGCGTAATACAAAGATTTCTTTCACCATTTGGATCCCACCATTTTTAAAAAGACATTCAATTTTATACTGTAACCACATCATAAGCCACTTATTTTATCACGGATGGCTTTGAAAAAGCGATTATTTTATACGTGTTAAAACTTTTAGTAATAGGTCAGTGATACAAGGAAATTTAAAAAAGTGAGAGCATAAGATTCTTAAGTAAGTTAAACCACTAGATTGTCATATAGGAATCCTCTTAACAAATCTTTAGTAATGCATTAAATTATTCTAAGGATTAGGTGTACTTGAGATGCCAATACCAATGGCCCGATTTAAATTCAATAAAATAAATAAAGTAATCGAACATCACTGATTTTAAAAATCTTCTGTTATTTAATATAACGTTTATGTATGATTAGTTCAGGGAAAATAAGGTAAATTAAGTGATTACATTTGGAGAAGGCTCGTTTAAATTTCATATTAATCGGCGCAATGACACAGATTAGACGACAATTTTTCAATCAAATTTCACGTCAAAACAGGAAGCGTTTTCATATTTAGCGTGTTATATTTTCTGACAAATTTATTGTTTCTGAATTTTCTGTCTGTATACTGAGGTCTATGATCAGTTGGCAAATAAACTGACAGATTAACCACAAGGAGAGTGATTTTCAATGGATGAGATTTTCTTAATGAATAACGTGTGGATTATTGTCTGTTTTGCTTTAGTCCTATTAATGCAAGGTGGATTCATTCTCCTTGAAGCAGGTTCTACGAGAATGAAAAATGCGGGTCATATTGCTGGAAAAACAATTTTTACTGTCGGTATTGCATCTCTCGTTTTTTGGGCCGTCGGTTATGGTTTCATTTACGGAGAAGGAAATGCTTTTATCGGCTTCTCGGATTTCTTCTACGGTGATTTTGATTCTGTGGTTGACGGATTAGCAGGCTCTGTAGATTTTATTTTCCAGCTTGCATTTGCGGCTATTGCTTTGACTATCGCTTTCGGTGGATTCGCTGAACGAGCTAAATTATCTGCTTACATTATTTTCGCCATTTTGTTTTCTGCACTTATATATCCTGTTGTAGCACACTGGATTTGGGGCGATGGATGGTTAGCAGGATTAGGAAAACAGGATTTCGCTGGCTCGACAGTCGTTCACTTAACTGGCGCAATGGCAGCCCTTGCTGCAACTATTATTTTAAAACCACGTATTGGTAAATACAATAAAGACGGTTCTTCAAATGATTTAGCTGGTCACAACCAAGTTTACACAGCTCTAGGTGTGCTTCTCCTTTGGGTCGGTTGGTTTGGTTTTAATGGTGGTAGTACATTAGAAGTAGACGGTGCGTTCTTCGGTTATGTCGCATTAACTACCCAACTTGCAGCTGCTGCGGGGGCTATTGCTGCCATGTTAATCGTCACAATGTTTACTGGTAAAGCAGACGTTCCTACAATGTTAAACGGGGCTCTTGCAGGACTTGTAGCTATTACAGCCTCTACAGCTTTTGTTGACCCTTGGGCAGCCGTGTTAATCGGTATTATCGCTGGTTTCATTGTTTATTTTAGTATGTTGTTCTTCGATAAAGCGAAAATCGATGACCCTATATTCGCTCTTTCGGTCCACGGTGTGTGTGGTATTTGGGGGACTCTTTCTACCGGATTCTTTGCTACACCGGTGTTAGCTGAAATGAATGGTGGTTTAGCTGGGTTATTTTACGGTGGAGGCTTTACGCAATTAGGGGTTCAATTTATCGGGGTGACGGTTTCAGGTATATACGCTTTTGTAGTGGCATTTATTATCCTTAAAGTGATGGATAAAGTCATGGGAGGCATTCGAGTTACAGAAGAGGAAGAAATTATCGGCCTTGATTTAAGTGAACATGGAAGCTACGGGTATCCAGAGAATCTTAAGTCACCAAATGATAAAGAAGAACAACCAGGTGCTTAATGACACATATGATGAATGACAGTCAAACGTTTCACACTTATGGCGACATTAAAGACTGGCGGCTTGACATTTTTCAAAAATCCTCCTTTACTCATGAAACATTAAATGACGTACATGATGACATCATGAGAGCTGTCGTAGATTTAGCTGTGAAGCAGATGGAAAGTGAGCGGGGACAAATCCCTGCTCGCTTTGCGTTCATTGTAATGGGCAGCTCAGGGAGATGGGAACAATCACTTTTAAGTGATCAGGATCATGGGATCATCTTTGATGGCCATGATAAGCATAGAGATTATTTCTTACAGCTGGGAGAGGAGATAGTTAAAGGCTTAGATATCTGTGGTTACGAAACATGTGAGGGAAAAGTAATGGCTAGTAACCCAAATTGGACAAAATCACTGACAAGTTGGGAAAAACAATTAAAAAAATGGCTCGATCATAAAAGTTGGGAAAACTTACGTCACTTTTCAATTTTTACGGATGCACGGGTTTTAAGAGGTGATAAAAGCCTTCTTCACCAATTAAAACACCCCATATTAAACAACGTGTCTAGTGATAAGGAAGCATTGATAAGGCTATGTGACAACGTTCAGTATATAAAAAAAGGGGTCGGCGTGTTCGGGCAATTGCTAACGGAGCAAAAGGGACGAGGAAAAGGGTTGTTAGATTATAAAGATACTATCCTGTTTCCATATGTTAATAGCGCCCGATTGCTCGCTTATTCTGAAGCGATAACTGAAACGTCTACATTAAAAAGGCTCGATATGTTACCAAGGAACCTTCACGAGTTTAGAGCCTATAAAGACTCATTTGAAAAAGCGATTGCGTTTAGACTAACGTTAACAAATCCTGATCATGGATACGAACTCATTCATTACGTGGCGACTGATACGCTAACCAAACAAGAGAAGGAGACGTTAAAAACATGGATGAAGGATGGCCAATTATTTTTAAAACGCGTAACAGCTAGGCTAAAAAATTCTAAGAACAGAGGGATCGATGTATGAATCCGATGGGATCATGGTTCAAGCAATTATCAGGGATAATGGCGCCTGGTAGGTACACGGATGGTGTTAATGAAAGAGATCCGGCGAAGATTGCTTATATTCGCAGGCTACAGAAAGCGATGAAACAGCAAGATCATCTTCATATTCCGTTTTCCCAGTTGACAGTGACCGTGTTTGACCTTGAGACCACCGGTTTTTACCCTTTAAAAGGGGATCGGATTTTATCTATAGGGGCTCAAAAAGTTACCGGATATACATTATCAGAACAAGAGACGTTTTATTCGTTGATGAAAAGTGATAAAACTCCTTCAAAGGATATTACGGAGCTTACCGGAATTACAGCTGATGATGTGATAAATGCACCATCTCCTGAAGAGGTCATACACGATTTTTTGCAATTTACGGGAAAAGACACCCTTGTAGCTCATCATGCTAGTCATGAAACTCGTTTTATGCGTCATCTCACATGGTCGTTATATAAAACACGTTTTGAACATCGGATACTGGATACTTCTTTTCTTACGACATTAATTAAATCAATGGAGGGGCTTGTATCCCTTGATGAATGCTGTCAGCATTATAGCATTGATACAGGAAGCCGGCACCATGCGTTTCATGATGCAGTTATGACGGCGAAGATGTGGGTAGAATGTATAAAAGAGGTTGAGTCACTCG
Organism: Bacillus sp. A301a_S52; assembly: GCA_024701455.1. Lineage (GTDB taxonomy): Bacteria > Bacillota > Bacilli > Bacillales > Salisediminibacteriaceae > Salipaludibacillus. The sequence continues at coordinate 2,284,300 of JABXYP010000001.1, read as the reverse complement.
GTTTTCATTGTTTAAAAGATGTGTACTCGCATTTAGCTGGAAAGAAGTAACCCTTGTAGCAGCAATCGTCGTTACAAGGGTTTTTGTATGTTTAAACTCTGATCATTCTTTAGTTTTTCTTTTCGTCCTTAAGCCAACCTTCTTGAATAAGGTGCTGTTCTACATCTTTAAAATTATCGACTGGCACATGAGGTATATCTAGTTCCTTAAGAATAGAAATAAGTGCTTCTCTAGCAAATGTTTTATCAGCGTATTTTGCCGGGTGTGAATCAGGCTCACTATCACCATAATAAAAGACATAGTCATATTTGTCTTTAATATGATTTAATACAATCGCTTTGTCGATACCATAACGCTTTGAATAATGCCAGTTTTCGCTCGCCACATCAAGGTGAATATTATTGTTATTAAAGTAGCCTTTGTTTGAAAAAACGTTAATATTAGATAATCCTGAATATGTAATAAGTTCTTTAATATAGTAATCTGTACCAGCACTTAATATATAAAAGTCACCGCCTTGGTCTTGAACATTTTTGATAAAGGCCTCCACATGCTCGTCAAGAGGTATTTGCCGAATATCTTCACGAATGGTTGCTTCAGGTTGATTAATCGATCTGAAAATATGAGATAGAAATTCAATATCTTGTAGCTCTCCTGATTTCCAACGTTTATACCATTCTCGGCCTTCTGTATAGTACTTTTCAATAATAATCCAGTAAAAATCTTGGAGTGATATCGTGCCATCAAAATCAGAAACAAAAGCCCACTTTTTCATTTCGTTAGCCCCCTCAGTTCTTTTTTGTTTGAGAATAAATCACCTACTTCTATCAGCATACGCTATAATGAATAGGAGGAAAAGACTTCAGTTATATATGCCTAGAGATTCATCGTATCTATTATGAAGAATTTAAAAAGTTTTATTAAAGAGGTTAACAATTCTAAAAACGTTGTTTTCTCAAGCGCTAGAGTATGGTACGATAAATTTTAATATTCTGAAGATAGAAAGGATTATTAACATGGAACGAACAGTAACGACTAATATTCAAGTAAAAGATATATTAATCGCTCACCAAGTATTAAAAGATATTGTCGTCAACACGCCATTACAACGAGACCCCATCCTTTCAGAGCGATACGGGGCAAACGTATTTTTAAAACGAGAAGATTTACAAGTTGTGCGCTCATTTAAATTACGTGGGGCCTACAATTTAATGCAAGGGTTATCGGAAAAAGAATTACAAAACGGCGTTGTGTGTGCTAGTGCTGGTAATCACGCCCAAGGAGTCGCTTATTCCTGTAAAGCTCTCGGAGTGAGAGGTCATATTTTCATGCCGAGCACGACGCCTAGACAGAAAGTATCCCGCGTGGAATTTTTTGGGGAGCCTTTTGTAGAAGTGATTCTAACTGGTGACACATTTGATGATTCTTTTAATGAAGCTATGGCTTTTTGTGATGATAACAACATGTCTTTTATTCATCCTTTCGACGATCTTCGTACGATCACTGGTCAGGGTACGATCGGTATGGAAATCCTTGAAGCGATGGAGGAACCCGTTTCTCACGTGTTTATGAGTATCGGTGGAGGTGGTCTTATTTCAGGGGTTGGCTCTTACTTTAAACAAATAAGTCCGCAAACTAAAGTGATTGGAGTTGAACCCGCAGGTGCTCCAGGAATGAAAACATCGTTACAAAAAGGGAAAGTGACTGTTTTAGATAAGATAGACAAATTCGTCGATGGCGCAGCTGTTAAAAAGATTGGCAATATTACGTTTGATGTAGCAAAGCATGTCATTGATGACGTGGCGGTCATACCGGAGGGGAAAGTATGCTCAACAATGCTAAACTTGTACAATGAAAATGCCATTGTTGCTGAACCGGCAGGAGCTTTGGCCATTTCTGCACTGGATCATTACCGGGAAGAGATTAAGGGGAAAAATATCGTATGTATTGTAAGCGGCGGCAATAACGATATTGACCGTATGCAGGAAATTAAAGAACGGTCGTTAATTTATGACGGTTTCAAACATTATTTTATCGTAAACTTCCCGCAACGAGCAGGAGCCTTGAGGCAGTTTTTATCAGAAGTTCTAGGGGAAAATGACGATATTACTCGATTTGAATATACGAAGAAAAACAATCGGGATAAAGGGCCTGTATTAGTTGGAATTGAACTGAAAGATAAAGAGGATTACCATCCATTAATTAAAAGGATGGAGAAAAATGGATTCTCTTATACCGAAATTAATAAAGATCAAGATTTGTTTAACTTGCTTATATAGTTCAATGTAAAGAGGGGGAGAGAACTTACTCTCCTCTTTTTTTTGCGTATGAGACATGTTTATGTTTAAATCAGTTAAGAAGCTCATTATACTAAACGTATAACTTTAAAGAAAGCAGGTATTAGTTATGTCACATTTAACACCAGGATCAATTGTTCGTTTAACTGTTGACAGTGTTATAGCTACAGCATACATATTAAGAGGAAGTGACGGAGACGTTCTTTTGCCTAAACGGACAACTGAACAAACATTCCAAGAAGGGGAAGAAGTTGACGTTTTCCTTTATGAAGACAAACAGGGACGACTGACAGCTTCAGACAAACTTCCTACCGTGACATTAGATTCATATGACTGGGCTGAGGTTGTGGAAGAAGTAGAGCGCTTAGGTGTTTTCGTTAATATTGGTATTGAAAAAGACATACTTGTGTCAAAAGATGATTTACCGTTCCATAAGTCGGTTTGGCCGGAAAAAAAAGATCATCTATTTGTTTGTCTTATCAATGATAAAAAAGGAAAATTGATGGCTAAACCGATCTCAGAAGCCATTATTAATCAAGAAAGAGATAAGGCACCAAAAGACATGCTTCATCAGCCCGTCAGTGGACATGTTTATCGCGCTTCTAAAATAGGATCATTTATTATTACTGAAGAAGGGTACCGTGGTTTTATCCATCATTCAGAGAGGAAGAAAGAGCCGAGAATGGGACAATGGGTGAAAGGGCGAGTTATTGAGGTGAAAGATGACGGAACGTTAAATATCTCATTACGTCCTCGTCTCATTGAAAGCCGTGATGAAGATGCTGAACAATTGCTTATTTATTTACAAAATAATGATGGAGAAATAGCACTAACAGATAAGTCTTCACCTGAAGAAATTAAAGAAGCTTTACACATTAGTAAAGCGGCTTTTAAAAGAGCAGTAGGGAAGCTCTTAAAGGAAAAGAAAATTACACAGGAAGATGGTGTCACACGATTGATTGAAAGCGAATAGTTGCAGCTATGTCAAATCATTGCCCATTGTTGTCTATTCTATTTTCCAGATAATCTCGCTATAGTATGGAGGTAAAATCTTAAATAGATTTTGCCTCCATTTAGTCTAGCTGCTATTCCTAAAAAGAAGAACAGTGCAACACCTTGCTTTAATCGCCGCTTCGGACATATATATACGAGGTTTTCCGAAGTCCTCGGAGCAATGGGACTACCCCTCCTCTTATGAAAAGAACAAGCTTTCCAACAAATAAGATGGATTGCTGTTTTACCCGTCAAAATCTCATTCACTATTGAAACAATATCAAGGATTTTTCTTGACTAAAACTCTTTTTTGTAGGGGAGTATGGTATGATGCTATAGAAACGTACGTTCTTACTACAATGGTTTTTTATAAAGCGAAACAGGTGATCCTATGAAGTTAATTCTTGCAGAAAAGCCCGATCAAGCGGCTAAATTAGCCTCGCCTTACCCGTCACAAAAGAAAAAAGAATATATAGTGATTAGTCCGTGTGACACCTTCCCTAAAGGAGCTATTTGTACATGGGCAGTGGGGCATTTGTGTGAACTGTTGCCTCCTGAAGGCTACGAATCATCGTGGAAAAAATGGTCTCTTGAAGCCTTACCACTTATTCCTTCGATGTTTAAGCATCGTGTCACTTATTCAAAAAAGAAACGTTTTAACGTTATAAAGTCATTTATTCAACAACAAGATGTATCGGAAATCGTTATCGCTAGTGATGCCGGACGAGAAGGAGAAGCGATCATCCGGTTAATTCTTAAACTATCTCATAATGTTAAACCAGTCAAACGTCTATGGATCTCTTCTCTAACGGCTAAGTCAGTCAAAGCGGGATTTAATGCATTATTGGATGAATCAGCTACAAGACCCCTTTATGATGAAGCAGTTAGTCGCGCTTATGCAGATTGGTTAATTGGCATGAATGCTTCTAGAGTGTATACACTCTTACTGCAGAAGCACGGAGCAGGTGATGTCTTCTCAATCGGGCGTGTCCAAACACCCACATTAGCACTGATTGTTGAAAGAGAAAAAGAGATTGAAAAATTCATCTCTGAACCATTTTGGGAAATAAAAGCTAGCTTTTCAATGAATGAGCAGACATACGATGGTATTTGGCATAAAGACGGAGACTCTCGTGTAACGAATCTTACTCTGGCACAAAAAATAGCCGCGTTTTGTGAAAACAAACGTGCACAAGTTAGTCATATTGAAACAAAGGAGAAGTCGATCCCACCACCTTATTTTTTCAACTTATCATCTCTGCAAACGACAGCAAACCGAAGATATAAATATTCTCCAAAGAAAACATTAGATATTGCTCAAAAATTGTATGTAAAAGGCTATATTTCTTATCCGAGAACAGATTCCGCTTTCGTAACAAAAGAGGAGGAAAGGGAATTTCCAAGCATTCTCCAAAAAATAAGTGTGTTATCTAAATTTAAACCATTTTTTCCGTTAGAACGAGAGACAAACATGTTATCCAAGCGTTACGTTAATCAAAGTAAAGTAACTGATCATCACGCTATTATTCCAACGGATCAAGTAATAGACCCTTCTAGCCTTTCTACTGAAGAGGCTCGTGTTTATACGATGATTATTGAACATTTAATAGCAGCATACGATGGCGATTGCCTCATGAGCTATACTCATATAGAAACATTAGTGGACGATAGAGCCACATTCAAAACAACAGGGAAACAAATGCGCCACGCAGGGTGGCGGCGAATTATCCCATCACGAGCGGATGAAAAGCTAAAAACTGAGCAAACTAAATTGCCAAATGTTAGACAAGGTGATCAAGGGGACGTTCTTAACGTCACTATGAGAGAAGGAAAAACTGAGCCACCTAAACGATATACCGAAGGCGAATTAATTACGGTTATGAAGTCAGCTGGTAAATATATAGATGATGAAGAACTGGTGAAGGTGTTGCAACATACGGAGGGACTTGGTACTGAAGCTACGCGAGCTGGCATTATTACCTTGCTTAAACAAAGGAGCTATATCGAGATAATTAAAAACATCGTTTATCCAACTGAAAAAGGAAAAATACTGATTGAAGCATTAGGCAATTCATTATTAGCTTCGCCTGAAATGACGGCTAAATGGGAGCAGAGATTAGCGGAAATTGGTCGGGGCATTGCTGAAGTCGACCCCTTCATTCTCCAAGCCAAAAATCTGACTACGTCACTCATAAGCGATGCAAAAAAGCGTTCTGCCACATGGACATTTAATAAAGAGATTCTTAAAGAAATTCAACGATCCCCTAAAAATAAAACAGGGAAAGTAAGCCGTACCCGTAAAAGATTGCTAGGTAAATGTCCAGTCTGCCAAGGAAACGTGATAGACAAAGGGAAGTTTTACGGCTGTGCTAACTACAAAACTACGAAATGTTCGTTTACTGTCTCAAAACGCATTCTTGGACGTTCACTGACCTCAACCCATATTAAAGCATTACTGTCAGAGGGGTGCACACCGATAATTGAGGGTTTTCAACAAAAAAATGGGAAAACATTTAACGCCGCGCTGAAATGGGAAGCAAATGAGAATAAAATGAGCTTTTCTTTTGGTGAACAACAAACTTAACATTCATTAAAATGGACCTGCACACTTAAAATTTCAGAACGGCTGCCAAGGCGAATGGGAGGTCCCCAAAAGCCAAAGCCTGATGAAACAAATACGTGTAGCCGCCCTTTTTGTTTATATCCCCAATCAACTTCAAATACTTTGGCGGTAATTAAATGATAAGGAATGATTTGACCTCTATGGGTATGCCCACTAAAAACCATGTCTGTTTGAGCTTCCATAATGGCATGGAGATCTGTCGGCTGATGATCCATCATGATAAGCATTTTCCTTTTATCAAGTGGGTCAATTAATGCGCTCGCAGATTTACGGTTTTTATCTGTTTTATCTTTCCTTCCAACGATAGTTATCATTTCATTTGGCTCCACAACGTCGTCTTGAAGGAGCTGAATACCTACTTCATCAAGCATAACCGCTAATTCGTCAATTTTCCCTCCGTAATATTCATGATTCCCTGTGACCGCATACTTGCCATATGCTGCATGTAAATTGGCTAATAGTCCATCAATTTTTTTCTCTTTAAACTGGGCAGGATCATCATCCACGATGTCACCGGCCAATAAAATAATGTCTGCATTAAGCTTATTTATTTCTTTCACGAGTCTCTCCGCATGTTTTTTACCTGATAATCCGCCAAAATGCATATCTGAAGCCATCACAATTTTTAATGATGACTTATGGGACGTTGTTTTCGCAAGGCTAATGTCATGTGATCGAATGACTGGACTGTATGCCAAATAGAGGCCTACACCTATGTAAATAGCAAATAGAATCCAAACAATTCCCCCGATGACAACAATATGTGTGCGAGTTACTTCTTCTATAAAGAGTCCAAATAGCCAATAACCTAAATTAGCAAGCGGCAATACAAACAGCCCAAATTGAAAAACAGCGAGCCATAGTGCCCCAATTTTTTTGAAAAGGGGCCTAGAAAATAACTGACCAAATATATAAGCAAAAGCAACACATATTAACACGGCAGTGAAAATAAGTGGATGTTTTATACTAAATACAATGTGTAACCAGTAATATAAATTCCATCCTATGTATGCTGTTAAGCCTGTATAAAGAATGACAAATAGACCTAAGCTTAATAAATATCGTAAATTCATTAGTTTAGTCACCCACTTTTTGTTAGTCTATAGTTGCTCCTTTACTTTATCTATCTTATTATGAAGTTAAAGTATTTAACAAAGATTTTGCATATGAACCTCGTATCTTTTTGATGAGAAAAGACACAAGATAATAACTGACATACAGGAGGAGACAAGGATGGCGGGAGAATTGAAGGCAATATGGATTAAAAAGGGGAAAAGAGGGGTAATGGAACCCGTAGAATTAGGGACATTAATTAAACATGAAGGATTGCTTCACAATGCTGATCAAGGTGGTAAAAGGCAAGTAACCATTATTTCTGAAGAAAGATGGACTCAGCTAATGGATGAATTTACAACTAAATTGGACCCTTCTGCACGGCGAGCCAACTTAATGGTGACAGGAATAGACCTAACCCACTCTAAAGGAAAGCGACTCCATATCGGCCCTACTATTATAGAAATACATGGTGAAACAAAGCCTTGTTCTCGTATGGACGATGCCTTAGCTGGTTTAAAAGACGCTATGACGGTAAACTGGAATGGTGGCGCTTATGGTGTGGTTGTAACAGGCGGAGACATTAAGCTTGGAGATTCCGTTCAGTTACGTTGAAAAAATGATTTACTTCTTCCTGCAAAAAAGCTTAAACTAACTTTAGATAACCTCCAACTCCCTCATTAACCTTAAACGAATTGACATATCTTACGGAAAAGGTGATAAACATGAAACGCATTGAATTTAAAGATGGTAAGCTTTATACTGAAGTTCGATTCAAATTTCAAGGAAAAGTGACAAAAACCGATAACATACTAATTGATACAAGCTCATCAGAGACAATCATTTCTAAAAATACCGCCGTCAAACTAGGGATTGAGAAAGATGACCCTTCTTTTTATGAAGTATTAGATTCGTTAAGTGTCGGTCCTTTAAAAGTGAGTCAATTCCAAGTTACAATTTCTGATAGTGGAGAAGACGGAGTACTAGGCCTCGATTTTATGAAGAAGGTCGGTGCTAAATTAAACCTTGATGCGATGACAATATCAAGCTCTCGTACATAAAAAAATCGAATGGTTGAAATTGGATTTTGGCTCCCGACTCTCATAACACGGACGTAACCACTTAGATCGTTAATTAAGACAAAATATTTTTCTTGACGAACAAGCTTTCAACAGTTATTATCACATTTTGGAAGGTTATTAATCTCATAACACTTTAAATAGGTGACGAATTTTGAAAGGGGAATAACGATGGCAGAACAAGAAGAGCCTCTATTACAGTCGGGAGATACCGTTAAAGTCATTGAAGGAGAATATAAAGGGAAAAATGCAACAGTCATATCCGCCTATACAAATTCTATTTCAGTGGAATTTGATTTGAAGATGGATGATGGCAGTAAACCACGGACTGTTTTAAGACATTCAGAATATGAAGTCATTAAGTAAGGCTGAAATATTGAGGACTATCACAGAAAAGTGATAGTCCTCGTTGTTTTTGCCCAAGAACTACTTTAAAAAGGTGGAAATGTTAAAGAACGTTCATTATTACTTTCTCATTGTAGCTAAAATTCATTCATAATAGAATGATCTATCGTTACAAAGGGAGGTATTGAGATGTCAGCTTTAATTATCTATTCCACAACTCATGGTACGACGGAAAAGGCTGTTTACCATATGGCGAGCCAGTTTTCATCATCAACCGATTTAGTAAACATCACTAAAACGAAAAAAACACCTGATTTAGCCTTATATGACACAATTATTATTGCCACTTCTATTCATATGGGGACAATTCCTAAAAAGATGACGCGATTTCTATTAACAAATGAACATGTCTTACTTACAAAGAAAATTGGATTATTTCTAAGTTGTATGCGTGAGGGGGAAGAAAGACAGGCACAATTTAAAGCAGTTTTTCCAGAAAGGTTACGAAATCATGCTGTTGCATTAGGCCTCGGAGGAGGGGAAATGCTTATTTCCAAAATGACATTGCTTCAAAAGATGATTATAAAGAAAGTAGAAGGAACTACAACTGACAGATCAGCCTTAGACAAACAGGCTTTGGACATATTCATTAAGGAGTTAAATCAGCCTGATCCCCATTCCTCTTCAAAACCTTTAACAAACACCTAATCTCTCCAAAGCTTTAAACATATTTCACATTCGGATATGTTTAAAGCTTCACATCTTTTTAAACCCACTCTAGTGCATGGAAACTAAATAGCACGCTCGATAATACGGCAAAACAAATAACAATAAATAAAATATTTTGTCTTATGACATGTGATCTTGGGGCTTTCATCAGCTTTGCTGCCATGAGCATTTGACCAGAAAATGGTGAAAGTTGAGTAGCCATTGTCCAAGCTAGTAATAACGTGAGAGCTGCATACTCAGGTGACACACCAAACATCTCTGGAGAAAGAGAACTTCCAATCCCAATAACGATAATGATAGGATGAATCCCGATTTGTGCTAATAATAAAGCGATTAACATAATAAGAACAGTGAATAAGTAGACATAACCTAATGAAACCGTGTAAATGAATGTAGACACGATACCACCTAAATCTGTATAAGAAATCGCAAGACCAAAATATCCTGCTGTAATAAACACAGCTAGTTCATTTTTTAACCGGAGAAATGAACTTTGGACTTGATTAGCCACATCGTGCAAATATGGTCGTATCATTTTTGAAAAAATCGCCCAAATTAGAGGGTGTCCTATTGCTAATAGGCACACAATCGTTAACATATTAATATCTACTAACCGATAAAAAATAAAGGAACAAGCAACGAAGGAGCAACTAAATATTAGTAGAGATGCAAATGAAGAGGATTGCCTATATGTAACATCGTTTTTCCGTTCTCCAACTTCCATGACTGGATCCTCGGAGAAAGAAATATAACGAAACATCATAATGCTAATTAGTCCATAAATAAGCGCTAACAAAAAGCCAAACCCACCAATATCAAACCATGACACATCAAATAATACTAGAACGAGGGCCACATTGACAAAGTAAGGGGACCAAAGCATACAAAAGGCAAACGCGCGCATCATATGTAAGGTTAATTTTTTTTCTCTAAATGAATGAAAACTTTCATCAGCAATTCGTTTGACAATGGCTAATGATCCAAAGTTTAGCAATGCACCAATCGTCGCTACGAGAAAATAACTCAATCGGTAAGGATGTTCTCCTCCTCGTTTCTCTGCTTGTTGAACTTTTTGCTTTAATGCTGATAAATAACCAGATGTTGACATATATGTCCCAATTAAGGGAACTAATAAAAATAATGACAACAAATTCAGGTTTTGTCCAAAACCATTTAATATCTCTATAAAAGGTACATCGGTACTAATAAAAATAAAGGTTCCTGTTATAAATAAAATCCCTATTATGATACGATTCGACATCGTGATAGAGATAAAAGCAAAGATTAGTAGACACCCTCCTAACAAACTGGAAATAGTCATTAATAAAGGATTAGGAAAGATGTGATTCGCAAGATAGACTAAAGATGCTATATAACAGATGATGCCTAAAGCAGTATAAAGATAGTCTCTCGTAACAAACACCCCTTTGTTTAACAAAACGCTCTTTTTTCTATAGCTATATCTGTATTATACTAAATGACAGGTTTAAAGACAGCCCGTTTCACTTAATCACTGGTTGTGGTGGTATGGAGATATCTAAGTGACAGTTGAAGAATCAGCACCGGAATGAGTAAAAAATTGACTCTTAAAGGTTGGAGGGAAATAGCGCAAATCACAATTATGCCTGCCAAAACGATCTATACTAAGCTAATAAGATGATGATGCTACGACCTTAAAATCATTATCATAGCGGCAGTCAAGTAAGGGAATTAATGGTTATTTTCAAAAAAATTCTCATGGCAATACCTACAACGACGATTATAACGAAAACGAGGACAAGTACGATACTAAACGAACCTGTCTCTTAAATGACAAGAGGATGTGTTAATTATGAAAGACATACAGGCTGTTATTTTTGATTTGGACGGTGTATTAGCAGATACCGTTCATTATCACTTTTTAGCTACGAAAAAAGTAGCTGATTTAGAAGGTCTCCCTTATACACCGGAGATGAATGAAGCTTTTCAAGGGATGAGTCGAAAACATATGATCAAGGAGATGGTAAAAAAATCTTCTAAAACATATACTGAGGCAGATATAGCCAAACTTGGAGAACTAAAAAATAAGTATTATCAATCTTACATTCAGAGATTGACTGGTGACGATATTTTACCTGGCATGTATGCCTTCCTTAACGAATTAGCAGAGGATGACATCCCTATGGCGATTGCATCATCAAGTTCTAACGCTCATACCGTAGTGGAGCGACTTGGGATCGATCATTTCTTTCAGGTTATCATTAATGCTAAAACCATTAAGAAAATGAAGCCTGATCCTGAAATCTTTTTAACAGCGGCTGATAGACTGCAAGTGCCTTATGACAACTGCGTCGCTATAGAAGATAGTTGGGCTGGTATAACGGCCATAAAAGCTACGCCAATGTTTTCTGTTGGTATAGGTAACTCTTCAGCAGTAAAGAAAGCCGATTTGCACATACCATATACACAAGACCTCACGTTAAAGCGGTTAATAGATGAGGCAATTTTATAATGATGTTTTAGAATAATATGAAATATATTTTATGACAGATAACCACCTTATAATTAAAGGTTCAGATTATTTAATAAGTGGATGTAAATGTGACTGAAACGTAAGGCCGTGACTTCCTAAGGAACAGTCCCTGAAGATAAGCCCACGGAAAAGTGTGTCCGTTTGAAATGAATGTCACAGTCATTCAGGTAATATTAAATAAATTCTTCTACATAATTTTATATTTGCACCTATTTAAGATAAACTAGTAAGAAAGTTAATTGAATAAAAAATCGTAAGGGCATTCATGACATATTATATGAGGAGGTTCTACTGTGAAAAAGCGAGTTGTTATAACAGGAATTGGCGCTATCACACCTCTTGCTAACGATGTTGAATCAACGTGGCAAAAAATAAAAGAAGGTTATTCAGGAATAGACATTCTTACAAAGTTTGATACGTCTTCCTTTCAAGTAAAAGTAGCAGCAGAGGTAAAAGATTTCTCAGTGAAAGATTATTTGGAAGTGAAAGAATCTCGCCGTATGGCTCGATTTGCTCACTTTGCTGTTGCAGCCAGTAAAATGGCTCTAGCAGATGCACAATTAAAACTAGGAGATAATATAGCGGCAGAACGAGTTGGTGTATGGATCGGTTCAGGAATCGGTGGTCTCGATGAATTTGAATCACAACATAAAAAGTTTCTAGCTAAAGGCCCGAGACGAGTCAGCCCGCTTATTATTCCAATGTTTATACCTGACATGGCATCAGGACAAGTCTCGATTGAAACAGGGGCTAAAGGAATGAATAACTGTTCGGTAACTGCATGTGCATCTGGAGCTAATTCAATTGGGGATGCCTTTAGAGTCATTCAAAATGGGTATGCAGATGCCATGATAGCTGGTGGTGCTGAAGCTTCCATCACGGAAATGACATTGGCTGGCTTTTCAAATATGACTGCTCTCTCAACAAATGAAAATCCAGCATCAGCTAGCCGTCCTTTCGATAAAAACCGAGATGGTTTCGTGATCGGTGAAGGAGCCGGTACACTTATTCTTGAAGAATTAGAGCATGCTAAAGCTAGAGGAGCAGACATTTATGGTGAATTAGTCGGCTACGGTGCTACAGGTGATGCCTATCATATGACAACCCCTGCTCCTGATGGCGAAGGTGGCCAACGTGCAATGTCTCTCGCATTGGAGGATTCCGGTCTTGCACCTGATGATATTACATACATAAATGCTCACGGAACTTCTACTCAGTATAATGATTTGTATGAAACAATCGCAATAAAAAAAGTGTTCAAAGCACATGCTACAAAAATGGCTGTCAGTTCTACAAAATCTATGACTGGTCATTTGCTTGGAGCTGCCGGAGCAGTGGAAGCAATATTTGCATTACTTGCAATAAGAGATGAAACATTACCGCCTACCATTAATTATCATACACCTGACGATGATATGGATCTAGATTACGTTCCTAATTCGTCGAGACAAGCCAAAACAAGCGTGGTGCTTTCAAACTCTTTAGGCTTTGGTGGTCATAATGCCTCCTTAATTTTTAGGAAATTTTAATAATTTAAACGTTTCTGTTAAACTTTCCTTCATATATACGGATTCCCTCTCGTCCAACCCATTGTTCTAAGCTTGCAATGGGTTTTTTTGTTTCACATATAGAGCGCTTACTTCTCATTTAAGTGAAATTTCGATATAGTAAAAGAAGTAAGGAAGGTGGATATGATGGAAACACTTGAGACAATATATGCTTTCATAGATAAACAGCTTGAGCTCACTGCTGATGAAGCTGATCGTCTTCAGAAGTTGCAAAAAAAATATAGTGAGAAGACATTTGAAATAGCTTTTTGTGGTCACTTTTCGGCCGGGAAATCTACATTATTAAATCGTTTGACAGCATCCGATGTTTTACCTTCAAGCCCAATCCCAACGAGCGCTAATGTGGTACAAATATCGAATGGCTTTCCTAAAATGACCTTGAGGGATACATCGAATTCGATTGTCCAGTCATATAGCCACACTATTCCATGGGACGAGGTTAAGAAATGGGGAAAAGACGGACAAGCTATTTCATCTATTTCGTTACAACTCCCTCTTGAATTTTTAGGCGAATCAGGTGTCATTGTCGATACACCAGGAGTAGACTCCACCGATGACTCGCATCAGTCTCTCACACTGAATCAACTTATGACAACAGATGTTGTCGTCTATGTGATGGATTATAATCATGTGAAATCAGAAACTAACCTTCAATTTTTAAAACAGTTATCAAAGGAAGGAAAGCCATTATTCTTAGTTGTTAATCAAATTGATAAGCACGATGATAGTGAGATATCATTAGAAAGCTATCAGAAAACGGCAGAATCGACGTTTAAAAAATGGAACATCCATTATTTACAGCTGTTTTTTACGTCGATGGTGGATAGTACTCACCCTGCAAACGAGTTTAATCTTATCGAAACACATGTTAAATCTCTTTTATATAATAGTCCCTCCTTTACCGAGCGTTCTAACAAAAGACTTTTGAAAGCGTTTTTAAAAGAAGTTAAAGGAAGGGGATATGATGAAAAATTAGCGGCTAAGAAAGAGGTAGAAGATGCTATAGTAGAAGCTGGGTTTTCCCCTGAACCCATTCAAGAAAATGGTACGGTTGAAAAGCATCTACAAGATATTCGTCATTACGATAAGAACGTATTTGAGCAATTTCAAAGTAATACGAAACGGCTTTTTAACAATGTGAATTTGTTTCCTTATACAACCACCGAACTTATGCGAAGCTGGCTTGAAAGTAAAAAGAAAGGGTTTAAAAAAGGCGTCATTTTCGCGAGGAAAAAAACATATGAGGAACAACGAAAACGCGTCAACAAATTAATCTTGGAATTACAAGATAACATTAAAACCCAGTTAATTTTCCATTTGAAATCGTATTTTAATACTTTTAATACTAACGATCTGACTAATAAAGAAGCTTTTAATGATAAATTACATCATATTTCATTTACTGTAACAAATGAGTGGCTTGACACACATGTTAAAACAGGTCGAGTCAACGGTGATTATGTTTATCAGCTAACGAAAGAGGTATCTCATCACATTGTTAAAAATGTGAAGCAACAAGCAGAAGCTTTAGTGACAGACTATATAGAAGGAATGGCGGAGGCGAAAAAAAGAGAAGAAGAATTAATGAGTAAACAGGGCGATGATGCTAACATTCACCATCTTTTAATACAATTATCTGAGATCGAGAATGAATGGGAAGAGCATATCCGTATGGTAGACAGCATTCTTGCTCAATTACCAGGTGATCCAATGTTTTATCACGATTTATCCAACGCCTATCAGTTAGATTATCCAACTACTGACAAACTTCCTTTTCTTCCAGTAAAAGATGACTCTGTGTCTCACACATTAGGTGATAAAGCTATTAGCAACCAATACACGAAAACAATTAGTTTAGATGAGCATAAAGTAGACGAAGTAATAAAAAACTGGAAAAAACCACTCATAGATAATGAAGACGCACAGCTATTATTTAGAGAGCGCCAGCAAATACTAAATAGAATAAAGCGGTATGAAAATCAAACGTTTATTATCTCTCTTTTCGGTGCATTCAGCGCTGGAAAATCGAGCTTTGCCAACGCGTTATTAGGGGACAATATTATGCCGGTTTCTCCCCATCCTACTACAGCAACAGTTAATACCGTAAAAGCACCTAATCATCAACATTTGCATCGGACTGCTGTTATTTTCTTTAAAACGGAGGCCTTGTTAAAGAGTGATGTTTCAAATGTTGCTAAGAGTCTCGGATTAGACGTCACCCTTGCATCACTCAAAAAGTGGCGCGCTCCTAAAACCATCCATATGTCTCACTGGCAAAAGAATGGTATTGGCTATTTAGAAACGGTACAAAAGGCACTATCTAAATCTACGTGGACATTAGGGTCCATCCATACAGCTCCACTCGAACAATTAGAGCATTTTACAGTGGATGAAGAAGTGGCCTGTCTTGTTGACCAGGTAGATATTTATTATGATTGCCATTTAACAAGAGAGGGAATTGTTATCGTTGATACACCAGGGATTAATTCGATACATGCCCGCCACACGAAAGTCGCGTTCCAGCATATGAAGCAGTCGGATGCTATTTTTTATTTAACATACTATCACCATGCTTTTTCTAAAACAGATCGTTATTTCCTACAACAGATGGCAAGTATAAACGATAGCTTTAATACAAACAAGTTATACTTCATTATCAATGCTTCAGACTTAGCTGCTAATAATGGAGAATTGACTACCGTGACAAATCATGTAGCAGACACATTAAATAAAGAGGGCATTAACACCCCTAGGCTTTTCACTCTGTCAAGTAAAGAGGGTTTAAAAGCAAAGCGTGAGGGAAAATCACACTCTACAAGTTTCTCAGTATTTGAAGAAACATTTTACAAAAACACTATTTTAGAATTAAAAGCGTTATCTTTTCAGCTAATTTCTGATAAAATAGCTAGTTATAAAAATAAAATGTCAGAGACGTTAGCCGTGATTAATCATGACAAAGCATCTCAACAGAAATTGAAAGAAGATTTAAGGGTATCCACAACTATCGAAATAACCCGCATTAAAACCACATCATTTAACACGGTTGAGCAGGAAATTTTTCACGAATTAGATCAGTTTACACTTTTTTTGAGACAACGAATAATCTATGTCTTAAATGATCTTTTTCCAGAGGCTGTGAATGTATCAGTGCTCACAGGAACGACTAAAAAGGCGCTTCAACAACAGCTAATAGCCGCTTTGCAGAATTTGCTTTTACATGTAGAAAACTTTCTTAATCAAGAACTAGAAGCTCTATTACTAAAATTAGAAAACATTGTAAAACAAGTCGTAGATAGCTGGTTAGAGGCTGAAACAGAGACAATTAAGACATCACTTCCTCATTTTTCACGTGACAGTAATGGATTTTCTGTTTCGTTGCAACATTGGCATGAACACGTGAAGCTAACCATTCTTGAAGTGGATCACTATCGCTCTTATATAAAATCTAAAAAAGATTTTTTTGAAAGCGGAAATATAAAAGTTGTCAAAGAATGTGTTATATCAGAAGTAAATGAGCGCACGTCTTCCATTATTCAACAATTTGAAAAAGGTGTAAGTGATGAGCTGAAAAGTCAATTATCAAAGATAGAAAAAGAGACTAAAGCACAATTAATTACGGCTATTAATGCAGAAGGGGAACGCTTTGATGCTATACTTGATTCTAATGAGCAAGTACGGCTAAACGATGAGTTTGTTAGCTTAACAAAACATACTTAAAAGATATTTAGCGTTATAATTTCGAAGCATGTGGTTACACTGACTTACAACTAGGAGGTGACTATCATGACAGACAAACAAACTGCTCATAGTGAAAATCGGGTAACAACAAGTGTAAACTCACTTGGAAAATCTCCAGATACTAACCATAAGGGAGAAGTATTAAGTAAAGAGCAAGAAAGAGCTAAAAAGAAAAATACCAAAATTTGATTTAAAAACAAACCAATACCCCTTTTCGCTTTCAAAAAAAGAAACCTTTGGAAAAGTTCCCCTCTCCGAAGGTTTTTTCTTATAGGCGCACACTTTTAGTTTATCCAGAATAACGTTACAGAAAGGAGGGAAAAACTGATGATGCATGCAACATATATGGATATGCTCGCAGCCTTAGCCATCGATTCTGCTCATCCTGGTGGGGAGGCTATGACAGAGGAAATGATAGCTCATGGAGCTTTCGAAAAATCGCATCGTTTATTAGACATTGGATGCGGCACTGGTAAAACAGCTTTTCGCTTAGCTAAAGCGCTTGATTGTCAAATTGATGCTGTAGATAATCATCCTAACATGGTCATAAAAGCCTCTAAACAGTTAGAAACCTTTCAAAATGTAAAGGTTCATCAAGCACAAATAGAAAAACTCCCCTTTCCTAATAACATATTTGATGCCATTATATCTGAATCGGTACTCGCCTTTTGTGACACAAGAAAGGCTTTTAAGGAATGCTATCGAACATTAAAAAGTGGGGGAGCGTTGTATTTAAATGAAATGTGCTTAATAAATTCCGTCGAGCCTGCTGATTATGAAGAGATTCAAACTTTTTATACCTTATCTGGCATACGTACAGTCAATGAATGGATTGATGAGGTGATTCAAGCTCATTTTGTGAACACAGAGTTAATTGAAGTAAAAGAACTCGCATTTGTAGCTGATCAAACACCTTATAAAATTGAGCTGACGCCAACTATCGATTTACATTACTTAGATATACTTGATGAGCATGAAAAACTCATGAGAAAATACAGAGATCATCTAGGCTATGCCGTCATTCGTTGTCTAAAAGTGTGATTTGAGCTATTTTTCCGGATGTGGCTATATTCCCTCATCTGGGACTACTGGACAACCTTTATTATCTTTCAGCCTCTTGTGGGGGTTTTTGGGTTTTAGTCCTAAACAAAGCCTGAATTAGCATTTAAACATTCTCATCATTAGATATGAAAAGCTAATAAGGTTTAAATTTTCCATTTAATTTATGTTTATATCGTTTAATTAAAGAAACTATGGTCGTACGAATGAACATTAATGCATGTTCTTCTCCTCTATGATCAATGATGGTTCGCACCAAATTCCCACTGTGTCGTTATCTCACATTCTTTCAATAAATTAAACGTCATTCGCCCAATCATCAGTCAAAGCAATGAATACACTATGTTAGACATCATTAAGAAGGAGGGCAATAAATATGGAAGAGAAGGTCAGTAAGAAGCAGTCCCAACAGCAAGGTAAAAAGTCAACTGAAAATATTGCAGAAAAACAACCATTACAAGAAGAAGCAGAACAAACCATTGTACGAAGAGATCCTTGGTCAGACTTTTTGTTTGGTGCACGAGCCCCATTACCTCAAGATCAACCACAGGAGGAAGTGAAGCCAACAAAATCCGAATCTGAGCAACCGCAATCTGAAGAGGAGAAGAGCCGTTCCGAAAAAAAGACAGAGGAATCATCCACACCTCCTCGCTTTTCATGGATATAAATAAGCTCCCGTTCATAGGCTTAAATTAAGCTTGAGAAAATCATCTCAAGTTTAATTTTTTTGTAGGGAGGTACTCAAACCAGATATTAGAATGATCATATATTAAAAGTATGCCATTGTGTCACATTTTACGGTAGTAACAAAAAAAGCGATAAATTATCTAACAAAATAGCCCGTTAACGTTCAAATTGCTAGTAATATATTAGCCAATAGAACGCTATACGAGTCATAAGGAGGTTAACGATGAAACTCTCGAAGGACATTCAGCTAAATGAGCCATTTAACATGTCCAAAGTTTTAAAACTCGTCCAGCTATGCAGTACGTTTAGCAGTGATATTTATATTCACAAAAATATGACAGCTTATAACTCAAAATGCGTTCTTGGAACTGCAAACATCATTATCAGTATGAAAGAAAATGATCATTTCTTTATCACTGCAGATGGCTCAGATGCAAAAGAAGCACTCGATCAGGTAGGAGCGTTTTTTGAAAAAACAGGTGCTGAATCACCGGTAAAAGTATAGAGACTTTCACTAATCAATTAATTAGTGAAAGAGACTGGGATACATCCTAGTGATTAAAAAGGCTCTCACACTTGTGAGGGTCATTTTTCAAACTTAAAAAGTTTCTAATTCGATTATCACTATGATAATCGTTTTTTTATTCAACAATGCTGCTTTTACCACCACTTGCACTTATACTGACATTAGTCAGATGTAATGATGGATGTAATAATTATTTATTAGGAGGAGATATAAGTGGTACACATAAATAGTAAAATTTGCACACTATCATTCGTGTTTGTGGTAGTTTCCAACTCATAGGTATTTATGATCTTCGAGATGTTATTACCTACTCTTCCTTTATTTGTTACTGAAATAGGAAGTGGGGCTAGTTAGGTTGGTTTAGTCACTGGAATATTCACACTACTCTCCGCTATACTAACTCCACCCTTTGCAGGCTTACTTGCAAAAAGGTTGTCATTTTTACAGCCTTTTTACTTACGTGTCTTGAAGCTAAATCGTAAACGTCTAAGACACAGGAATGTATTATAAGCGAATCTACAATCAGTGGGAGTTTTGGTCGTTGAGTGAATCAGAATATTAGCGCCCGTTATCTCTCACCTAAATAGCTTTATCTTTCCTATCTATTTTGAGCAGGGTGGTTTACGGACGCTTATCTGTGATACATTTTCTTATATGTCCTTTTTATTTCTAGTTGATGGGCATATTAATTACCTCTATAATACTTTATAGTTAATGGGTTAACTAAAGGCACTATCTGAAAGGGCGATCTGTGGATTTTATTGAAGAGAAGAAGAGTGTAAACACTATTAAAAAAAGTATTGCTAGCGCATTACCACCTATAAAAACGAACTGTTAAACGTTTAAATCGTGAGAAAAAGTGAAACATACATAAGGAACGTGTGCCACCAATGATATCTAATGATTTTACTAACCATACATAATCTTTATAAACGGGGAATGATCACATGAGTTTAACACCTGAAGAACGTATACAACTGCATGACTTTAACAATTTAACAAAGTCGTTGAGCTTTAATATGTACGATGTATGTTATACAAAAACGAAAGAGGAACGGGAAGCATATATTAATTATATTGATGAGCAGTATAATGCTGAGCGATTAACTGAAATATTAAAAGATGTTGCCAGTATGATTGGAGCATATGTATTAAATGTTGCGATGCAGGACTATGAACCGCAGGGAGCCAGTGTGACGATGCTTGTGGCAGAGGGACCGGTAGAAGAAGCACCGAAGTCAGCTTTTGAAGAGTCTCCTGGACCTTTACCTGAAGCCTCTGTGTTGCATCTCGATAAAAGTCATATTACGGTACATACTTATCCAGAGTATAATCCTGAAGATGGCATAAGCACGTTTCGAGCAGATATTGATGTATCCACCTGTGGCGAAATATCACCACTAAAAGCATTAAATTACTTAATTCACTCGTTTGATACTGATATTATGACGATTGATTACAAAGTAAGAGGGTTCACACGTGATGTTAAAGGTCACAAGTTATTTATTGACCATGATATTACGTCAATTCAAAATTATATTCCTGAGACTGTCAAAAATGACTATCATATGATAGATGTCAACATTTATCAGGAGAATATTTTCCATACAAAATGTAAGCTAAAAGCCTTTAATTTAGATGATTATTTATTTGGATATAAAAAAGAGGCGCTCACACAAGCTGAACAAGAAATAATCACCCAAAAGCTCCAGCATGAAATGGATGAAATTTATTATGGAAGAAACATGCCTCGAACGTAAATAGTCGCATGCAACAACTGAAAAAGTAAGGGAGTTGTGGTAGGTAATGTCACTGAATAATAAAATACCTGACATTAAGCTAATCGCTCTAGATATGGATGGCACATTACTTAACGATGATCACCACGTATCTGAACGAGTTCGGCAAGCCATATACGAGGCACAAGTAAAAGGTATTGATGTCGTATTAAGTACTGGTAGATCATTAGCTGCGTGTGAGGAATATGCAAAAGACTTAAAGCTTACGTCATACCTCATCACAGGCAATGGAAGTGAAATTTGGCACGTTTCTGGCGAATTAGTAGAACGAAATTTATTAAAAACGGATCTTATTGATATGTTGTTTAAACTTAAACATGAACATAAGGCAGAACATTGGGCCGCTTCCGTAGACCGAGTGTGGCGAAATGACATGCCGGATGATTTATTTAGTCGGGAATGGTTAAAGTTTGGCTTCCAAATTGAAGACGATACAGTTAGGAAGACTCTTTTTGATTTATTGTCCAAACATGATGAGCTTGAAGTGACCAATTCGAGTTTAACTAACATTGAAGTAAATGCGGCTGGTGTTAATAAAGCTGTAGCCTTAGCTAAACTATGCAGCAAGCTCCAATGCCAAATGGAAAACACTTTAGCTGTAGGGGACAGTTTAAATGACATGGCCATGATTAAAGAAGCCGGCATCGGTGTTGCTATGGGAAATGCACAGGATGCGTTAAAAAAAGAAGCTGACTGGGTAAGTAGCTCTAATAATGAAGATGGTGTAGCTAAAGCCATCTACCGCTTTGCTATCAATCCAGTGAGTTGATGATAGTGACATCATATCTTGAGGTTGCCTTATGGATGTTTATTATTGGCTGTTTAAGTTATTTGCCTGTGATCGGCCGCTATTTCAAATTGTTTAATACGATGATTCATGAAACTGGTCATGCAGTTGCGGCTATTTTGACAGGTGGAAGAGTGTCTAGCATTTCGTTATTTGCCAATACCGGTGGCCTTGCTATCACTCGACATAGGTCTACATTTGGCAGATTCCTTACTTTGTTAGCCGGGTACCCTTTTGCTTCCTTGTTTAGCGTACTGTTTTTGTATGCATTAGGTCAAAATTGGATCATGCCATCAGTTTTAACATTAACAGCAATTCTCGTTTATAACCTTATTTTTTGGGTAAGAAACTTAACTGGCTGGGTGTGGATCGTCTCTGTATTAAGTGTACTTTACTTTTTATACGCTAATAATTATTTACAATGGCTTGAGTGGCTTTTAACAATTATAGGTATAATGCTCTTAACTCAAGCCTTTTTAAGTACATGGGTTCTTTTCACCTTAACGCTTAACGAGAAAAACGAGACAGGGGACGCTGGATTGTTAGAAGAGCTTACAAAGATTGCTTCAATCATATGGAGTACGTTATTCCTTACTCAAGGCGTCATTTGTTTTATTTTAGGCATTTCTATATGGTTAGGCTATTCGCCATTTAGTTTCGTCAATTGGTTGATACAACTGTTTTAGTCAAAAAAATGAATCATTTACCTTGTGAGCGACATTTTCACATAATTGTCAAAGGGTTTCATGTGCAAATGACTTTATTATAGCTTCCAAGTTTACTATACTTAGTAGTAACCGGGAGGTGAAAAAAATGTCGAATAAACATTTTACTGTAAAAGAAGCAAACAAACTGATCCCGCTAATAGAGGAAGAACTTCACCATCTAAAAAAACTTCAATCTGAATTTGATCATAAATTACAGCATTTAAATAAAGTTAAATTACAGATGAAGGAGCATGTGCAAACAGAGATAAGTAGTCTATTTCTTCTGGAAAGTGAGCTAGAATTTCTTGAGATCCAGGCACAAATACATGTCACGAATATTAAAAACACAGGTGTTCTGTTGAAAGGAATTGATCCAGGATTAGTTGATTTTCCTTCGATTAAAAATAATGAAACGATCCTTCTGTGTTGGAAAGAAGGGGAATCTGAGATTTCATATTATCACTCTGAAACGGAAGGATTCGCAGGGAGACAGTCTCTTTCAGATGACGATGACTCATAATGTGTTGGGTAAATTTCAATTACACTGCAACAACTTGTTGCAGTTTTTTGAATGACTAAATGAGAAATGAATGATCTATTAAACATGTAATGCGGGTACTAAACAATGATAAAGATAGGGGAGACTAACATGACAATTCCAAAGCCATTAGTCCAATTAAATCAACTATTTATATGCATATCCATCGTTTTTTCCCTTCTCATTTCCCCGTGGATTCTGCTTATGCCTATTAGTATAGGGGTCATCACACTACTGACAAAGCAAAACCCAATTATCCGAGCTGGTAAGATTTTTTTATCAAAACCTGCTCAGGAATATCCGCCAGAGGATAAAGATCAACAACTTTTTAATCAATGGATTGCTACAATATGTTTAAGTGGCGCTTTTTTGTTTTTTTTATTAGGTCAAGATGTTTTAACTATTGTTTTTAGCATAATGGTATTTATGGCGGCACTAACAGCTCTATTTGGCTATTGCATTGGCTGTCAAATCAGGTATAAATTCAAAATGTGGCAATACAAGCATAATAACAAATGAATTGCTTATAGTTAATTTTTGATTGTTACATCCACCATTTGTCGTCCAAATTTCAATGCATCGTCTTTGTTAGGTATAAAAATATCAATTCGATTTCCTTTTATAGCTCCGCCAATATCTGCTGCTATTGCTTCACCGTAACCTTCCACATAAACTTTCGATCCAAGTGGAATAACCTGAGGGTCAACAGCAATGACTTTTTTAGTTGGATTGTTACGTAAATCTAATCCTGTATAAGTGATACCGCTGCAGCCATCACAGTAAGCTGTATAGGCCGTAGCCTCCACTTGAATCGTTGTACCATGAGATTGAGTCGTTTTTTCCTGTTGTTGGTTGGAACGAGACGTCACCACTTTCTTCTCTGGTTGTTGAAGTGCTTTGTATAGGGCACCATACGTTTTCGGTCCTGCTAATCCATCCACGTGAAGTCCATAATCGTCTTGGAAATTCTTAACTGCTTTATTCGTTAACTCTTCGAATTGGCCATCCACAGGGCCATTGTAGTACCCAAGCGTTTCTAGTTTACTTTGCAAATAAGCCACAATCCGCCCGTTATCTCCAAGTTTTAATACTTGTAATGCCCCAAGTGTTTGCAGACCAGCTATTCCATCCTGTTGAATACGACTTGTTTGCTGAAAAGTCATCACAGCTTGTTGAACCTCTTTTGTAAATACCCCTTTATCAGAAATTGACTCCAAAAACCCTTTATTAACTAGTAATACTTGTAATTCATTAACTTGGTCACTCTCCATACCAACAGACAAATTTTCTTCGCCGAGGAGCTGTCTATCTGCTGAAACCTCAATCGTTAGTGAGTCAAAAAAGAGAAAACAAGCTACCATTATGACGGTTAACAGGACCCCTCTTACAGAAGTTCTAGACGTTTTTTTCATCATCAACATCCTTCCTGAAAATGAACTCTTTAAGCTCATCCATATGGACATATTCAGAAAAGAAGTACCGTAAAAAAATGTTTAAATAAGATGCAATAAAAAAGTAATCAAATAATAAAACATAGACACGCTTCATCGCTTTTCGTATGAAACGAACTTAATTACCTATTATGTACTCATAAATTGTAAGAACTTGAATCAACGTAACCCCTCTATAAAAAACGACTTATGCTACAGGGCCAGTATTCGAAAATGTAATTTAAACTCTAAATGATGTGATAAACCTATTGCTAATTCTTCAGGGAGTAACTCTCACTGCATTTTTATCACAGATACCACTCCGTAGAACGCCCTCTAATTGAAGGGTGATTTTTCGTGTTGAGAATTTAATTATAAAGCCACTTTTAATAGAATTATATTAATCATAATGTCGTTCATAATGAGTTCATAAACATTTATTATACTAGTTATAGAAATTGTGATGTCTAATGAACTCTTAAGCAAATGCCAATAGGGCAGGGGAGTAGACGTTTAAAATATACTTATTTACCGATACTAATTTACAAGGAGCCTGATTTATGGAGCTAACACGCGCGTTAGAAACGTTCGAGCAGTCAAAACTAAAAGAATTAAAGATTGAACTGACACGATTTATGATGTTATATAAATTTGCATTAGATGAAATCAATACAAAGATTGATATTTTAAAACAAGAGTTTCATTATATACATGACTACAATCCAATTGAACATGTCACGTCACGTGTGAAATCTCCAGAAAGTATTTTAAAGAAGGTTGAGAAAAAAGGCTACGAGCTTTCTCTTCCATCCATCAAAGAGAATATTAAAGACATTGCAGGCATCAGAATTACATGTTCTTTCGTCTCTGACATTTATGAATTAAGTGACATGCTTCAAAAACAGCAAGACATTAAAGTAATTGTAGTGAAGGACTATATTAGGGAACCTAAAGCAAATGGTTATCAAAGCTTACATTTAGTTTTAGAAATTCCTATCTTCATGTCGGACAGAGTTGAAAATGTCTGTGTTGAAGTACAGATACGTACAATTGCGATGGATTTTTGGGCTAGTCTAGAACACAAAATATATTACAAATATTATCAAACTGTTCCGCAAAATTTGATAGATGAATTAAAAGAAGCTGCTGAATCAGCGTCTCTTTTAGATAGGAAAATGGAGCAAATCCATCAGAAGGTGAGTGAACTTAAGTTAGAGGAGGAAACTGAAATCAACCAGCCTGAGCTGAAGATCAATAATGAAAAATTTAAGCTTCCTTACGCTTTACTTATCCCCTTTATGAAAAAATTAAATGATTAGTGTCCTGTCCTGTTAATGCGCAGGAGAAAATGAAAGGAGAAAACGCTATGAATCCATTGAAAATAAAACTTGATCACACAACTTCTCAGTATGTAAAAACTGAATTTGAAAAAATACAAACGAAATTATCACCATACATTAAAAAAAGTAGCCTGTACACACTTGTTTCTGTTCCTATACTCACTTTTTCGTTAATGAATTTATTTGTACTCATCGTGAATATGAGGGTGAGTGAGCAAACTATGATACCCATTATTGTATTCGGAGTAGCCGCCGCATTCGGACTGGCGCTTTTTAAAGAATCGATGTATCAAAGCAAAGAAATTTATCTCAAAAGTTTTGATTATATTACGAATAGAATTAGAAAGAATGACGAACTACCCAATGCCATAAAAGATCGTTATTTACAAAGGCTTCAAACTGAACCAGCTAATACAATGACGATTTATTACGAATATTTACAACAGGAAGAGCGCCTCAAAAAGATGAATGGAGAACGCTAAGAATAGCACAAGAAAATGAGTTAAGCGGTTTAATCGCTTAACTCATTTTTGTACGGTTTGAAAACTTCTACTTGTACAAACTTGTAGGGTTGAGTTTGTTAGGAAAAGAATGTTTAAGCTTATTTATTTCATCTAAAGATGATAAACATAACTTTATATATACACGGTCACGAATGAAAGGATGATAGGGACATTTTTGATAGGAACATCTGACAAAAAAAGGAGTACCCCTTTTTTAACGTCATAAATATTCTTCGGCTGTAAAATACCGTTTACATATAAGTTCATGTAAGAGACCTTTTCAGGGTCTAATATTCCTTTGTCACCATACTCTTTTAATTCATCATCATTTGTATACACGGACTTAACACCGTCAGCCACAGCAAAATAAAGATAATTTTTCACCTTGGCAATACGTTTCTGTTGAGGTGGCATCATGTTAATTGTTATTTGAGATGTACTTTGTACCCAATCATAAACTCTGCTAGCTGAAACAATATGTTTATTGAAGTCTCTCATTATATAATCCATCCTCTAAAAAATTTATATGACTTTAACTCCTCATACAAAGGAGAGCTTTGTCATTGGTTTGCTGATAACTAAGATCTCTCTAAATGAAAACATTTGATATATAATATGATGCTTAAGCTCTTTCTGCTACATTTTAGCGCTTCAAAACCAAAATAAGGCATATGTTTAGTTCTAACAGAAAGGTCTTGAAACCGATAACATGACGTATAAAATGTGCTATTACTCAGTAGAATTTGCCAACGCAGATTTTACATTAAAAGCATTTACTATATATTATAAAGGAGGTGAAACAATGGCAATCATTAAACCATTTTTAGATACACAAAGGTTTGCAACAACGATTGGCGATGGAACGCCGGACGGAGATGACGTTGATTTTGTTTTTGCGGATACGACTCCAGATACCGGTTTAACAGCTTTCCCCACAGTGTTCGCTAGTTACAATCTCTACGTTAACGGTGTCCTTCAACTAGACGCCGAATCAACGTTTGATGGGACAACTTTTACGATTATTGATGGAAACTTACAAAATGCTGGTGTTCCAATCACGATTGAGTTCTTAGTTAATTAAATACTATTTAACCTTTCTCGCAACCATTTGGAGGGAGGTTTTTAGACTATTAAAATCTTATTTGTCAAATATGATGTAGTTTATTTATAATACAGACGCAAGCGTTAAAAAAGAACATGATTCAATAATCCTAGTTTGAGAAAAATGCAACTTTAGAATATTTTTAGATCCGCTCTGAATTTTTAAGGTTTTCTGAGACGGGATTGATGTGTAATCTATTTAATAGGTGAGATGTAATGAAGAGCATGATTTGTTAAAACTTAATGATTATGTTCTTTTTTATATAGAGGATAGAGGTTTAGTTTTTATTATTTTTCTAGTTTACATAATATAAATTATAGGAACCTAAATAAAATAAAGAAGTTATATATCATAATTAAAGTATTCTTGATATTTTGAGACAAAATAAAAATCGACAGAAACATGTATTTATCTGCCGACCTTTATTTTTTCTAGCATACCCCGTTGACCCACTTTTTCGACTTCAAGATCAATGTTTATAACAAACTCAGCAGTTGGCCATTCTTTATTAAGCCATTGCTCCTCATCAAAGTCTTCTGGTTCTTCTACCCAAATTCTATGTCCAAAAAGCCACGGTTCTGTGCGGCTCTCCTGCATTTTATTTATCGTGTGTAAAATATCTTCTTTTATCACCTTTTTAACTTCTATCTTCAGAGCGTCTATTAATTCGTCTGTCAGGTCAACTTTTTCTGTTTTCAGATGAATAAATTCGATATTTCCATCTAGATCTAAGTTGAATTTTGGTGGTTGATGCTGTAATATACTAAATTTTAAATCCAAGTTTATAGCAACAGAAGCTTCTACGTTTTCTACCTCTTTTGTTTGGACTGGGACTGGTAACGTATAATTAATATGGCGTAACTGTTTCTCTTTTAACAATCGGCTATATCCAGCCTCTTTTCCGTACAGGATATCGATCATCTTATCGTCTTTAAACACAGCAAAATCTTGAATCGTCAAATTATTTTCACTATATATAAGAGGAATTGTTGCTGATTTCGAGATCATATTCGTATCACGTCGATATTCAAATAAACGTACGATGTCTGTCCGAGAAAGCTTTTGATCAGCTTCAAAAAAACGTTCGACATATAATGCTGGTAAAAAGACGAGCTGTGACTCACTCTTAAGAATGGCTTCAATATCTGAAGCAATTAATAAATGTACTTGGTTATCGATCGGTGAACGTCTATCAATGAAATCAATCACTTCATCTATGCCGTCTTTGGCTAGTCGTTCGCTAATGATGACTGTTTTAAGGTGACCAAAAAATAACACGGTAGGTGTTTGTGCTTCTAAATCTGTTAAAGCCTCCCATAATGATGGGGCGCTCGTCGTAACTGTCACAAACTCAGAATGATCTATCTCCCCTTCTCCTTCCATTGGCCTCACAACAACAGGCATTTGCAGACTTAACTGAATCTCATCTTCATCTATTTTATCAATCCCCATGCCAAGAACGATTGTTCGTTGATCGATTTCTTTAGAGTCTTCTAAACATCCTGTCAAAAGAGTGATAAAAACTAACCCTATCACGATTTTCCTAACCATCAGATAGTTCTCCTTGTCTAGTGATGGGGCGTCTCATTAATAAATAAATACAGATCAAACTAGGAGTGATGACCGCATAAAAATTCAGATTCATAAAATAAAGAGATGAGTCGAATTCTATGTACCCTGGTACAATAAATGATAAAGCTAAAAGACCAGATACAATGGCTATTTTATTGACTATTTCAGTCTTCCTTGCTACAGGTATTAGTTTGACTAATAAATAATGAACAAACCAAAAATGAATAAGGGCGATTTTATAAAATGATAGTGTCCATATTGCAATAAAAACCATATCCATTCTTTGAAAGACCCCCTCCCAAGCTGCCGATGCCTGAATAAGTGATGTTAGTGGAGATAGTAACACAAGTGCTTGATCAAAACCGAAAACACCGAGAACGAGCAACGAGACGGTACTATAGGTGAACATAACTAATCCGATAGCGCTACTCACGGTTTTAAACATTTTCTCAGGTTGTTTTATATACGTAATGAACCCTATAAGAGGTATTACGCCTGTAAAACGTGTCAGATCAGTTAGTGAACTCTCTAAAAACGCCAAAATATCAGTAGACATCACTGGCCTGACATAAATAAACCGAAAATCCTCTGTAAAAAACAAACTTACAACAGCAAGTATAATGATGATTTCAAATACAAAAAAAAGCACGAGAAACCGTGTTATGGGGACTATTCCATAGAGTAAACCTACTAAAACAACTAATAGAAAGAATATACAAATGACAAGCTCTGACGTATTATGTAATAAGAAACTTCTGACAATAAATACAAGTGCTTTGACGCCCCAACAACATGCCATCACCGCATTTAAAAAAATATAACCTAAAACCGGATAATAGATAATTTTCCACGTATAATGATCAAATAGACCAAGGATATCTGCGTTCTTATGCTTATTTATTACGGTCTGTATAAGGAAAAAGACTCCTATCATAGGCAACCCTGCTACTATCACTTTTAACCAAGCACTTCTCACTTCCAAATGGGAAACATATGGAAGGAAAATTAATCCAAGAGTAATTGTCGAGGAGTATGTAAAAATAAATAATTCAGTCTTGCCAAACCGATACATAAGGTGATCATCATTCATATTACTACCCCCTATCCCAACTCTACAAATTTGATTACGACCGTGAATGGAAAAAAGTACGAAGTTTCTTAAAATTAAAAGGTGATATAGGCTCTAAATAAGGCTTGTCATGGGCTTTCAGCTTACAAAGGTGTAAAAATGTAAGCCCGAAAACTAGTGAGAGACCATATAATCCAAGAAAAGAAGCCACAAGTACGTAAACATATCGCATAACTCGCCATGTAAAAACGAATTCCCAAGAAGGAATCACAAAAGTACATATAGCAGTAAAAGCAATCGTGACAACCATAATATTACTGACGATGCCAGCCTCTGCAGCCGCTGTACCAATAACGAGCCCCCCTACTATCCCGATCGTTTGACCTACAAAGCTAGGCAAACGAATACTCGCTTCTACTAAAACATCTAGTGCAAACAACATAAGTAAGGCTTCGAAGGAAGCTGTTATAGGAATTTGTGCACGTGATTGGGCAATGGTAAGTGTAAAAGTGGTCGGAATTAATTCAGGATGAAACGCTACAAGAGCTACGTAAAGAGCTGGTAAAGTCGTTCCGATAATCATACACAAAAGTCTCAAGACTCTTATGAATAATTTATTCCAGCTTACCGTAAACGAAGAATCTTCAATGCTCCCTATCGTATCTAACAGTTGCACAGGTGTGACGATACAAAAGGTATGATAACTGAGAAAAATCACAAATTTGCCGTCAAGAAGGCTTTCCTTCGCATGATCCGGACGCTCTGTTAAGACGCTTTGCGGGAAAAGTGAATAAAAATCATGCTGGAAATGCCTTGCTAATTGCCCTAAAGATGAAATTTCTTTGTTTTTTAAATGCTCTATTTTCTCATTTATAAACGATAGACTTGTTTCATCTATTAACGAATGGATATATGCTACTGCCACTTTCATCGTATTTTCTTTACCTGCCAAAGTTTCCACTGTATGAAGTTCGCAGTCTTTTAAATAATAGCGTAGAATGCCAATATTTTTATCAACACTTTCTACGAAGCCTAGCTTAGGGCCGAAAACTTGGTATTCTGTTGTTGGTTCTGCTACTTGTCTAGCTGGGTCGCTGTTAATAGTAAGTAAGTAAGGTGAATGGGCATTAATATGAACCAATACTTGACCATTTAATAACCCCTCTTTAATGTCATCTAATTTAAGGGGCAACGTATGATTGGTTAAACTAACAATCGTGTCGTTAGGATCTATGGTGCTGCTTTGCTCTATCGATACAATGGATTTAGCCACTAGCTCATCTAACAGTGTGATGTCGACGAGGCCATTAAAATAATATAAGTTAACTTCTGTCATCTGTTTAGTATGAACTGTTCTTATTTGAAAGTCATATGCGTTAGCAAACAAGTTTTTTAAATACGCTTTATAATCATCAACGTGTAAAGATAGCTGTGTTTCTCCATGCTGATTTTGCTTATCCAAACGAAATCACCTCTGTCCCTCTAGTATTGTTTGAAAAGAAGTAATTATACATGATAATCGCATTCAATTCAGTTTACATAATATAATTATTGTCAACTAATTTGAGAGCACAAAAAAACTCTAACTGTAAAGAGTTATTCTTACAGTTAGAGGGCATTATGCAACTGATTTGCTTTTAAAGTTAAGTATCCACTAGATCCATCGCTTCTGGTGTGGCATCATTCCCATTCTTCTCAAGCCATGCATCCGTAATGTCTCCAGACACACTCACATCGAAAAGGAAGGAGCCATTCGTATAACGATCATTTTGCCTAACAGAACTCGGGTTAATCGTTTCATGTGAACCGTCACTAGCTTCCACATGAATTTTATCAGTCGGCTGGACTAAAAAGACGTTGTACACACGGTGAGGTGATTTCTTTAACTCTTTTAACATCACAACCCCTCGCTTAGCGCGAGATGTTTTTTCAAATGCATTTAAGCTCATTTTTTTATAAGCTGCTCGTTGCGTTATGAGCAGTATTGCAGGCTTTTCTTCCACAGTAAACGTTTGACAGCTCATTACTTTATCATCGGGTTTTAAGTTAATCGCTTTAACACCGGCAGTGCGTTGTCCAGTGACACCCACTTCTTCTTCACTAAACCATAAGCCATACCCTAAATGTGTAGAGATGAAAATGTCTTTATTGCCATCTGTTAAACTAACATAAATGAGATCATCATCTTTTTTCAGTTTTACTGCCATTAGCGCTTTTGAATGTCTTTGCGCTTTGTAATCACTTAAAACAGAGCGTTTTATCATCCCTTTTTTAGTGGCAAACATTAAATATCTCTCGTCAGTAAATTCTTTAACTGGAATAGCCTTAATAATTTCGTCCTCATTATCCATCGTTACAATATTGGCCACATGTTGGCCATTATCTTTCCAACGGTTTTCTGGAAGTACGTGAACTGGTAAGTAAAGATAGGACCCTTTTTTTGTGAAAAGAAGCAATGTATCAGTCGTGTTCATTTCCATTGAGCATAATAAACGGTCCGACTCCTTCATACCAGGTGGTTCACCGTTTGACGCAGTATAAGATCTAATACTCGATCGTTTCACATACCCTTCCCTCGTTACAGTGACCCGAACATCTTCAGATGGCACAACGACTTCAAGATTTATTTTTAGGTCCTCAATTTCCTCTTCAATCATTGTGCGACGATTCTCGCTATACGTTTTCTTTATGCGACGTAACTCTTTTTTAATCTCACTAATTAAATTTTGATCAGTCGCTAATATACTTTCTAATTTTTCAATCGTGTCTTGTAATTCTTTAGCTTCTTGTTCTAACGTCGTAATATCCGTGTTCGTTAATCGGTAGAGCTGTAAATTAACGATTGCTTCACTTTGTGGTTCACTAAATTGATAGCGTTGTTGAAGTTGCTCTTTAGCATGACCTTTATCTTTTGATTCTCTAATTGTAGCAATAACGTCATCTAAGATAGAAACGGCTTTAATTAAACCTTCAACTATGTGAGCACGAGATTGTGCTTTATTTAAATCGAAACGTGTCCGCCGCGTCACGACCTGTTTTTGGTGCTGAATATAGGCATCAAGCATTTCTTTTAATCCAAGAAGTTTCGGTGTTTTATTATAAATAGCTACCATGTTGAAATTATAAGAGACTTGCAGATCAGTATTTTTGTATAAAAAGTGTAAAATACCTTGGGCATCTGCATCTTTCTTCAGTTCTACTACAATCCGTAATCCTGTTCGGTCTGTATCATCTCGTACTTCGGCTATGCCGTCAACTTTTTTGTCGAGACGTAGCTCGTCCATTTTTTTAACTAAATTCGCTTTGTTGACTTCATAAGGTATTTCAGTAATGATAAGTTGTTCTCGCCCACTTCTAACAGTATCAATTGAGACCTTTCCCCGTAGGACGATCTTCCCTTTACCTGTTTCATAAGCTTTTCTTAATCCCTCAATCCCTTGAATGATCCCACCTGTAGGAAAATCAGGGCCTTTAATATGCTGCATTAAATCATCGACTGTACAGTCAGGAGAACTCATCTGATGAATAGCTGCATCAATCACTTCTCCTAAATGATGTGGTGGGATATCGGTAGCATATCCACTGGAGATACCTGTTGATCCATTTACAAGGAGATTAGGATAGCTGGCTGGCATAACCACGGGTTCTTCTTGTGAATCGTCAAAGTTAGGCATGAAATCTACCGTATCTTTTTCAATATCTTGAAGTATTTCAGACGCAATTTTCGAAAGTCGGGCTTCTGTATAACGCATGGCAGCTGGAGGATCACCATCAATTGAACCATTGTTTCCATGCATTTGTACGAGCAGGTGACGCATTTTCCAGTCTTGACTTTGTCGAATCATGGCCTCGTACACAGATGAATCACCGTGTGGGTGATAGTTACCAATGACATTACCGACTGTTTTGGCTGATTTTCTAAATGGTTTATCCGCTGTATTTTTGTCAACGTGCATAGCATATAATATACGACGCTGTACAGGCTTTAACCCGTCTCTCGCGTCTGGTAAAGCACGGTCTTGAATAATATATTTACTGTAACGGCCGAATCTGTCGCCAAGCACTTCTTCAAGCGGCAAATCCAGATAGCGTTCTTTCTCTTCCAAGGATTACTCCTCCTCTGTTACTTGCAAATTGTCGTTATCTAGTATATTCGATTCTTCATCTAATCCAAACATAACATGACGCTCAATCCATTTACGGCGTGGTTCCACTTTATCTCCCATTAATGTAGAGACGTGTCTTTCCGCTCGAGCAATATCATCGATGGTAACTCTCACCAATGTGCGTGTTTCAGGATCCATCGTTGTTTCCCAGAGTTGTGTAGCATCCATTTCACCAAGTCCTTTATATCTCTGTATGATATAACCTTTTCCAACTTTGTTAATGGCCTTTTTCAACCCTTCTTCATCCCAAGCATACTCAACTTTTTCTTTTTTTCCACTTCCTTTACTCACTTTATATAACGGTGGTAACGCAATATACACGCGGCCTGCCTCAATAAGCGGCCTCATGTATCGGTAAAAAAAAGTTAAGAGGAGGACTTGGATATGGGCACCATCCGTATCAGCATCTGTCATTATCACAACTTTATCATAGTTAATATTTGTGATATCAAAATCTGCTCCCACGTCTCCACCAATGGCGTAAATAATCGTTCGAATTTCTTCATTTTTCATAATGTCAGCTAATTTCGCTTTTTCAGTATTGATCACTTTACCTCGCAATGGAAGGACCGCTTGGAATTTCCGGTCACGTCCTTGTTTTGCGGAACCACCAGCTGAATCACCCTCAACGAGGTAAAGTTCGTTTCTCGCTGGGTTTTTTGATTGTGCTGGCGTCAATTTTCCGCTTAACATCGCATCTTTACGTTTATTCTTTTTTCCACTTCTTGCGTCTTCACGCGCTTTTCGAGCTGCCTCTCTCGCTTGAGCAGCCTTAATGGCTTTACGTATAAGGTTATTACTAATTTCTGGATTTTCCTCTAAAAAGAAAGTTAGTTTCTCGGAAATAACATTGTCAACTGCTGAACGAGCTACTGGTGTACCTAACTTCCCTTTTGTTTGCCCTTCAAACTGAAGTTTTTCTTCCGGAACTCTCACTGATACAATTGCTGTAAAACCTTCACGAATATCGTTACCATCTAGATTTTTATCACGTTCTTTAAGTAATTGAAGTTTCCGAGCGTGTTCATTGACAACTCTTGTCACAGCAGCTTTAGCTCCTAACTCATGTGTACCGCCATCCTTGGTTCGTACATTATTAACAAAGGAGATGGTATTCTCCGTATAACCGTCATTATACTGAAAGGCAAAGTCAACTTCTATATCTTCTTGTTCTCCTTGAAAGGATACAACTGGATGTAACGTTTCTTTATCTTCATTTAAATACGTGACAAATGCTTCAAGACCAGTGTCAAATTGAAATTCATCTTTAATTGTTTCCTTACCAGGGCGCTCATCTATAAGTGTTATTTTAACGCTTTTTAGTAGAAAGGCTGATTCTCTAAGTCGTTCAGCCAATGTGTCATAACTGTATGACGTTGTACTGAAAATAGTATGATCTGGTTTAAAATGGATAATGGTCCCTGTTTTCTTAGTTGTTCCTACCTTTTCCAACGTCGTCACAGGCTTCCCGCCATATTCAAAACGTTGCGTATAAATCGCTCCATCACGGTGAATGGTAACATCAAGCCACTCAGATAGAGCATTAACGACTGAGGCACCAACGCCATGTAAGCCACCACTTGTTTTGTAACCGCCTTGACCGAATTTACCACCGGCATGAAGAACTGTTAAAATGACCTCAGGAGTAGGTTTCCCTGTATGATGCATGCCTGTAGGTAACCCCCGCCCTTCATCCTTCACACTGATACTATCATCTTTATGTATTATAACAGTAATTGTTTGACCAAATCCTGCAAGAATTTCATCTACCGAATTATCGACTATTTCAAAAACAAGATGATGGAGACCACGATGGTCAGTGCTACCAATATACATGCCTGGTCGCTTTCTTACTGCCTCTAGACCTTCTAATACTTGTATCGCATCATCATTGTAATCAAATGTTGGTTTAGTGGACACTGCTTTTTCCCCTTTCTCTCGTAACCCGTCTTAAGCTACTATTTAACATACCATAACTGTATAGGACTTTCGATAATCAGTTAATAAAAACCTAAGCGGTGTTACTTACTTAAAATATATGCTTTATAGTGACTTTGTCAAATACCTATGCCACATTTACGTAAGAAACACCCTTGATTTTTAGTGAAAAGTCCTGATTTTAATACTTGCAATATATGCTAATAAATGTATTTTTTTCTAATAAT
This sequence comes from Bacillus sp. A301a_S52, assembly GCA_024701455.1. GTDB lineage: Bacteria > Bacillota > Bacilli > Bacillales > Salisediminibacteriaceae > Salipaludibacillus. Next base: position 2,247,913 of record JABXYP010000001.1, on the reverse strand, counting down.
ACTAAAATAACTTTCCAGTAAACAAAAAAAGAGGACGGCTAATTACGCCGTCAATAGCTCGTTCTACTACTTGATAAGGATAGCATGTTCCACCTTTATACAACGGTCCATAATGACTGTTTTACCTGCATCTTTTACAAGTTGACCTGCTTCTTCATGCCACAATCCTAATTGTGTCCAAAATACGTTGGCGTTTGTTAAAACGGTTTGTTCAGCCACCTCTTTCACAAATTCACGACGTCTAAATACATTGACAATGTCAATGTCGCCGTCTATATCTGTCAGCTTATCAACAGCTTTTATACCAAACACTTCGTCAACATAAGGGTTGACTGGGATGATTTCATACCCGTCTTTTAATAACGCTTCAGCTATTTGATATGAGGTTCTTTCTGGGTTATCAGACAAGCCAACGATGGCAATGCGCTCTGCTTCCTCTAAAATTGTTTTTATAACATCTCTTGAAGGGTTATTCAATGTATGTCACTCCTTTTCAACTATTTTACGATAAGAACAGGACAGGTAACTCTTTTAGCGACTTTATGACTGACACTGCCGAGTACCATCTGCTGGAGCTGATTAAGTCCACGGCTACCAATCACTACTAAATCATAGCTTTCTGTCGTTGACTCCCTCACAATAGCGACCCCGGGCTCACCATATACATACTTCACATTTAAGGGAATGTTTGCAAGAGCGAGCTTATCTTCAATACTTTCTACTTGTGCTTTTCGATGTTCTGGAACGGTCCTACACGGTATTTCATTTTCAATTGCTTCCGATCTCACTGGAATGTCATCTATTACATGAATAAGTGTTACATTGGCACCTGACGTCTTTCTGGCAATATCTATTGCTTTATCGGTCGCCCTTAACGAATGAGGTGACCCATCTCCAGCTAATAATATGCGTTTAAACATGGCTTTCCCCCCCCACTCATTCTAACTCTATTATAGCCAATTAATGACTGATCGCCTATGGGCATAGCGATAATACTTGTTCAATAAATGTGGTTAATCAAGTTCATTTAATATAATTTCCTCTGTATGTGTGGTTAAAACTAACTGCTCACTCACTTTCTATAGCTTAAAGCTGTTAAGCAGATCGTTTTAGGATAAACTTACTTAGTTTTATTCACCTTAAAAGTCATAATTAAACGGCTTCATCCAGAATTAGTTTCAACATGTATAGATTATGGATGATCTTTGTCTACTAGTTTAGAGATCATTTCCGATTAGATCAAAAATAAATGTTGCTAAGCAGTCAGGTTCATATTGTCATAAGGGGTCCCACGAATATTTTAGCGAGTTTATACGCTAAGCAATCAACATGAAAAAGCTAAAAACACGAAGAGATTTGGTTTTTGTCAGTTTTAATTTTATTTAAGAGTCGTATTGCCTGATGTCCTTTTTGAAGCAAACTTAAATTTCAGATGATTTCAGAATCTTGTTCTGTAGGAGCTATTACTTATAAAATGCTAAGTTCATAACTAAAAGAATTAGGAGCAGATGGTATGGTGAAAAGGAAAGAGTATCCTCAAGTTCCTCCTAAAGTCAAGTACAGTCTCACGAGTAAAACGGAAACATTATTACCCGTTTTGGAAGAGTTATGTGAGTGGGAGAAAAAAACCAAAATAATTAACTGTCTTTTGTGATTTATCACTCGTAAAATTCACGCTCAATTCAGGTTCGTTTTATCTCGGTATTAAAGAGAGACTATACGATTAGGAATAGAAGTTTGATTCCTATTCTCTTAGGCCATTAATTTAACTAATAACATAAGCAAAAAGCAGCCATACTTGTATGACTGCTTTTTTTTAATAAGAGGATTTTATCACAGATAAGCATCCGTAACTCCTGAACTCTATTTAGTCGGGAGATAACGGACGCTAATGACTTGATCCACTCAGTTACCAGTCAGTGGGAGAAGTACGAAAACTCCCACTGATTGAAGGTTCGTTTTATTTTTTGTAGGCCACACCAACAATAATTAAAAGGACAAACATGACGACCACCAACAAAAATAGCATAAGATCACCACCTATTCATGAAGTAACCCTTCACACTATTAATGTATGGTGAAAAATGCCTTATGATTGGACAAATGTTGTCTCAAGTAAAAATGTTTATCACACAGATAAACATCCCGGTTCAAAAGAGAGAGGAGAAATTCACTCAACTATCAATAAGAGAAGAGCGAAAACTTCCACTGATTTTGGACGTATCAATAATCTACATATTCTGATAGTTCTTCTGTAGGTATAGCAAGACCGACTTTTCTAGTTGATCCATCGGTATCCTCTAATCGCGTTGTGGCATACACAATCCCTACAACTTTTCCGTCTTCTCTTATGACCGGACTACCGCTACTCCCATGATATATAGGTGCGTCTAGTACGAGTGACGAGTTGTTTTTGTTACCAATATCAGTTGTTCCTGTTACCTCGCCTTGGTTAGCAATAAAATTAAAAAACAACGGGTTGCCTATGACATAAATTGGCATACTTAATGCCTCTTCAGCAAAATCTAACACAGGGTAATTAACGTCTGTTTCAATATGTAAGATAGCTACATCTAGTTCAGGATCTGTCTTGATAACATCAGCTGTATAGCTGGAGCCGTTCTCAAATGAAACGGTCGCTTGAGGATAATCACTTATAACATGTTCATTCGTCATAATATAACCATTCTCAGATATATAAAAGCCGGTCCCTTTGCTATTACCAGATCTAATCACGACAACCGACTCTTTATACAGTTGCACATCTTCATTATTAGATAGTTCTTGAGAGACTGCAATAAATTCCATTGCCGGGAAATTAAACAGCTGGGGCCAAATAGCAAAAATATTACTTAAGAGTGCAATCGTTATAAAGGCCGCGATCGTTATTTTTAGTCCCCGTCCGGGCTTCTTTGCCTTACTTTCTTCCTCATCTTCAGGATTAAAAAATTCTTCTTTAGTGTAGTAATGTTCACCGTCAAAAAATAATTCTTCTTCTGATTGATCATTTAATTCATTTTTCGTATGTTTTTTTCTTGAATCATCACTATTACGGTAGTCGGTAATCGTCATCACCTCCTATTTTTATTAATTTTGTGACACTTTATTTCAATATTTATCGTCGCAAGTATGAATGCTTGATTTTATCGTATCATAATTTGCTGACAAAAAATAAGCGCCCCGTCTTTTTTCTTATAGGAAAAAGAGAGGATTGTGATTACAATGATATTCATGTAAACTTTGTTGGTATACATTAATCACAGGAGGATATTGCATGACTAACACCACACCTGAAACCGACCATATACTACCGACTAAGAAAAATACTTATAACGTTAAATCCATGGTCGCCATAGCTTTAACCGTGACTACGCTCATTGTTGCTACAGTAAAATTTCCAGTGAGTTTGCTGTTAAGTTTTATTGCCATCATTTTCTCAATCATTGCTTTAGTAGAATTAAGAACGCCGACACAAAAAGGGAAAATTTTAGCAGTGGTATCACTTGTTGTTAACTTACTAATTTGGCTGGTCACTATTGGATTGCTTGTGTACAGTTATTTTTTATACCAATCTATCTATAATTAGCCGATCTAAAAGGACTGAAAATAATGGAATCATCATCGGAAAAACAAGAACTAGAACAAAGTTCTTCAGATTCAAATGATCGTTCATATAGTTTTATAGCTATTTTATCTGCTGCCATGTTTGCATTTACCGCTTTTTCTCTCTATCAAGACTGGGGTACAACTTTGTTTGCTTTCATGTTAACTATTATTTTGTCTCTTGTAGGTATAATGGAGACAGTTGAAAATAATAAAGTTGGCAAACGGCTCAGTTTATTAGTACTGTTCCTTTGCTTAGTAGCGATCATTCTGCCTGGCATAATTATTGTTTTCTTGGCGTTTGCAATAGGTCAATAAAAAAACTGGGACTACTACCTATACAGGTTTGAGTCCCAGTTTTTTAAGTGATATCAACTTCTTGCTTTCGCCTTTTCTCGATCTTTTCTCATTTGTTTACTTCTTAACTGGCCGCAGGCGGCATCAATATCAGAGCCTTGTTCATGGCGAACGCCACATTGTATACCGTTTTTCATCAAAATATCATAAAACGTCAGTATGGCCCCTTTTTGGCTTTGTTTGTATTGGATATATTCATCAACAGGGTTATAAGGAATCAAGTTAACATAAGTTAGTTTTTTCTTATCCTTAATAAGCTCTACTAATTGCTGCGCATGTTCTGGCTGATCATTCACACCATCCAGTAAGATATATTCAAATGTAATACGCCTGTTCCTCTTTTTTAAGTAATAATCCACTGCTTCCATGAGTTTTTCAATCGGTTGCGCTTTATTAACCTTCATAATTTTCGTACGCAACTCATTATTTGGTGCATGTAAAGAAACGGCAAGGTTGACCTGAAAATTCTCATCTGCAAAGTCATATATCTTTTTAATAATCCCACTGGTAGAAACGGTGATATGTCGAGCGCCAATAGCTAATCCCTTATCACTGTTCACAACTCGGAGGAAATTCATTAAATGAGTGTAATTATCAAATGGTTCACCAATCCCCATCACAACAATATGGCTGACACGTTCGCCTTTTCCTGCCTCATCCATACTATGTTGTACGTTCATTATTTGCTGGACAATTTCACCACTTGATAAATCACGATCTTTAGATAATAAGCCACTTGCACAAAAACTACACCCAATATTACACCCTACTTGCGTTGTAACACAAACGGAAGCGCCGTAATCAAAACGCATTAATACAGTCTCAATTAAATTACCATCACTTAGTTTAAATAGAAATTTTTCTGTTCCATCACTTGAAACTTGTTTTGAATGTAATTGAAGTGATTGAATCACAAAACTATTTTCAAGTAATTGAATACAGTCTTTTTTTAAATTGGTCATCTCATTAAATGATGTGACACGCTTATTATATAACCAGTCCCAGACTTGGGTAGCACGGAACGGCTTTTCACCTTGTTCTGTAAACCACTCTTTTAATTGGTCAAATGTTAAACCGTAAATCGATGGTTTTGTCATTTTAACCCCTCATTTCACTTTATTTATAATGATAGCTCTACCAATAACTTTACTAGTTCAAACTGAGACACTTTTTATGTGAACGACTCATAAAACAAACCTTCAATTAGTGAGAGTTGAGTGAATCAAGACATGAGCGTCCGTTCTCTCCCGACTAAATAGATTAGCTCTCCTCTCTATAGTAAGCCGGAAGTTTTACGGATGCTTATCTGTAATAAAATACGAGCCCCTCATTTTAAACCAACAGCTATTATCTCAATTTTCATCTCACAATTCAAGCAAGATTAATTGTGATGATATTACTTATTGATGATCATACCCATATTATTCACTCGCTTATTACAGCGCCTTATGCTTTATTCACACGATGTCTCATCGTTTTAAGAGCAATCATATTTTAAATGACGGTTAAAGGGGAATATCATACATTTACTTCCGTTTTATTGGCATCGTCATACAACGCGGTCCTCCACGTCCTCTTGCTAATTCGGAACTTGGAACTTCAATAACATTAATGCCATGGGCTCTTAACGTATCATTTGTGACATAATTTCGATCATACGTGATGATTGTCCCTGGAGCAAGCGCAAATGTATTACTGCCGTCATTCCACTGTTCCCGAGCTGCTTCAATAGCTTGACCATCGCCGACTGGTATAAGTGTTACCTCTTCAAGCTCAAGACATTCTTTAAGTGTTTTTGTTAAATCATGCCTTTTTTCTACTTCAATCTCACCGCTTTTATTTTCTTGAAGGATAAAAATGTCCATTTCAGCAGCAATTTTCATCACAGTGGGATGAATCGTAAATTTGTCAACATCTACTTGAGTAAAAACGGTATCTAAATGCATAAAAGCTCTTTTTTTCGGGATTTGAATTGCGATCACTTTCTTAAATCCTGTTTTCAATGTTCTTAAATTTCTAAACAACTTTTCTATGGCATGTGGACTCGTACGTGCACTAATACCAATTGCTATAACATCCGATGATAAGATGAGAATATCGCCACCTTCGATAGGAAAACCATCGTCCTTATCATAAATAACAGGTATATCCTTATTAACATAATCATGGGAATGCTTCACGATATATTTTAAGAATAGCGTCTCATTCTTACGAGCTTTTTGATCCATCAAATTTAAGGAGATAGACTCACCAATGATAGCTGCTGGGTCTCTAGTGAAATACATATTTGGTAACGGGTCTAAATAAAATGGAAAATCATGATTAATCATCTCTGCCATTAAATATTCCGATTTCACATCCACTTCATTTCTCCTAACACCACTGATCACTGTTTTAACAAGTTCAGCAGGTGATTTAGATACAAGAAATTCTTCTAAGCTATAATAAATACCGCTATCATGCCTTAAATGTTTTAATGATGAATGAAGAAATTCAGTAATGAACTTCTTTCTGACATGTTCTTCTTTAAGCGCTTCCGTGGCCATATCTGTTAAATAGACGACCTCTGCCCCCTTTGATGACAAGGCTTTTACAAATTCATCATGTTCACGTTGCGCAATTCTTAAATTAGGAATATCATCAAACAGTAATTCTTCCATATATTCTGGGGATAGGTTCTCTATTTCTTTTCCAGGACGATGGACAATGACTTTTTCTAATTCATTAATTTCTGAAAAAACCCTAAAGGGAGTTGGCATAAACTAATCTTCCTTTCTGACTTATCTGATTTGAGAAATCTACCTTAATTATACCCTCTTAACATTATTTGCGCGATAATCGTTAAATAACCTTCCAATAATGTTTAAACATAAACATCCACATATTTACTCTTATAATTAAAAATTACCTCCGCTCTAAATGGAGGTAATGAAAGAAATCAGTTAAGTTATAAGAAATTAGATTAAAATCAGCAAATCATTATTTGTTATTATCAGTTTTCTTATGATCAACTGTTCCGATATTATAGCTATCTTCAAGTTGTTCATGAACTGTCGACACACCACTAGAAAACTCATCTTTTCTTTTGTCATCTTCATAATGGAAATGCCTATCTCCCACGACCTGCCCTGTAAGGTTACTCTTTTTTCGCATAAAATCACCTTCTTTACTCGGTTTTATAACTAGTATGAAAACGAGTAAAGAAAACTATGCGAACAGTTAGGAGAAAAGTAAACGGTATTTGTGACATTAACTGGAGTAATGAGTTTTACTTTCCACATGGTTTATTTTGCGATAATTAGGTGATGTAGGTGTATGACGGCTTTTAGTATTTATTTTTCTACTATCTAATTCATTTTCAAGTATTTCAATGAACTCTGTTTCTAAGCCAAGTTCTTTCGCATGTGTATACACTTCTAATAATTGATCGCTATTTAAACGCTTAATTGATGAAGTCAATGTACAAACCTCCCCTTCTTTATTTACTCAGGTCGGTTGCACTAGCAGCTCCAAACTATTCAAGTGCCCAATTACAAATAGTTTTTCATCGCTCCCGTAAGTAGTCTAAATTACTTAACTTTATGGCCTCTACTCACTAACTGTTCTTATTAGTAATGCAAAAATATCCCAATATCAAAAGGTATTATATCATAATTTATAGTAAATAAAATGTGATTTTACTTACTTTTTTCTAAATTAGGGGAATATCGTCCAAAAGGATGATAATTAACTGAAATTTAGCCCCAGTATTTTTGAATAATTAAGTCTTAGAGGTAGTCATAAGTCCTACTAAATGCTCTTTTGGTCATTAATATTGGGAAACTGTTACTTTCCTTTATCACCAAATTGGTAAAAAGCCGTTTTTATAGTTTTAATCAACTTAAAATAAAACATTTCCATTCATGGTTTAGGAGTTATCACGTCGACACATTCGTTATCTTACCATTATCATGAATTTAAAGTCATAACAAACTATAGTTAATTGCGAATTGAAAAGCTCTAAATAACAAAATTTAATTAAATGTCCCCCCTTTTATTTTGATGATAGAGCTGATATTCTATAGGAAAACATATGTTCTTTAGGAGGCTTTTAATGAATTTTATAGCGATTGACTTTGAAACAGCTTCCAGTCAACGAGATAGTGCTTGTGCAATTGGTCTAGTTCAAGTGATTGACGATTGTATTGTTGATGAAGTCTACACACTTATCAGACCGAGAAATCCATACTTTGACCCCTTTTGTGAAAGAGTCCATGGGATCACTTGGGAAAATGTTAAAGACGCCCCGTTGTTTAGTGACATTTGGTCTGAGCTCGCTCATTACTTTGAAAACAATTTAGTCTTAGCCCATAATGCGTCCTTTGACATAAGTGTTTTAAAAAGCTCTTTACAAGCCATTGACTTGTCTTATCCTTCAATGTTATACAATTGTACCGTGGCTATCGCCAAAAAAACATGGCCGGAGTTTTACAATTTTAAGCTTAATACGATAGCAGCGGAATTAGATATGCCATTTAAACATCACCATGCTCTTGATGATGCACGAGTAGCCACGCAAATCGTACTAAGGGCCGCTGAAATACATAATACTTTTGAAAACAATGCTTTTTTTGAAAAAATCAAGCTTTTTAATGGTATACTCGCACCTGGCCTTTCTCTTACTCCTGCCATGAATAAAAAGAAACAATTAGCAAAATGAAGGCAACATTTATCTTTAATGGGATAGAGCATGTTTCTTGCCACAATAACCCCTCAAGTGATTAAATATAACTAATATTTATTTAGGAGGGACGCTAATGACAACAATGCATAATTTCACTGTACAAAAACCTAATGGTGATGAGGTAAGTCTCGAAGAATATAAAGGTAAAGTTGTTCTTATTGTGAATACAGCGACAAAGTGTGGACTGGCACCGCAATTTAAAGAATTACAAGTACTTTATGAACAATATAAGGCTGATGGTTTAGAAGTATTAGGGTTTCCCTCTAATCAATTTATGAACCAAGAACCATTAGAGGATGATGAAATGGAATCTGCGTGCGAAATCAATTTTGGCGTTACCTTTCCATTATTTAAGAAAATTAACGTTAACGGCCCTTCAGCACATCCACTTTATAAGCATCTAAAGGAAAAAGAAAAAGGGATGTTAAGTAAAGAAATAAAATGGAATTTCACTAAATTTCTTATTAATAGAGATGGTGAGGTTATTAAGCGATACTCTCCTCAGACATCTCCTAAAAAAATAGAAACGGATATCAATTCATTACTTCAATCTTAATATCCACTAAATGAGAATCGGATACTCTCACTAACTGAAACGGCCCATAATTGACGGGCCGCTTTTTTTAAAAGGAGATGTTAAACCTTGCATCACTAGAAAGAAATGAAACTAATTAAAATGCGCCCGAACCTCCGCCACCACCACCAACTCCAGTTCCGCCACCACCAATACTATTGTTCCCATTACTGTCTAAATCAGCAGAATCATTGGCAGATACAGTCCGTTTAAAGTCTTTGTTAATGGCCATACCAACCAGCATAAATGTGACTACCCCGTTCGATATATCTGAAGACGTTTCACTTAAAGACAGCTGATTAATATTATCTGAATATGATTGAATCTCTTTAGCTATTTTCTCTACAGAATGATTGTGAACGCCTAAGCCAAATACGAAGGCTTTCATTTGTTTTTCTTGAGGCCATTTCTTCCAATCTTGCGTATTCATCTGTGATAGATAATTATAAAAACGATCCCAAGCTAGGTGGACATACCAACCCTTCTCTGTTTTTGGGGTATAAAAAATTGTGAATCCTAAAATGAAGAGACTTATCATCACGGCGCTAATAGACGGGAAGATAAGTTTGTACATTAAACATGCAATCGCCAATCCAATCGGTAGTAAACTTGAAACAGCTAGTAAAGAACGGAGCTTCCCCATTTTAACTGTTAGTTTCTTATCTTTTAGTTTATTTACGATAGCTTGTGTCCATGAGGTCTGCTTTTTTTCAAGATGGGTCCCCTTATCTTCAACAGTGTAATAGGCATTGAAGTCAGCTAACTTAAATATTTTTCCGTCTCCTATGTCATCAAATAGCCAAGATACTAATATTTTTTCGTCTTCTTCCAAATCTGTTCTGTCTTTCAATCGAAATGTGTAGCTCTCTAGTTGTTCAACTTTTTTAAGTCGCACGAGATCTAGCAAGGAAGCTGTTAACACTTCCGCTGTCACTGCATAGCGGTTATAAAAGACGATTGTTTCAGGCATAGTCATGTCTGTTTCCGGTATTTCATTATTGTTCTGTAAATAATTGACATCTTGTTTTCTATGGTGATTTCCTTTTATAACATTGAGAATAACGATAAAATATATAAGGCCTATTATCGGTAAGGCAATAAAAGCCGTATGTTTTACTATTTGCTGCCGTGCAGCATATGTAGCAGCTTCATCGGCCCGCTCCTCTTGTTCACTCCTTATGTCTGTTTCCAGAAAGCCTTCTTTTGTAACAGATGCTCCTTGGAAAAGTACTTTATCAAAAGCGACTCGTACATCACCATTTCTCCCTGACTTCACTTCCCCCATGCTAAAAATAACTGATCCGTCTTCCTGGATAATTTCTGTGTTTTCTCCTTCATCATAGCCAATAGCTAATGTGTTAGCGCTTTTGTCTGGAGGATAGATAGCGATTGTTAGATCTTCATAAGTAGATTCATTAGTACTATCGAAAAAAGGCCAGTAAAATTCGGCCATATCTTCATAAAAATCCATACCATTATCAATACGATAATGAATATCAATTTCAATATTCTCGTTATGCCCATGGCGAGAAATATAGTGCTCTATATCATGCTTTGTGTCAACTGTTAAAGGTGTTCCGTTTTCGAACGCTTCAATATCACGAATAGTTGTTCCTTCCTTAGGATTTAACGTTCTAATTATGCCATTAAATTCGTCCGTAAATGAGTATAAAAACGTTTCTTCTACATACACACTACCGTCTTCTTGAATGTGTGCATGGATCACGACTTCCTCAATTGAATAGTCAGCTGCTTTTACGATAGTAGGAAGGCCGACTATAATCATGATAACTGCTGCATACGTTAAAATAAATTTATACATAAAACTCACCTCTTATAGTCATACGGTAGTTTCCACCAAAATGTTTCATATCTCTAACAACAAGACATATCAAGTTATAAAACGGAGCTTCTATCAGGACATTACCTCCCGCTCTCCATTTTGAGCAGGGAGGTTTAAGGCTGGTTACCTGTGATAAACATGTCATATTGCCTGCTCCTTAATTCATTTATTTTAAAAAGGATAAACTTCTTCTGAATAAATTTTCATAATTTAGCATCATAAACTAACCGCCTTATGCTGTGACAACACAAGGCGGTTAGTTTATGATGTTAATATTTAAGATGAGGAATCACTTTTGGGCGCTTTCGCTTCTTCTATCTCTAGAATTTTAGAAGATTCTTCAGTGGATGATACGGTGCCAGTCATAATACTTTCCCCGTGGAATCTCCCTTTTTCTTCAATAATAATCGTACTCATTTCAGCCTTGCCTTCTAAAGAGCCAGTATCATAAATATGAATTTTGCCTTCAACTTTTACATTCCCTTTTACTGCCCCAGCTAAAAATAAATTACGAGCCTTTAAGTCGTTTTCAACACGACCTGTCTTCCCGATTGTAACATCTCCGTAACAAGTGACATCACCATCTACTTGGCCATCAATTCTGATGCTCGAATTAACGTCCAAACTTCCTTTAAACACGGTCTCTTCGCCAATTATCGTAGAAACTTCACTTAATTTTTTTTCATTTTTCTTATTTGAAAACATAGTGCCACCTCAACTTTCGTCTTCATCAATATCGTTTTCTTGCTGATGGAAGGTCATGTATTTATAAGGATCAATTAATTCACCATATCGCCTGATTTCATAGTGTAAATGAACACCTGTACTTCTTCCAGTTGTACCCATTCCGCCAATGAAATCTCCTTTTTTGACCTCATCACCGACAGAAACGTCCATTGAGTTTAAGTGAGCATATAGTGTCTCATATGTGTCACCATGACTTATCACAATCTTATTACCATAACCATCCTCTCGAACAGCTTCTGTCACAACACCGTCGGCGGCTGCATAAATCTCAGTGTCTAACGGAGCAGCTACATCTGTTCCAGAATGGAATCTTTTAGCCCCAGTAAACGGATCATTTCGATTACCAAACTCTGAAGAAATGCGCCCTTCAGCAGCTGGAAAAAGAGTTGGTACTGTTCGTAATTGCTCCTCATAAGCCACTAGAGCGTCCACTGTACTTTCAAAGTCTTTTAATAGTTCTGGTAACTCTGAATGTATAGCAATTAAATCACTGTGAATATCTTGATTTACAGAAGAGATATCTGGATTTTCTTCAAGTTCTAAACCACCGCTTCCATCCTCTTCAAATGTTTCAGAAGGGAGGTCTAGATCTAGGTCGTTTAAAAGCTCTTCAATTTGCTTAAATTCCTCCACCGTTTCTTGTACAGCCGTGGCTTCTTCATAAATAGCATGATTTTCATTGTTTAATTTGGCTATCTCCTCTTCCCGTTCGTGTAAGTCGTTCGTTAAAGCTGTCACTTCAACTCTTAAGTTATCGTATGCAATGGTTAAGATACCGAAAGTAACAATTGCGGCCGTGACTAAACCAATAGCGCTATAAACAAATAAACTTCGAAACTTAAATTGTTTAATTGACGATTGGGGACCAGAGGAGATCATCACAGTCCATGATTTTTTCTTCATTTTTTTTAGCAAACCTTTGCCCCGTTCTAGAAAAGTGGGGAGTCACCTCGCTTTCAAATCTCGCATGTTATCACACTAGTAAAAAATTATATCATTGTTAAACAAATGACAAAAGTTGTCGAAAGAAAAATTAACATTACTTTTTTATTACAAAAAAGCTTATGTTATGATCACTAATCTTATCTTTCTATTTTTAATCATAAATAATTTTTTCTTTTAAGCTGTCGTAGTAGGTTTTAAACGCTTCTTTATTTAAAAACGTCCTGTATGAAGCAGTACGAAAAAATGTTACAGAAACATTACACTAAAGTGACATCCACTACTTTACTGTCCGATGTGTTTTTTCGTACTCCTTGTGTAAAATACAAGAAACAATATGATGAGCTGCAAAAGGTCTTTTTAAGCTTCTTGCTTGTGTTATTAATCTTTCCCTCACATCATTTCGGTATAAAACACGGAAGATAGTCGTTGCTAATTCTTTATATGAGGACACAGATACGGCTGCACCTTCATCGGTTAAATGTTGGGCATTTTGCTCTTCGTGTCCTGGCACTGAACGAAAAAGCACGATAGGTGTTTCACAAACTAGTGCTTCTGCCATCGTCACACCACCTGCTTTTGAAAGGATTATATCACTTGCTTTTAAAAAAACGATAAATTGATCAGTAAAACTTACTATTTTAAGATTATGGTTACTTTTTTGTCTTAAAAGCTTCTTTTTTGCTTGAATATTTTCACCTACCATACAAATGATGTGAAGAACGTCATCCAATGAATCTAATGTCTTTAATATGCGACTATAATTCGTTAGTCCTCTTCCACCTCCAGCAATAACAACTACTTTGTCTGTTAAAGGAATTCCTAATTTTTGTCTCGCCTCTTCTTTTGTTAAAGGTATCGTGTTACTAGCTAATATAGGGATACCAGTCGATGTGAAAAGCTGAGGAGGAATATTATATTTTTCTGCAAATGTAGCAATCTCACATGAAGCTGTAAAATAGCCGTCTATAGTCTCACGTAAATAAGCAGGGTGTAATACAAAATCTGTGATAACCGTGTAAAAAGAAGTATTAAGGTTCTTTTTTATAATCAAATTTGACAAAAAAGCTGTCACGAAAGGATGAGTGGAAATTATGAATGGACAGTTATCTTGATTCACGAGCCGATATAGTTGCTTTATATAAAGCCCGGAAAATTTGTCAAGAAGATGAAATAATGGCACGTGTTCAGCATGGAAATACAGTTTTCTCCATGCTGAAGGTTGCCATTTAATCATACTTAAATATGTATGAAGCATGAGATGATGGAGGTAAGGGTTGAGCTCATAAAATGTATCAACTATTTTTGGACTGTAACCTTGCTTTAAAAGCTCGGCATTTAAAGCCTTGGCGGCCTGCGTATGACCATTTCCTATTGAAGCAGAAAAAATTAACGGCTTATCCTTCATGTTCTTACATCCCCTCTCTTTCGTGACTCTTTCCTTTATAACCTCTCATTTTTGGAGCAATTTATACTTACACCTCTTTTCAGAGATAAGCGGCCGTAAATCTCCCGGCTCAAAATTGAGAGGAGATGTAACGCTATTTACGTTGGAGATAACAGACGCTAATGAGCTGAGTCACTCAACTACCAATCAGTAGGAGAAGAACTAAACCAACCACTAATTGAAGGTGCGTTTTATGAGAGAGTTAGACTATTTGCCTTAACAAAGGCTACATAATTTTTTTAATTTTTTTCATACTAACAATATATTCCCTCCTCTCGAGTAAGAGCCCATTACATGTAGGAAAGGAGAAAACCTCTTTATGAAGAATTACAATAAGAGACTAAGATTATCCTTGGAAAATATAGTGTATTCGTTGTTTATCTACGAATATGATTACTTATTTGAAACGAAAAAAGCACCAAAGTTTTTACCTTAGTGCATAGAGGTCTATAAGATAACACGTGCTATGTATGTGCTTTTATCTTATTCGAACGGGGGGATGGGGAATTAAATAATATTTAACGCTTCTCTTTTGATCGTTACCTTTACAGGACTAAGCATCAATTGTTCGCCATCTGTATGGACTGGGACCGGCGGGTCAGATAGTACAGAGATTTGCTTTCCTTGGATCAGAGTAACATTCTTTTTAAGAACGATATGATTACCTTTAAAAGCCTTTGGAAATACGCGAAGCAAGGACCACTTATTAAGACCATGTACAATACACACATTTAATAGACCATCATTAAATAAAGCATCGGGACAAATTGTTATTCCTCCCCCATATGATGGAGAATTTGCAATGGCAACTAGCCACACTTTTTCAAAGCTCATTTCTTTCCCATCGATTACTAATCTCACCGTGGTCGGTACATAACGAACTAATGTATCTAGTAAGCTTACTGTGTAAGATAAACCACCTAAGCGACACCAATTTAAAAACCTTTTATACACTGCTTTGTTTACAGTTGCCGCTACTTGCCCATCTAAGCCAATTCCGGTAACTGTTAAACAATAACGTTTACCAAGATCTAGAATATCAATCGATTCTGGCTCATTCATTAAAATACGTTCTAGTGCTTTAAAGGGGTTCATTGGAATAGATAACGATCGGGCAAAATCATTTCCCGAACCGGTAGGGATAACACCTAGAGGAGTTGGTTGAAAAACAAGGCGATTTACCACTTCATGAATCGTGCCATCTCCTCCTACCACAATGATGATATCAACCTTCTCGTTCAATAGATCTTTAACAAGTTCGGTAGCATGGTTAGGAGCATTTGTAAAACGTGCAGTATAGTCAATGTCTTTAAGTAGTACACTGCGCTCAATTTTCCTCCATACTCGTTTCCCCCTACCATTTCCTGATAATTCGTTCACAATAAACCCTAACATATAAAATCAACCTTTCTTTTTAAATCATTTCTACATTTTTTTACTCATTTGCGGATGTGGTTCAATGATTGTTTTATACTTGTCAGATAGTTGTTCACGATTTACGAGTGTGTGGGACACTTCCATAATGTATTCAGATATCTGGCTGTAGCTATTTTTAAATGGACAGTCACTTAAATCAATGGGTTCTCCAATAATCACGGTAACTTTTCGCCTGAATAGTCGTCGTTTGTCATTTATTATTAACCCTATAGGCAGTACGGGAACACGAGCTTTTAATGCAAAAAAGGCGACACCATTTTTAGGTTTTCCTTTTCTGTCTTTTTTTACCCTCTTTCCTTCTGGAAAAATACCAACCACTTCCTTTCTTTCTAATAAAGTCAGTACTTTTCTAATCGGCCTAATAAGCATATAGGCATTGCGGTCAATAGAAATGGCATTCATTGCAGTAAAAAACCAAGCACCTATTTGAGTCCGAAATAATTCTTTTTTTGCCATAAAGTAAACAGGATTATCTAAAATGAGGCCAATTAAAATAGGGTCAAGGCTACTTGTATGATTAGATGATACAATCAATGGCCCTTCTATTTCATGTAATTTATCTCCATTTTTTATGACAATGTTGTATTTTAACGGAATAACGCATTTTGCTACATACTTTATAATTATATAAACCATGGTTATCTCCTTCTTATTTAGAATCTATGTATATTTTTTATCATTTCGAAAATAATATCCCTAAAACATGGTAAAAATTAATAATAATTACTAAACCATGTACAAGGAGGTTATAAAAGTATGAGCACATTTACATGCACCGGCCAGCCAGCTAATCCTTTCTCTGAATGGATTATCGATGGAATCTCAACTATTTTTCGTAAGAAAGGTTATGAATACAATGCAACACCTAAAAATGATACAAAGCTTGCCTTTCATTTTGTCGATAAAGACTCCCCTAGACCTTACCGACGGAAATCACAAGCAACTTTTGTAGTATCAATTGTAGAATCGGATCATTTACCTAAAGAAATTCATAAAGAAGCTTATCCATATTTAGTAAGAAGCTTAGCTAATCACCTCATGTATGTTTGCTATGGTAAAGACAAAACACAGCTTTATTTTTTGACGCCTGAACAAGGAAATTACAGTATTACGATCGATACTAATGATAAAGATGATAAAATCTTTCAAAAAATATACGAGAGATTGGAGCCCCTTGCTTCATCACAACTCGTAATTGATAATCATTTTTATGAAGACTTATCTGATCATCTCTGGGACGGTGATGCCACCACTAAATCCCTTAGTAACGCTGGAAGAAAGTTAGATCAATTAAACTTATTACCTGCCCCTTTTCCATTGGAAGATGTACTGAGTGATCGAGATATACGCCATTTAAAGAAATTATATGGTATTGGGGGATTAAGTTATGGGAACTTAAGTGCCAGACAGGAAGGGTCTCATTTTTGGATGAGTGCTAGTGGCATAGACAAATCAAACATGACGACCGTTGGCCAAGATTTCTTATATATTACAGGCTTTGATGAGGAAAAAAAAGCGATGAAAGTGAGTGTTCCTCCTCATATTAAACCGAAAAGAGCCTCGGTAGACGCGATCGAGCATTGGATGATTTATAAAGAGCATCCTCAAGTCGGGGCGATCATTCATATCCATGCATGGATGAAAGGAATAGCTGCGACCGAGATTAATTACCCGTGTGGGACAGTTGAGTTGGCTACAACTGTTGCCAACCTAGTGAAAAATTCTCCCGATCCTTCACGAGCTGTCATTGGATTAAAGAATCACGGGCTCACAATTACGGGATTAAACCTTGATGACATTTTTGAAAGGATTGAAGGAAAAATAATCCCGCAAGTACCGATGCAATAATGTTAGAAAATCTTATTATAAAGTGGTGATGGTCAATGAGAGCGATTCAATTTGATTTAAGTTTACCTAAATATACGTTCACAAAAGGACTTGGTCGACTTAATCGTTCCTTTTATACGAGAGGACCTTTCACCTCTTTAAATTTAAGGGACGTTGCCAAACCAGAATTACCAAATGACAACTGGGTTGAAGTCGAAATTTTATATTCTGGTATTTGTGGGAGTGACCTTAATTTAATTACATTAAAGGACAGTCCGTCTATGTCACCTTTTGTTTCATTTCCTTTTACGCTCGGACATGAAATTATTGGCACTGTCTCTCGCCTTGGAAATCGCGTTAGTCGCTTAACTGTAGGCGATAGAGTTGTGATTGATCCTGTATTGTCATGTGAATCTAGAGGAATAACACCTCAATGTTCTCAATGTCAAAAAGGAAATGTTAACTTATGTTTAAGAGTTCAAGATGGTGCGATTTCACCAGGGCTTATGACAGGAACATGTAAAGATACTGGCGGTGGTTGGAGTCAATTTGCTGTTGCTCATGAAAGTCAATTAATCCCCGTTCCAGACTCAGTTTCCCATAAGAATGCAGTATTAGCTGAACCGTTCAGTTGTGCGTTGCACACCGTTTTGCAAATGCCACCTAAACCACATGATACTATCTTTGTCATTGGAGGAGGCGTGATTGGTATTTGTTTAATAGCTGCATTAAAAGCACTTGACTATGAGTGTCGTATCGTCGCACTCGTTAAGTACCCCTTCCAAGGGGAAACTGCGAAATCTTACGGTGCTGATGAGGTGGTCTATTATTCCAAAGAAGATGATTATGTGACCAATGTTGCCGACGTATTAAAGGCAGATGTATTTAAACCAGTCATTGGGGAACCAATTGTGCACGGAGGAGCTGATATTGTATATGATTGTGTTGGAAGCGAAAGAAGTCTACATGACGCACTGCGTTTTGCTAAAAAAGCTGGAAAAGTGGGCCTGTTAGGCTTAGCAGGAAAGATAGCGAATTTAGATATGACGATGATCTGGTTGAACGAATTAGAGATAAAAGGGACATTTTCCTCTAAAGTTGAAGGAGTGAACGGCAAGAAAACACGTGCCATCCAGTTAGCTATAGACTTGATGGCTCTAGGTAAAGTTGACCTTTCATCACTCATTACCCATTCATTTCAAATCACAGAATACAAACATGCTATTGATGCAGCAATGAATAAAGGAAAAGAAAACAGCATGAAAGTTATATTAAAACCAAACTAAACTGACAAACACGTCCTTAAGTTCATTGTTCAACATGCCGTAAAACAACAAAATGATTATAAATATTAGATTTAAAACGATACAGCATCACTTAATTGGGTATTTATACCTGGATAAAAAGTTCTATTTGTAATAACAGTATATATTCTTTTAGTTTTTAGTTTCATTATCCATTATTGTATGTTAATATAGGTATTACTGGTTGACGTTCGGATATGAGTGATAGAAGGAAACAAATGCTTTTCCTCTTGAATGATTAAATGAAGAGCTCAATATAGTAATAATCAGTGGGCGGGACCCACACAGGAGGAATTTTTTATGACACAAGGTACAGTAAAATGGTTTAACGCAGAAAAAGGTTTTGGATTTATCGAAGTTGAAGGTCAAGACGACGTTTTCGTTCACTTCTCAGCGATCCAAGGCGATGGCTTTAAAACACTTGAAGAAGGTCAAGCTGTTTCTTTTGACATCGAAGAAGGCCAACGCGGACCACAAGCTGCTAACGTACAAAAGTAATGATAAAAAAGCCCGGTTAATCCGGGCTTTTTTATTTTCTCTTTCCCCTTGTTATTCCATTCCAGATCCACATAAATGACCATTCCTTTTATCATTGCTTTATGTATCGACCGTTTTTCATACATTATTCATCTGATACATACATCTTCCCTTTTTAAACCTTGTAATGATTAAGAAGAGCCTCAACTTGATTGTTCAATAAATTACTCTCTTCTCTAGACTACTACCCAGCGTCTTTTAGAAAAAAGATTGAAAATACATTCGCCTATACGGGGTCATGTTATTAATGCTCCTACCAGGTGTATCTCAATCGTCCCTTATTCCGATAAGTGCATATTAACCACGAATCGCGACTTTTTCGCAGAAATAAATCTGGCATTCCCTTTTACTTTTGCTCTGTTGCAGTGGCTACTAGTTCAACTTTTATTCTATTGGGATCCTCGAAATAAACGGCATAATGAGAAAGCCCTCCAGCATAAGGGTGCTTATCTTTATATAAAATTGTGGTGCCACGTTCTTTAAGAACCGAGGTAAAGTCATCTACTTCTTCTTTTGTATCGAGATGAAAAGCTAGATGATTCACCCCTGTTCTACTCCGATGATAACCAAACGGAAGGTGTTTTTCTCTCGTCTGTACAAATACAATGTATGTCTCGTCTAGCTTCCAACTTTGGCCCATTTCCCATGACTGATAAACGCTGTATCCTAGTTTACTTAAAAGCCATCCCCAAAAATGAAGGGATGTATGTAAATCCGCTACATTTAATTCTATATGGTGAAGAAGCCCTTTTTTTCTCATCAGTTATCCCCTCCTATCCCATTGAAAGTGGATAAAATGAACATGATGTTTATTAAATAAAAAAGATTGAGTATCTTCTTTCACATTATAAAATTGATTTTTCTCAAGCACACGCTGTGAGGAAATATTGTGGTTTGTCGTTTTTGCTTTTAAACATTTTAAAGGTAAATCAGGTGTTGTTAGCAAAAAATGCTTTAAGGCTTTAGAGGCTAGCCCTTGTCCACAATAGCTCTCTCCAATTCGATACCCAATGTTACCACATTCATTGTCGATATCGGTTACATTTAATCGTCCGACTAAATCATCTTTGTTATTCATGATGAGGTAGAAATACGATTTCTTTCTGTTTTGTTCATCTATCAGCTGCTCTATTACCTTATTAAAAGTATGTTTCATGTTATACGTTTCTGGTCTAGGGGGTACCATTGATTCAAAAAAATATTTGTTCTCTTTTTCAAAATAAAATAGTCTCTCCCGGTCATCCAAAGTTAGTAATTTTAATGTAATCATTTTCTACTCCTTTAATGATCCTATCAAGTCAATAGCCTGTTTTTGCATAAAACAAACCTTCATTCAGTTGGCATTTTTAGGGATGCTTATCTGTGATAAAATGTCATATGTGGTTTATCGCTTTTGTAATAATCTAACCTATCTTGTAAAGATCCAGTGTGAAACTCAAATTTGTGACCATCTGGATCTGTAAAGTATATTGATTTTTTATCACGTTCATCCCGTTTTCTCCCAGATAATATGCAGACATTCAACTCGTTTAAACGGTTATACATTTTTTCATAGTCTTCTTCTGCAATTGTAAAAGCGATATGAGTATAAGACTCTTTAATATCATTCCGTGCTATATGTTTTTCTTCATTTAACGCTAGCCAGAGACCATTTAGGTCAAAATAAGCTGTACTACGACCTTTTACTAACAGTTTAGCATCAAAAACATTTTCATAAAAATGTATAGATCTCTCTAAATTAGAAACAGAAAAAAGAAAGTGGTTGATCCCTTTTATCACCGACTCCCGACTCCTTTGTTAATTAGTTTTATATATCATCTTATCATATTTTATACACTTACTGATAAAGTGGCTAAGAAAGCGTTTGATTACTTGCGTAAAGAGCTTTTTAATAAATTAAAAATAAAACTTTTCACTATGGATCTAGACATATGGATTGAGCTAGCATAATAGGTCGTGCAAAAAATGGCAGTGTGTTTGTTTTCTTCCTTGTACCTAAACATCTTATGTTATTATCTTTTGATTGATAAGTGTACTTTCAATATTTGTCACTGCATATCTAACAAACGTCCCACTAGAGGTATTTTAAATCAGGTAAAAAAACATTCCTGTTAAGCTTTTGTTTTAAATAAAATACGCTAAATAATGAAAGACGACGTATGATTCTAAGACAAAACAGGTCAGTTATGTATAATCAACTTTCCCATTCAAGAAACTCTAATCGATTTCCAAAAGGATCATTAACATAAAAGCGTTTGGCTAAAGGTAAGTTGTCATCGTGCTGAAGCGTTATGTGATGATTTTTAAGAACGTTTTCTAGCACTTTTAAAGAATCTACTTCAATAGCTGGATGAGCCTTCTTAGCTGGAGAAAATCCTTCTTCAACACCTATATGCAAATAAATATCATCATAGCGAAACCATACCCCTCCACGCTTTTCAAGAGTCCGGGGTTTTTTGACGATCTCAAAGCCTAGAATACCATTATAAAAACGTATTGCCTCTTTTTCTGATCCTACTGGCGCAGACAACTGAACATGATCAATTTTCTTGAACATCTTTTCAACCCCTTTAATTTTTTTTACCACAGATAACCGTCCGTATAATTTCCAGCTCAAATGAAAAGAAAAATCTGATCCCTTTACCATTTTACATCAAATGGTACTAACTAGCGGATACTTTTTACTGCAATATGTTTGGTTTCACACAAGGGTTCCACTGGGGCGTAACGTGAAACGGCTCACTTCTCTTTTGTCAATTCACCGTTAACGACATGATCATTTGTTCTCCAATGGGGCCCATCTTTCTTCTTCCTGTATCTTCAAACCCTGCCTTTATATAAAGCTTTTGTGCGGGGGTATTGCGCATATTCACAGCAAGAACGACTTCTTTGCACTGGTGAAAATGACCTGATATAAATAGTGGAAGTTGCTTAATTGCTTCACTAGCTATTCCCATCCCTTGATAAACAGTGTCAATTGATAACGAGGTAAGAAGAACCCCTCCTCGTTTCGACGTATATTCATTTACTCTTAAGCCATTATTTAAGAGGAAAAACCCTGCAGGTTTTTCCTCATAGGTAATAACTACTGGAAGCTGATCCGTCGTCAAGTTGGCTAGTAACTTTATGGGTAATGACGTAAACGCTAGTTGATTTTCTGATAAAGAGAAGCGTGAAAGCTGGGAATAAAAAGATGTCTGATAATGAACTAATTGTACAGGTAATAGCATGTCATGGCTCCTTCTAAACGCTACTTACTAGCGTTATTGTTTGTCAGAAAAAAATAGCCCCGCTACAACGTCTAAGGGGCTCGTTATTCTCAACTAAAAATCTAAAAAGACTAACTAAAACGACTATTGTTCCTTTCTTGTATTTTAATGGTGACTTGGTTGACCGGCATCACAGATAAAATATTTTGTTTCTTAAAATGACGAATTTGTTTACGCAGATGACAAAACCCAATCACTGAATCATTTGTAATTTTGTGAATTGTAAGTGTTCGTTTTGTGACAAGGCCTTTATGAGACATATAAATCATTTCTACAGGAGACGCCATCTCAACTGAACGCTTTAAAACGCCCTCCATAATAAAGCCCCCTTTAATAATAAGATTTATATATCTATTTTACAAACATACGTTCTTATTTGCAAGTGAAATGTAGCTCCGCTCTTCCCTCCTTTCACATCACATTCACATGTTATGGAATGAACATTATGACCTCTTTAATTGATGAGACTTGTGTAATGTCTCCTTCTTTATATTCTTTACCTATACCAAGCCCAATCCCTTTCATATTAAGTGATTGTGCTAGTAACATATCTGCATCAGAATCACCAATCATCACGGACGTATTTAAATCTATCTGCGGGTATTTATCTACCGCCTGCATAATTAGGCCCTTTCTAGGTTTTAGACATGAACACCCAGCATCACGCCTATGTGGGCAATAAAAAATATCAAGAACGCAAATGCCCTTCTCCTCAAGCTTTTGCAACATTTTCTCCGTTATCTGTTCGTATTGTGCTTGTGTAATATATGCCTCTTCGATAAGGTATTGATTCGTCACTATAATAATGTCATATCCTTTTAACGTTAAAGTGTGTAGAACATTAATTGCTTCAGGTATAAATACAGGAGCTGTCACGGACGTCCATACTGTATCAGGGTAATCTTCTATAATAGTACCGTCTCGATCTAAAAAAGCCACTTTCATAGACTGTCTCCTCCTCATAAAAAATGTGTCTAAAAGCATGATGCAAAGTTAATTATACTACTTAGCATAAGATGATTTCATTTTGCATCATCTGTCCTATCTCCTTCATCACTAACATATACCATTCTTAATGATGATTAGTTTATTTCACATATTCCAGTCAAAATCATCGTATATCTTTAAAATTTATCTCAATTACAATCAAACACGAGTAAGTTATTAAATTGTTAAAAGGAATTGTGAGCCTATTTATAGAATTATGTCATGAGATCGAAGCGGAAAGGAGATTTATAAATGACTGATAAAGTAAGCTGGGGAATCCTTAGTAGTGCCAATATTGCTAAAAAATCCATGGTTCCAGCGATTCATGAAGCAGAAAATGCAGAGTTAGTCGGAGTGGCTAGTGAAAGTGGGAAAGCAAAGGAAACGGCAGAACAATGGGGAGCTCGTAAGTATTATGAGTCATATGACGCCCTTCTTAATGATGACGCTATTGATGCGGTTTATATTCCTTTACCTAATGCCTTACATAAAGAATGGCTTATAAAAGCCGCACAGCATAAAAAGCATGTGCTTGTAGAAAAACCTGCTGCACTAAACTCAACAGACATTGTCGAAATGAATGAAGCGGCCAAAGAGAACGATATTTTTTGGATGGAAGCGTTTATGTATCAATTTCATCCGCAACATCAGTGTGTCAAATCATGGCTATCTGATGACCGAATTGGAGATATTACGAGAATTAGGGCTTCCTTTTCATTCCCCCTTGAATTAGCAAGCAGTAATATTCGACTTAACAAGGAATTAGGTGGAGGGAGTTTATACGATGTTGGCTGTTACTGTGTTCACGTTAGTCGATTTCTTCTTGAAGAAGAGCCAATTAAGGTATTTGCCACTGCAAGGAAACTTACAAATTCAAACGTAGATATAGCCACTTCTGCCATTTTAACATTTGACAAAGTAGATGCTGTCATTGATTGTAGCTTTAACGAGGCTAAAGTAAACCGATATGAGGTCATCGGTACTAAAGGTAGTATTGAAGTCCCTTATGCCTTCAGACCTGACCACAATCCTGATGGTGGAAAAGGCGTTGTCATCTTAAAAAATATTAATGGCGATTCGGTTGACTATCAATCCTTTGAGGCGAACCAGTTTACAGAACAAGTAACACATTTTTCACAATGTATCCTGTCACATATACCCCCTCACTATTCACCGGAGAGCACCTTTAATAACATGAAAGTTTTAGAAGCCTTATACAAATCTCTAGGATAACAAAAAATGGAGGTTCGTAAGTTTTTACGTGCCTCCATTTTTTGTGTTATTTATCTCGCTTTTCCACTTCTCTATTGTGAGAAACTGGACGTTCTTTCTCGTGATCAGGTATGCTTTCTACAGGCGTTTGATTATGTGTTAATGCTTTATTTTTGTTCGGATGACGTTTCCGCATACATACTTACCTCCTTCGATAGCCCTGTAACTTATCATGAGCTTAGAAAAAGCTAAATATACAGCGGTAAAAATCGTTAATAATATTGTACGATACTTTGTTAGAATAGCGATCAAAGAATATTAGTTAGAAACTACTTTCAACGGCTGCTTCCGACCATAAGTTAGGCTTCTCCAAACCCATTCTGCCGGGCCAAACTTGAACCTTTTTAACCACATGTGACTCAAAATAATTTGTACCACAAATAAAATAACAGCTATGAATAGCCATATTAACGGGCCTACCTCACCGAAGAGACCTAATCCATAATTGTAAAAGATCAACGTACAGACAATCGATTGGAATAAGTAATTACTTAATGCCATTCTCCCGACAGCCTTAAGAGGTACAAATAATGCCCCCCACCCTTTTTGCACTAATAGAACAATCGTTGTCATATAAAAGAAACAAAGAGCAGGACCACTCACCATACTAGAAGCTGTATAGGCTAATGAGGCTGCCATGTTGTCTGGCCCTTGTAAAAAATAACTATACACGAAAAGAATATTAACCGGAAATCCAATAATTAAACTCCATATCCAAACCTTTCGGTAGAACGATAAATGCTCAGAAATATTAATATGCTTCTTAGTTTTTGCAATATACACTCCGAATAAAAACATACCGAGTACAATAGGCAACATAAAAATATTACCGGAAAACATAAACTGATAATCAAACGCTCGTTGTGCGAAAATTTTCGAAACTGAACCTGAGCTATAAGCATCAAATGCTTGTTTTGCAAGTTCTGTTCCATAAGAAATTCCTTCTATATTGGTAGGGATGATCTCTCTTGCCGCATACATAAGAAATGCCATAAAAGTAAAAAGTAAAGCTGGCAGTCCTATTAGACAAAAAGCCCATATAATGAGAGTTTTTGGTCTCGCTTTATGAAATAATAACAAGAGCATCCCCGTGATAGCATACAGCACTAAAATATCTCCATACCAGATCCCAAAAGCATGGATTAACCCAAAAATTAATAAGAAAAATAAACGCCTTAAAAACAACCTCCGTGGATTAGCCGTTTTTTCAGCGGCCCTTTCTAAAAAAATAACAAAGCCTAAGCCGAATAAAAAAGAAAACATCGTGAAAAATTTAGACGTTGCAAAAAAGTGAATCAAACCTTCTGAAAATATATGATATCCTTCAGTCCATAAACGATCATTTGCTAGTATAGAATAAATAAATGAGGAACCAAAAAAGGGCATGTTTGCGAGGAGAATGCCAAATAAAGCAAACCCTCTAATCATATCCAATTCACCTACACGTTCATTCACTGCTACTGGTTTAGAATATCTATAATTGTGATTTTTCATCTAACGTCCCTCTTTTCATCATCCATCTTCCAAGTTAATTGTTTAAAAAGATACCTTGATCTCGCTTTAGCATGAGAAAGAAATCTTCCAAACTCCCTTTAGCATCAATCTCATATTGAGGCTTTCCTCGATCGATGACAAAGCCTTCTATAAGAAATGTTTTCATACCTGAGAGAGATGCTGCCATATCTTCCTGCTTATCATTTCCGACCATAACACATTCACTTGGATGAACACCTAATTGTTGAGCAATAGACTCATAATACTGTTTGTGAGGTTTTGTAAACGTACTTTCTTCATAAACGGTCACCAAATCAAATGGTATATCGCTAATACCTGCCCATTCTAAACGATGATGAATAGCTGCTTTAGGGAAAACGGGATTTGTTGCTACAGCAATTTTATAATGCTTTTTTACCGCTTCCTCTACAATTTGCCGAGCAATGGGATGACTATGACATAAGTAAGAAAAAGATGGAAAAGTTTTTATGTAAAATTCATCTAATACTGGCCATATATCCTCTCTCTCAAGACCTGTTTCCTTTAAGAAAACATCTTCAAAAACCTTCTCATTTGTTTTCGCTGAGTTAGTGTCAGACATCATAGCCTTTGTACCATTCCACAAAGCTTTCGTAAAGATATCAGAGCTAATGATGTGTGACACTTTACCTGCTAGTTCGCTCATATAAGTCGAGATGAATGCTTCTGTATCCATAGGTAGTAACGTGCCATCCAAATCAAATAAAATCGCTTTAATCATGAAAATAACTCCTATCTATTGTCTATATTTGGCTGTGTAGTATATTTCTTTTAGCAAAGAGCATCGTTAATTAGCTTTAGGGCTTCCTTTATGACTCATCCCATATTTACATGTATTCATAGCTGAGAAATTATAAAACGAACCTTGAATCAGGAATTAGCGGCTGTTATTTCCTACCTAAATAGAGTTAGCTCTCTTCTCTATTTTGAGGTGCGGACGCTTATCAGTGATAAATTAGTCCCATTATGTCATGCCTCAACCACGATACTGCGAATAAAATAGTTTATGATTATAGTGTAACACCCTTTGGTAGATAATGTGAATATCTTCTTTTTTTCTTTTGGAGGCTTAAAGCTCTTTTACTTAACCTTTTACATTTGTCAGATAAGAGACAGCCGTTCAACTTATCAAATGCCTTTCATATAAAAAAACGGAGAAGCTTTTACTCTCCGTTTTTTGCGCCTTGAAAATGTTCTCTTTCATGACACCAACTATTCATTTTAAAAAAGTAGTTTATATTAGATTAATAGACGTACTTAACCTTCAAGTAAAAGAGCCTCAGGATCTTCAATTAACTCTTTCACTTTAACTAGAAATCCAACAGCATCTCTACCATCAATTATCCGATGGTCGTAAGACAAAGCAATATACATCATGGGACGATTTTCAAATCGATCATTATCGATTGCTACAGGTCGCATTTGAATCTTATGCATACCTAGTATGCCTACTTGTGGCGTGTTGAGAATAGGAGTAGACCATAATGAGCCGAAGACGCCGCCATTTGTAATTGTAAAAGAGCCCCCTTGCAATTCATTCAATGCTAGTTTTTTCTCATGTGCCTTCTCCGCTAATTGACCAATTTCTTTTTCAATTCCTGCAAAGTCAAGACGATCTGCATCTCTAACAACAGGAACAATTAGACCATCTTCCGTTGATACTGCTACCCCGATATCATAGAATTTTTTAAGAATAATTTCATCGCCGTCAATTTCTGCATTAACATATGGATATTTTTTCAAAGCGCCGATAACTGCTTTCGTAAAGAAGGACATAAACCCTAACTTCACCCCGTTGTTTTCTAGAAATTTATCCTTTCGGCGCTTTCTTAAATCCATTAAGTTTGTCATATCAACCTCATTAAAGGTTGTTAACATTGCAGCAGTTTGTTGTGCTTCCACAAGACGCTTAGCAATGGTCTGACGGCGTCTAGACATTTTTATTCTCTCTACAGGCTTATTAGAATCTTGGCTAGGCGCTTTAGATTCAGACGAACCTAGTGATGGGGAACCACTCGTTTCTTTGCGGTTACTTTTATGTTCATCTATATCCTCTTTGCGAATTTTTCCTAATGGATCGCGCGGCTGTATATCATTTAACTTTATACCCTGCTCCCGCGCATATTTTCGCGTAGCCGGTGATGCTAGTGGTCGATGATGTTCATCAGAAAACTCATTCTCATCTTTTTTAGGAAGATGACGACTCTCGTTACTTTCTTTCCCACTACTCTCCAGGCTCGAATTTATTTGCTTTTCAGTACTTTTCCCCTTCGAACTTCCCCCTGCTTCTTTTGCATTTGTATTCATGCGAGCGATGACATCTCCGACTTTAACTGTTTCACCAGGTTCAACGACAGCCTCTTCTAAGGTCCCTGCTTCCTCAGCTGATATTTCAACATTTACTTTGTCCGTTTCTAGTTCAACAATGTCTTCACCTTTTTCCACGTAATCTCCTGGTTGCTTCAACCACTCTGCAACAGTACCTTCTGTAACGGATTCGGCCAGCTCTGGTACTTTTATTTCTAGCATTATTCAGGACTCCCTTCACGTTTACGTGTAATAGCTTCCGTTATAATTCGATTTTGCTCTTTTTTATGAACTTTCGGATCGCCTTCTGCAGGACTTGAACGGCGTTTCCTACCAATAAAACTAACACGCATGTTTTCGCTACGAAGATCTTGCAAATAAGGAAAGATATAGTGCCAAGCTCCCATATTTTGCGGTTCTTCTTGTAACCAAATTAATTCTTTTAAGTTCGGATAATGATCCATGACCTCCCTAATTTTCTTAGAAGGAAATGGATAAAGCTCTTCAACTTTTATCACTTGTAGCCAATTAAGCTCAGTCACATTTTCTTTTATTTGTTCTTCTAATTCAACGGCCACCTTACCAGAGCAGAAAACGATCCTGTCAACCTTAGCTTTCTCGTTTCCAAGCTGATCATTAACGAGAATAGTTTCAAATTTCCCTTCACTTAAATCATAAGGTGAAGAAGCAACATTTTCATTCCTTAAAAGGCTTTTAGGCGCCATAAGTACAAGAGGCCTGATTTCATTTTCTTTTAATAATTTAGACTGTCTTCGGAGAAGGTGAAAATATTGACTTGCTCGTGTTAAATTTGCAACGTGCCAATTATTTTCAGCAGCTAAAGTTAAAAACCGTTCCATACGACCACTTGAATGTTCTGGCCCCTGTCCTTCATAACCGTGAGGTAATAGAAGAACCATCCCTGATTTCTGTCCCCATTTAGCTCTCCCGCTGGACAAAAACTGATCAAAAATGACTTGCGCTCCATTTGAAAAGTCGCCATACTGCGCTTCCCAAATAGTTAATGTTTCTGGCGACTGCACATTATATCCATATTCAAATCCTACACAAGCTGCCTCTGAAAGCGGACTATTATGAATAGCAAAGGAAGCTTTCGCAGAAGGTAACGTGTGAAGAGGTGAATAGATAGCATTTGAGTTATAGTCATGTAACACGAGATGCCTTTGAGAAAAAGTTCCTCTTTCTGAATCTTGCCCTGTCATCCTTATGGGGATGCCCTCTGATAAAATCGTTGCAAATGCAAGTGTTTCGGCAAGGCCCCAATCAATCTTTCCTTCATCACTTAAGGAATCCACACGTCGCTTTAATATTTTCTCTAGCTTTGGAAAGACATTAAATTTCTCTGGAAAAACGAGAAGTGCTTCATTTAACTTCCGCAATTGCTCTATAGGGACCTTTGTTTCTATCCCTTCAAGTGTACTTCTCACATAAGCAGGAGGTGTCATAGATTCATCAATAAACTTTCGTTTGTTTTGCTTAATTTTCTCGAAAAAGCTTTCTAATTTAGACAAAAACGTCTCTCTTATAATCGTTTTTTCTGTTTCTTTTATGAGGCCTCTTTCAATTAGTTCCTCAGCATAGTGTTCAAAAACCGTTGGGTGTTCTTTTATTTTTTTATATAATGACGGTTGTGTGGCTAATGGCTCATCCATCTCATTGTGTCCGTACCGTCGATAACCAATTAAATCAATGACAATATCCTTATGAAATTCCCTTTGATATAGATGGGCTAAGTGAGATGCGGCTATACAGGCCTCTGGATCATCGGCATTAACATGGATAATAGGTATTTGATATCCTTTAGCTGGATCACTCGCATATTTTGTGGAGCGGGAATCTGTGCTCACTGTGGTAAAACCGATCATATTATTCGCAATTATATGAATCGTTCCCCCTGTTGAATAGCCATATAATTGGCTTAAATTTAATGTTTCTGGTACGATACCTTGACCTGGAAATGCTGCATCGCCATGAATTAATATTGGTAAAGCTTTATGTTTCGTCTGCTTTGGATAACCAGGTTGTGAACGATCCTCTTGAGCTGCTCTAGCAAATCCTTCTACAACAGGATTGACAAATTCCAAATGACTTGGGTTATTAGCTAGCGTAATTGTTGCATCCGTCTGTCGTTCCTTAATGGCTCGATCAGCACCTAGATGATATTTAACATCTCCCGTCCACCCATAGTTAATACCTACGGAACCCTCTGATGGCACTAAATCTTTATTCGGTGCATCATGAAATTCAGAAAAAATCATCTCGTATGGTTTTCCTAAAACATGAGCCAATACATTCAATCTACCACGATGAGCCATCCCTACCATAATCTTTTCTGTTCCATCCTCTACAGATTCTCTTACAATTTCATCAAGCATTGGAACCATGGTGTCCAACCCTTCAATGGAGAACCTTTTTTGCCCTTTAAAAGTTTTATGGATAAAGTGTTCAAAACCTTCAACTTTGTTTAGACGTTTAAATAATGCTAGGCGCTTCTCATCAGAAATTTCCGGTAAGTAATCACGTGATTCTACTTTTTCGAACAACCATCTGCGTTCTTCCATATCGTGCACTTGATTAAATTCAAATGCTAAGCGCTTAGTATACGTTTCTTTCAGGTGCTCAAGTGCTTCTAATCCATTATTAAATGACTGGTGACTATTAGGAGAAATGAGTTGTGGCGGAATTTTTTTAATATCCTCTTCGGTTAGATCAAAATCCGCATACGTTAAAATTGATGGTTTTTCTTCTAAAGCAATAGGTGAAATGTCTGCCATTAGATGGCCATTTCTTCTAATCGAATCTGCCAACTTTATAGCCTGCATTGCTTTATAATACCCATCTTGATCTCCTTGTGCTAAGGGAGAAGGCTCCTTAATAGTAGCCTGCTTTAAATCAGTTTTTTCACTGTATGCTCCCCAATGCTTGAAAAATTCTTGTAACTCATCTTCAACGGACTGAGGATTTTTTTCATATTCATCGTACTTGTCAAGCATGTACCCTAAGTTAGGTCCGTAAAATTGCGACCATCCTTCACTCAATCTGATAGATTGATTTGCCATGACTTTAACCTCCATTAACGAAATATGTACGCAATAACACTTTACAATGCACAGATAGGGTAAAAGCGTTTTCACAGTTATTTTATCACTATGTTTCCTAGACCTCAAAGGTTTGTTTCTAATCCTCACTACTTAAATTGTGAAAGAGCTCTTCTATATATGACTCATTCCCGTTTGGAATCAAATAAATCGTGGATTTCAATAGAGAAACGTAAAAATATCTACTATACAATAAATAAAAACTAACTAAAAAGTCCTATCATAAAAACTCAATTTTGCAGGACACAAAATTGAGTTTTTTAAGTTTATTTTATCATCGTATTCCAAAATTTCTCTAATCGAAACAAAGCTTCTTCCAGTTCGTTTAATGCGTAAGCATACGATAATCGAATATACCCTTCACCTAATGATGAAAATGCATCCCCTGGTACTACCGCCAATTGCTCCTCTTCTAACAACTTTAGAGCAAAATCAAAAGACGACAATCCTGAAGCTTTTATTGAAGGAAAAACATAAAAAGCCCCTTCTGGAATGATGACTGGTATCCCTATATGTTGTAAACGTTCAAGAACAAAATCGCGGCGTTCTTTATACTGTTTTCTCATAAATTCACTATCATTCATTCCGTTTTTAACGGCCTCAATCGCCGCATATTGAGAAATAGAGCTTGCGCAGCTTACGTTATATTGGTGTACTTTAATAAGATGCTGTGTAATTGATGCTGGAGCAAACACAAAGCCTACTCTCCACCCTGTCATAGCATGCGATTTACTTAAGCCATTGATCACAATAGTTTTATCTCTCATGCCTTCTATTGTAGCTATGGATTGATGTACCTTGCTGTAATTTAACTCTGAGTAAATTTCATCTGCCACTACAAAAACGTCTTTTTTCTGCAAATATTCTGCAAGATTGACTAATTCGTTTTCTGATAACACCGCCCCTGTTGGGTTGGAAGGATAAGGTAAAATGATAGCTTTTACTTTAGGATCCATGTGAGCTTTTAATTGTGAGACAGTAAGCTTAAAAGCAGAATGAGTCGTGTCTATAAAAATCGGTTCCGCACCACACAAACGAATGATTGGTTCGTAAGCTGGGTAAACAGGGGCCGGAATAAGGACACGATCTCCCGGTTCTAATATGGTTCTCATGGTCACGTCTATCCCTTGGGAAGCTCCATTTGTTACAATAATTTCAGTTTCATAGTCATAATGCAATGAGTATTTTTTTGATACAAACTCACATGCGTACTTTCTGAGTTCTAGTAATCCTGCGTTAGGTGTATATGTTGTTTTATTAGTGTCTATCGCTT
Source organism: Bacillus sp. A301a_S52 (assembly GCA_024701455.1). Taxonomy (GTDB): domain Bacteria; phylum Bacillota; class Bacilli; order Bacillales; family Salisediminibacteriaceae; genus Salipaludibacillus. The sequence continues at coordinate 2,214,812 of JABXYP010000001.1, read as the reverse complement.
TTTTTGCAGCAACTTTCACATGGTCTGGTGTGGGGAAATCAGGTTGACCTAGAGTTAATTGAATAGCGTCTGGAAAATCTTGTACACGATTAAAGAATTGACGAATTCCTGATATTTGAATCGCTTTTACATTAGTATTTAGTTTTTCTTCCAACGTGGTGGCCCCCTATAGCATGTTTTAATAGTTTATTTATGGAATTAAATTGTGCAAGTGTATGTACGGATGCTTAGAGTGGGTTTAATACTGATAAAAGAATAAGCGTTAATAAAAAATAAAGGACATAAACGATGGACGCCGCAACAACTACACGCCAAAACCACTCAGTAAATGGACGTTTAACTCCAAAGCTTTCCTTCATAATATTTAATGAAAACAAGGTAATGATTAAACCATATAACAGCAAATATAAAGTTTCAAGTAGAAGATGAGAACCACCTAACATGTCGGCTATAGACCCTGAAACTAATAAATAAATGTTTGCCGAAATACCAGCCAATTTAGCCATAAATAAGACGATGAAAGTGGTTAATGTTAACCACCAAGCCCATCTTTTTTTCAAGAAAAGTCCAATACTAACAGGTATAAAGAGAAGGAAGATTCCATCAGACACTAAAGAAACTAAAATTCTCCCTGTAAATCCCCAATAAGCTCCAATATAGAGATAGTACCCGTAATATATAATGCTAAAAATAAGTAAACTGATAGCAATTAAATTAATTAGAACTGTCAGCTTTCTCTTCATAGTTTAACTCCTTTATGTTGCGTAGGTTTCAGGGCGTACTAAACAAATTTGCTCCAGATCTCCCGATTAAATATGCCGCTATGGCAAAAGCTTCAGTCTGATCTCTCACTCTGTCAAATCCTTGCGGTGGTTGTCTAACTTGCAAGTTATAGGCATCTCCTACATCTACCGTCCCTTGGTTAACTTGCCGCAAAAAACTAGCAGTTTCTTGTAGGCCATACCTGCCACTTTGCATGACTTCGTAAAATGAAATAAATCCATGCATGACGCCTCGATAACGTGTAGCTCTAACAGGAACTCCAAATTCTGCCAGTCTATCTGCGTATGCCTCTCCCTCATCTCTTAGTGGATCAAATTCCGCTGTAATAATAAGTGTTGGAGGCAGATTGCTCAAATCTTCCGCCTGTAAAGGGGACGTATAAGGATGAGACCACATTAATTCGTCAGGTGTATATAAGTCTCTCGCTAAATACATCACTTGTCTAGATAGCAGATAATAGCCACTATCATAAATCTCTCTTGATTCTAAAGGGATATCCTGAAACGTCGTTAATGGATATAATAATACTTGGGACGAAATTTCTGGCCCCTGTCTATCCCGTGCCATAAGTGTCATAACAGTCGCGATATTCCCCCCAGCACTATCTCCCACGACACTTAACCTCTCGCGATCTCCGTTAAGCGAATCTGCATGCTCCACAGCCCATTCAATAGCTGAATAACTGTCTTCAACGGCTGTGGGAAAAACGTAATCTGGTGCCAACCTGTAACTAGGTGCAATGACAATACTGTTAGTACGCGCAGCCAAAGACCGAATTATATTATCATGAGTCTCCAAACTCCCATACCCTTCAATAAACGCACCGCCATGATAATACATAAGGATAGGGAATGGTCCTTCCCCTTGGGGGCGATACATACGTACTGGAATTTGTACATCACCTTGAACAGGAATGACTAAATCCTCTCTAAGTAAAGGGTTTCCCCCACTTCCCCCACCTGAAACAATCGCAGGTGGACGTATATTTATGTCTAAATTAACAAGGTTATTATTGATAGCATGGAGCACTACAGCCGTTTTAGCAGGAAGACGGCCTTCATCTGTCGTTTGCCATAAGTATACTGAAATCGAGATAATTATTAGCATACATGCTATTAAAATTGACGAGATTAAAATGACGTGTTTAATTACAACCTTCGCCCATTTCATGGTGAACAAGCCTCCTGATAACGGCATTTCAGACGAAATACATGGTCTAGCACTTTGATAATGTCACTAACTTCTATTCTTAATAGAAGAGAATAAATAGTCACAGCAGTACAAAGCTAAACAATATATATGCCTTTAGTTTAACATCAGTAGGAATGTCTTTAAACAGTTAAAGATTCCTTAGAGAAAACAAAAGCTCAACAGTCTATGTCCCATTGGAAAAAAACGTCACCAAATGTTACATAAATTGCTGAGCCACTAGCTTTAACGCATTGTTACACAAATAAAAAACCAGTTATAAAAACCCACTCAAAGCTTAAAAGGGTACCAAATTTTCCTCTCTCAGAAGGTATGGTCTCCTTTTTTTCTTTATTGTCGATTTCGATGGGTTCTAAACTATTCAACCCTAAAAGCCTGTTTCCACTTCCGTATATTCTTAAAAATCCGTTGTTGGATACATCATATGAAACAGGTTCGTTTTTAAAAGTAGTCACACCAACCTTCTCAGGATAAATAAACCCTGGGGTCACTAAACTATCCTCAAAAGATACCCACTGAGTCTCATAGTGCTTAAAACTATAATCTAGAAGGCGTTCAGTATCTCGTTTTCCAAGAGCACTTGTGGTGCTGTTTAATGTCACAACGATTAATTCCGTTCCACCTTTTTCTGCTGCTGTTACAAGTGTAAATCCAGACTTTTCTACATAACCGTTTTTAATCCCTATGACGGTTTCTAGCTGTCTTAATAACGGATGGTGATTATATAAAGTGGTTTCCCAACCTTCACCGATCCATTCATATGATTCTGTCGCAACTAAGTCACGGAATGAGTTGTTTTTCATGGCATATGCGCTGATTTTAGCCATATCACTAGCAGTAGTAACATGTTCCTCGTTGAATAACCCGTGGGGATTAGTGAAGTGTGTTGAAGATACCCCTATGTTTTTTTTAACGAACTCGTTCATATCTTTAGAAAATGCTTCTACTGAGCCAGCCATGTGTTCAGCAAGAGCGATAGCGGCATCGTTTCCTGAACTGACCATGAGTCCATACAAAAGTTGACGAACGGTAACTTCTTCATTTTCCAATAAGTAAACTCTTGTACCATCAGCATTGACTGCTTCCTCACTGATCGTAACAGTCTCATCTAAATCTAGCGTTTCGATTGCCATAATAGCTGTAACGATTTTAGTTATACTAGCTGGGTACATTACGGTGTCCGAATTTTCCCCCAATAACTTTTCGCCACTGTTCGCATCAACAACAACATATGCTTCACTATCAAATGGCGAGCTAGTGCTTGACAAAGATGCAGTGCTAGTAGGATAAGACGGTAGAAATAAATGAGAAATGATAACTGTGATAATAATTAAAAATCGTGAAACGCCTTTCATTTAATCACCCAAATATTTATGATGTTGTTATCATAAACATTTTATTTAACAGGGACAAGTTGTTTTATCTTACATTTCTATTACAAACATCGTTAAACTCAATCATTCAGCTCACTTGTCCCTGTTCGGTAATACTAGTTATCTTGAGAAATAATCATATCGAAGGCTGGATCACCTTTTAGTAAACCTAACCCGATAATTGTATAATTCTTCCCATTTTTCAGCTCGACATTTGGTAAATTAAATATGGCTTTATCTTGTCCTTCGGGTTTAATGTCAAAGGTGTAATTCCCTTCTGGTAGTGTCTCATACACACTTGCTTTCTTGTATTCGAGCGCTTTCACTAAAGGGCTTTCCAATGAGTATACATCTATTGCAGGAGCATCTGGTGACAGATGAATAACTCTGATTTTTGCTTCATTTTCTGATGATGACAACTCGTCTTTAAATTCAAACAAGCTTATCTCTGAAGATTTTCCTCCAGCAGCAAAGGTATACCCCTCGCCACCCATCACCGTTACATTTTCCTCTAGAACCGGTTCACTATCATCAGGTTTACTTCCACTCGAATACAGTTTAATATCATAACTACCTTCTTCGACTGCTAAGTATTCACTGACATCCTTAAAACCCATATCACTTATGATTTTATCTTTATTTACGTAAACATCTACTGCTGAAGTGTTAGGTGACGCATGGACAATTCGTAGTTTTGCCTCTTCAGCTTTTTCAGCCCCAGCAATAGCTGGGAAAATCGACGCAAACCCTAACAGCATCACGAGAAAACTCAAACTTATTAACCACCGTGTCTTCATAACTTTCACTCCAATCGTTGTATTTAACACGGTTATATTGCCCAGTAACTATTTTAAATATGTATGTATTTTGTGTTTAAATCTAAATTGGAGCGGTTAATTAAAAAGAGGGATTAATGACTTAATTTTAAAGGAGATTATTATGGAGCAACTATCTAAGCAATTAAAAAATTTAGATGGAAAATCTTATCGAGCACTGAAGTCAATTCAAGGTTCTTATCATGGGGATATCGTGACACTCTTTATTGATTATGTTCAAGGTGATCCATTTGCTGCACCATCTCGCGTACGAGTGTTTATTCCCCACACCCATACAGACTTAAACCCACACGATTATGTGAAACCAGAACAAATGATTGCTCTAAAACATTTTTTTGCTAAAGAGTGTCATAAACAACTAAAGAATGTTAAAAACACTATCTCTGGCACAGGAAAAAGTGGGCTGATTTTCATTGATGTACCAGGACAGGAAGTCATCGATAGAACTGCAGTATTCATGACGCCGAAGGGCATTGAATTTCGCCTTTCGTGTGGGCTACCAGCACAAGGACGGAGCATATTAGGGCATCAGACGAACACGTTACTGACATCGTTATTACCTAAGATTATCATTAATACCGTTAAAAACTATGATCGGGAAAGTTTAAAAGAAGCACTTATCCTAGCAAATGACCAAAAACACATTCGTTTAGAATTAAAAAAACGACAACTTGTCAGCTTTATTGCTAACAATTCTATCCTTCCTAGAAAAACTGGTGTTAGCCATAAACCGATGCCAAGCCAAGATGCCGTTCCTTTCGAGAGCCCAGCTGAAGATGAAGTCACCCTTAAATTACCGTCTGGCAAGCAAATTCGGGGCATGGCCATAAGAAAGGGGGTTACT